>CAZLCE010000004.1:0-91977 GCA_964558305.1 uncultured Candidatus Bathyarchaeia archaeon
TTTGGGCTATGTCGCGGGTTACTCGCCAGTATGGGTCTTGGTCTATGGCTGCTGGGATGAGGGCTGGAACGTTTTCTCCAGTTAATTTTGCATGTATAAAGCATGGTACTGCTTGGATGGCTGGCCAGAAAATCCAGCCGATGTTTGTGTTGTCTTGAAATCCGAAGGTAGCTTTTGCGGTTGAATAGGTTATGCGTTTTGCAACTTCTAAGGCAATGTCGTAAAGTAAATCTATGTCTTGCACATCATAAATTATGAACGTGTTTTCTGGTTCGAAGCCTAAGGCTATTAGGTCTAAAGCATTTTCATAGGCAAAATTTTTTGTCTGTTCAAGTTTCAGGTTGTCTTCTATTACGAATTTTTCGTCGTCTGTCATTTGGAAATAAAGTCTTGTTTTAAATTTGTCTTGTAGATGTTTTGTGAAAATCCATGGGATGAGATGCCCAATGTGAACTGGGCCTGAAGGACCTCTACCAGTGTATAAAACAAATTTTACTCCTTTTTCGTACAGATCGAGGACGACGTCCATGTCTCGATGTGAGAAGAAGAGTTTTCTGCGAAGTTGAGGGTGAAGCTTGCCTGTATATTTCGCCATTTTTTTTAGTAGTTCTTCTGTTATTGGTTGGGTGCCGAATTCGCGGATTAAACGTTCATAGTCGACTTTGCCTCTAACTTCCCAGGGGGTGACAACCATTTCGTTTTTTTCTTCGTCTGTCAATTGTATGCCGCCTTCTTTGGCTTAGCTCCTTATACAATTCATGAAAACTGTATTAAATTTTGTGTGAAAGAAAGCCCAAGACAGCTTGGCATTGTTAGGTTAGAATAAGCTATAAATATTGTTTTTTGCATTTCTCTGTTGTTGACGGTGAAGTGATGCCCCGCCAATTTACTTAAAAAGGCAAGCTTCTTCTGAACAAAAGCCATCGAAGAACATGCATACTTTTATTAAAACTAATGCAACTACATTACGAAGTTTAGATTGCCACATTCACGAAGGGAAATGCCATGATTGAACTTAGAGAACATGAGCGTAAAACGCTTTTAATCGTAGAAAGGCTGGATGGAAAGGCTTCGGTTGAGCAGGTGATAAATGAAAGTGGATTATCCGACGCAGCAGTAATGCGTGCAGCCTTGACGTTGCAAGAGAAGAAACTTGTGAAAATGAAAGAGAAAAAACAAACTATTGCGAAGCTTAACAAGGAAGGAAAACTCTACGCTGAAAGGCAGTTGCCTGAACGCAGAATTTTGGATGTACTCTATAAAATGGGTGGCGAAGCATTATTATCGAACATTCCAAAGGAGGTAGATATTTCTTCTAATGCTGTTTCTGTGGCATTGGGTTGGCTGGTGAAGAAAAACTGGGCTGTCATAAATCAGAAGAAAGGCACAATCGCTCTCGTTGAATCTTTACTGACTCAGAAACCTAAAAAGGGCGCGGATGAAAAGCTTTTGGAACTTTTGGCAGAAAAGGACACTGTGGTTATTGAAGAACTTGATAAGAATCCTCAACAAGCCGTTGCCACACTAAAAAGGCGTAAGCTAGTGGAAACAAAAGAAAAATCCACGTATGAACTGGAACTTACAAAAAAAGGCTGGAAGCTTGTCAAGAAAGGATTAGAGGTTGCGGAAGAAGTAACCCTGCTGACGCCAGAACTTATCATAACGAAGAAGTGGCGTGAAACAAAGCTTAGAAAATTCGATGTTACAGCGTCTGGACCTGCTGTTTATCCTGGCAAGGTTCATCCGTTACAACAGATTATTCAGCGCGCACGTGAAATTTTTTTGGAGATGGGTTTCACAGAGATTCGCGGACCGCTTGTGGAGACTGCGTTTTGGAACTTTGATGCACTTTTTCAGCCGCAGGATCACCCGGCTAGGGAGATGATGGACACTTTCTATTTGGCTAATCCTAAGGCTGGAAAACTGCCTTCTAAAAATGTGGTGGATGCTGTTGCAAAGGTGCATGAAAATGGTTGGACTACGGGTTCGAAGGGTTGGCGTTATAAGTGGAGTGCCAAAGAGGCGAAGAGGCTTGTTTTGCGGACGCATACAACGGCTGAGACAATAAAATATCTTTCGCAGCATAAGAAGCCGCCCATAAAAGTATTCTCTGTGGATAGGGTTTATCGAAATGAGCAGCTTACGTACAAGAACATTGCCGAGTTCCATCAGATTGAGGGCATAGTTGTTGGTGAAAATGTGACGCTCAGAGATTTGATGGGAACATTAAAAACTTTCTACACAAAGTTTGGGTTGAAGAAGATAGCTTTTTGGCCGTGCTATTTTCCGTACACGGAGCCTTCAGCGCAGGCGGTTGTTTATCATCCAAAACTTGAGCGGTGGATTGAGCTTTGCGGAATGGGCATGTTCAGACCAGAGGTTTTGGCGCCTGTGGGGATTAAGTATCCTGTGCTTGCGTGGGGTGGCGGATTGGAGCGTTTGGCTATGATTGAGCTTGGTTTGGATGATATTAGGATGTTGTATGGTAATCGTTTGGAATGGCTTAGGAGGACGTCGTTATGCCAGTGATTACGCTTAATGCAGAAAGATTTTCCAGATTCGTTGGTAGAAAAATTATGGTTGAGGATTTGACTAAGTGGTTGCCTTGGCTTGGCTTTGATTTGGAGGAGATTGGCGAGGATTATGTGAAGGTTGAGTATAATCCGAACCGTATTGATTTTTGCAGTTATGCTGGTGTTGCTAGGGCTTTGAAGGGTTTTATGGAGTGGGAGACTGGACTGCCAGAGTACAGGGCAAAAGAACCGAAAACCACGCTTATCATAGATGAGGCTGTTGCCAATGTTAGACCGTTTATGCTTGCTGCTGTAGTGTATGGCATGCGGCTTGATGAGGACGCGGTTGTTGAGTTGATGGAGATGCAGGAAGACTTGCATTGGGGTGTAGGTAGGGATAGGAAGAAGGCTTCTATTGGAATTCATAATTTGGATGTTGTTAAGTCGCCTTTCACTTTTACGGCTGTTGAGCCCACGAGTGTGAAGTTTGTTCCTTTGGGCAAGAGTGAAGAGATGAATTTGAAAGAGATCTTGGAGAAACACGAGAAGGGCATGGCTTATGCGCATCTTGTGGATTGGGCGTCTAAGTATCCATTGTTGATTGACAGGGATGGGGCTGTTCTTTCGATGCCGCCGATTATAAATGGGGAGTTGACGAGGGTTGATGTTAACACGAAGAATTTGTTTTTGGATATTACGGGTACTAGTTATGATGCTGTTGAGAAAAGTTTGAAGGTGCTGGTCACGGCTTTGGCGGATATGGGTGGCAAAATCGAGAAGGTTCGTGTAAGGTGCCCAGACCGCACGATAATTTCGCCTGATTTAAGCCCTGAGAAAATGAGGCTGAGAGTTGATTATGCTAATAGGCTTCTGGGTTTAGAGGTTTCAGAGGATGAGGCTGTGAAGTGTTTACGAAGATGCAGATTGGATGCAAATAGAGTGGATAAGGGTGTTTTGGAGGTTTCGTTTCCAGCTTATCGCGTTGACATTTTGCATGAGGCGGATTTGGTTGAGGAAGTTGCCATAGGATATGGGTATGATAGGCTGAAGCCTACAATTCCAGCAGCCGTGACCGTCGGTGAACAGCATCCAGCCCACAGAGTTGCGAATGTTGTTCGGCAGATTATGGTTGGTTTGGGATTCTTGGAGGTCATGAATTTCACGCTTACTAATGAGCGTGTGCATTATGAGTTTATGCGTTTGAAAGCAGAAAAGCCAGTGAGGCTTGCGAATCCTGTTTCAACAGAGTACACTATTATGCGGGAAGCGTTGTTGCCTGGGCTTTTGAATAGTTTGGCTGAGAACAAGCATGAGAGTTTTCCGCAGCGGCTTTTTGAAGTTTCGGATGTTACAAAAATTAATGCTAGATTAGAGGGTATGTGTGAAAGGAGACTGCATGTGGCTGCTGTTTCATCGCATTCCACGGCTAACTTTACCGAGGTGAAATCTTTTTGTGAGGCTTTGCTTGTGAATTTTGGCTTTAAAAAATGGCAGATTAGGGAAGCTGGGCATGCGAGCTTTTTGGAAGGCAGAACAGCCGCTGTTTACGTTAAGGGTAAACGTTTAGGCATTTTAGGCGAGATTCATCCAGAAGTTTTAAATAACTTTGCACTGGAAAACCCAACCAGCGCATTTGAAATAGATTTAGAAACTAGCAGAAAATCATACGCATCAATTTAAGATGACACCGTACTATACGTTGGTTCAACCTATATGTAAGGGGGCTATAAAATCCGCAGAGACCAACACTACAAGCCTATTTAAATATGTTAAAAAACCAAAACAACCATTGACAAGTTTTACCAAGGATTATTTTTCAAGCCAAGCTTGTAAGCTACAAAATTAGTCAACAAGTGAATAGGAGGAGTTATAACCAAAACAGCTATGGCAAGTTCCAAAGAAGACAAAATTTGCAACGGCAGAGAAAACACTATTGCCCCAAGAATAAAATCCACCTGATCAACAACGGGCAACAAGTCTCCAGGAGCAAGTCCAACCCGTCTCTTCAAAAACGCTCCAGTTAAATCTCCAAGTAAAGCCCCTAAAGATAACAAAAAACCAAAGAAAACAGGATACTCTGGAAAAAACACGCTTTCTAAGATGCCAACAGCTGTTCCAACAGCCAGTCCTGAAAAGAAACCTCTAAGAGTCTTGTTTTTTCCAAAGATTGGTTTTCCATCAAAAAATTTTTTCCCGAAATCTATTGGACAGCCTCCACCAGTGATTACAGGTATGGCATTTGTAGAGTACACTGGAAATATGAATATTAATGCTTTGATAATTAGTTCCATCATTTCCATTTTCGCAAGCTCCCTATTAACGAACCTCGTGGAGTCCAGTCTCTTCTATTTTCAAGTGGCAAGTTAAGGGCTGAATCCTTTTTTGACTTTTTTCCAAGATTGCCTTGATTATTTGTGCATTCTCAGTAGGTTTCATGGCGATTATTGTGTCAGCCCAGAATTTTAAAACCCTCGTGGCAACTGGTTCTATGCTTACAGGAGTCTCGTTAAAAGCGCTTCGAACTTGACTTGTTATTAAAACCGCGATTTTCTGGGTTTTTGCAATCTGCGCCAACAACGCCATCTGCCTATTTAATTCACGGTTCAGTTCAAATGTTTTCTCTGGAGATTCTGCGACTTTTACACGATAAAGCGATGTGATGGTATCAATAACTATGAGCCCAAAATTTTTTGTTACAAACTCCGTTAACTGATCCACCACTATTGTTTGTTCACGAAAATCATTTGGCTTCATCAGAATTATTAACTCTGCAATTTCTTTGAAGTTCTCAGAAGCAATTTGAGACAGTCTTCGAACGGAAAATGTGCTGTCGCAATCCACAAATAATGCTTTGTAACCTCGTCTTGCACAGTTTATGGCGCATTGCGTTGCTAGAGTGGTTTTTCCAGTCTCTGGTTCTCCATATATCAAACTAACACTTTCGAATGGGATGCCCCCTTCGAGAATCTCGTCAATAATCTTGCAGCCGGTTGGAATGTTTTTTAGCACGGTCACACACATCAACGAATATAAACCACTAAACTAATAATTTATTTTGTGTTCAAAACATCCATAAAAATAGGAAAGCCGCATGAAAGCAAAGATTGCCGTTGTAACAGTTTCAGGAAAGGCCTACTACCTAATCGTCAACGAATTGAAAAGAAAAAACATACCGTTTCTGAGTATAATCCCGAAAGAACCCATCCCCATAGAAATCAAAGTTGTCATAACAACAGAAAAAGAGCAACCTCAAATAAACCACGAAAAAGTTTTGATATATAAAGAGGGTATGAAGCCAGAGGCGTTGATAAACGAAGCATTGCAAATTATTCAAGGAAAAGAACATTATGGGAAAATCGTTATAGGCGTGGATCCAGGCGAAATTTTCGGATTGGCAGTTCTAGCGGATGGAAAAGTGATTGAAACAGAAAACTGTTTTAGCGTTGAAGAGACACTAAATAAGATAAAGGATGTTTTGAAAAACATTGAAAAAATTCCGACCACCTCGGTTTCAGTGAAAATTGGCGATGGGGTACGATCTTATAAAGAAAAACTTTTGCAGGTTTTGGATGACGCATTACCTTCGAATGTGATGTTAGAAAGTGTGAGCGAGGCTGGAACAGACCGTTACCTAAGTGAAACTAAGCATAGAAGAGGATTAAGAGACATTGTTTCCGCCATAAAAATCGCCGGAAGAAATGGGTATACATTTACACGGAGGAAGACAAACGAAACGTACAATTGACAGCGGCAATACTTTGCTAGTTGATGGCCCAGCCTCTGTTATGGTGACTTCTGGTAAAGTGAAAGTATTTGGCTCTACACTAGGTAGCGCAAGCAAGGTTGTGATACGTGAAGGAAAGAGACTACCATTCGCAGTAGAGGAAAAAGCTACGTTTGAAATTTCACTTGGGGAAAACGCGAACGTCGAGGAAGTTGAAGGGGACACCATCCCACCATCATGGGTCAAATCCTTTGAAGAACTTGTAGAAAATCAAACAAAGCCAGTCACCGCAATAGTGTTAGGCACAGTAGATTCTGGAAAAACCAGTTTTTGCACATACTTAATAAATAAGCTCATTTCTGAAAAAAAGAAAGTTGCGATTCTGGATGGAGATTTAGGTCAAGCAGACATAGGGCCACCGTGCACCATTGCCTATGCTTTTGTAACGAAGCCTATATGGGATTTATTCAATCTAGAAACGAAGAACGCTTTCTTTGTGGGCGTCACTTCGCCAAACGGCGCCGTAAATAAGGTAATTGAAGGTTTGACCACGCTAAAAAAGGAAATTTTAGATAATGACCCAGATTTTATTGTTATCAATACTGATGGTTGGGTTGAGGGAGAGGACGCAGGCAAATATAAGATTCAGCTTGTTGAAAAGCTTGAGCCAGATATAGTTTTCTGTATTCAACAAAAAGACGAGCTTGCGCTTGTTATAAACAGTCTTGAAAAACTCAGAAAAGTTGTTGTGGAGTCTCCTCCAGCCATAAGGCAAAGAAGCAGAGAAAAACGAAGGAACTTGCGGGAACTGGGATACGTAAAATACTTGAGAAATGCAAAAGTGCAATCCCTTCCGTTAGGCTGGCTGGAAATTGAAGGAAACGATCTGCTTGGCTTAGGCAAGGCACACGAAAACACCCGACAAGCAAGAAAAATCTACGAGCTTTTGGGAAGTAAACCATTACATTTTGCAGAACTAGAAGATAGAATTTGCATAGTTATCGGCAAAAGGCGCTGGATTAATGCAGACAACATAAAAAAAGTTGAAGAACACTCAAAGAAGAGAGTCATTGTTATTCGAAAAGGCGAAGAAGAAGGATTACTTATCGCTTTGCATGATGCAAAAAGAAAATTCCTCGGAATAGGCGTCTTACAAGAAATCGACTACCTTAGGAAAAATATTAAAATTTTCACTCCCGTTTCCGGAGAGATTTCAAGAATCACTTTAGGAAAAATCAAGCTTGATAAAAACTTTAAGGAAATTCAAGCTTTTATAGAAGAAAACCAATCAGAATTTACGGAGTTTCGGAAACTTTTTTAAAAAAGCGGCCTAGTTCCCATGCAATGGCTCCATCTCTGTCTGGCAAAATCTTCAAATTATTCCGTATCCATGAAGGAAGAAAACGCTGACAATATTGTGTAGCAAAACGGTAATCAAGAAAAATTATTGCACCTTTATCTTCAAGAGTTCTGATTGGTCTTCCTGCGGCTTGAGAAGCTTTTTTCATTGCTGGAAGAACATAACCGTACTCACGCCCAAATCCTGGATAATGTTTTTCAAAATAGCCTATTTGAGCTTTCACCTTCGGGGTTGGCTCTGCATAAGGTACCCCTACAATTACAACAGAGTTCATCTGATCGCCAGGGTAATCCACACCTTCCGAGGAACGTCCGCCCTGAACTCCGAGAAGTATTGCGCCTTCTTGTTTGGCACATGCTTTAAACTCTGCAACCATTTTCTCATTTTCTCTGGAACTCATGCCTCTATGCTCATAAAAAAGCGGTTTATCCACCGCCTTTCCCAATTCACTGCTAATTAAGGCGTCCAAAACCTCAAAGGAAGCGGCGAAAATTCCAGTGTTTGCAGGAGTGTTCTGGGTGACTTCCTTTATTCGCTTTATAATTTTACTATACATTTGCGGTGTTCTTTTCTCCATGGCTGTCGTGACACCACAGCAGATAAGTGGCAAAACGTGCTCTTTTGGAAAAGGAGATGGTACTATGCTTTTGATGGTGTTTTCTGGAAGCTTCGTTATTTGCGTGTACGCTTCTAATGGCTGAAGTGTTCCTGACATGACGATGTTGGAGTGGACAGAAAAGAAAACTGGCGCAGTTGTTTTTGAAGGATCTAAAGAAACTATTTCCAGTTTTGCTGTGGTTACGCCCATTTTAGAGACGTATTTACTTATCACGTTTACAAAGGACTGATCTTCAGCTGTTTCTAGCCATTTTAAAAGAAACTCGCCCATTCCATGAATGTAGGAACGCGGATATTTGCCCTCCGCAAGCAAGGTCCGCTTTATCGAGTTCCCAATTCCGTGCAGATGTTCAAAAAATGTTTGTGAGGTATCTATGTCAGCTTTTTCTTGGACAAGTTCTGTAAGAAATTCCGACGAAACCAAAGCTTCTTTTTCGATTTTTCCCGCCAACTTCTCGATTTCGTTTCTGAGAATTTTTGCGAAAATAGCAATGTCTCCATTGTTGAATTTTTTGGCTTCAAGTTCCGCTTGCTTGATGGCGAAAAGGGATAGGCTGCTGCTTGCAATTTCGATGGCTGTTTCAGGAAGGTTGTGTGCCTCATCAACGATTAGTATGATTTTGTGCGGGGGTGTATCCAAGTTTTTGAGAAAGGCATTGCGGATTACTGGGTCAAAAATGTAAAGATAGCTCAAAGCAATTACGTTTACATCCGCCAATGAAGCTTTCACAAGCTCATAGGGACAGAAGCCTCTTCTCTGACAGATTTTTTGAATTTCCGAAGCCTTACATGGAAGAGAAGTGATTCGCTGCTGGATTTCATAATATTCATCTGTTCTCTCTTCCATATTTCGGTAATAGGGACATCTATCCCGAGCCTTTAACAATTCGCAGACTTCCATGATCGCCCTAGTGTCTAACGCGTGTCTTGTCACAAAATTGTTGAGACACATTTCGTGGCGCCCGCGGATTGAAATTCCAGAAATCGGTTGCCTTCTCGAAATAGCCTTTAATTCTTCGATTACGCGGTCGTGTTGACGATGCGTTCGTGCAGCATATAATATTTTTAAATTCTTCTCCACAGCCCTAGGAAGACATGCAGATAATGCGGCAACAGTTTTTCCTAGGCCGTTGCTTCCCTCAATGAGGACAGAACTGCCGTTCTCGACAGCCTCAAAGATTGTTCCAGTGAATTCGTCTTGAAAAGGCCTAACCTCAGCGTATGGAAAATATTCTGCAACCTTTTTTGGCAACTCATTCATGTTTTATCCCATAAATGTTTGGATGGACAAAGCGTATTTAGCGGACATTGCTTGCACAATGGATTTCTAGCTCTGCAATATTTTCTGCCCAGCAAAATAAGCAATACATGAATTGGTAAATAATCCTTTGGATTATAAAATGATTGAAGGGATTCGCGAACCATTTCATAATCTCCATTCGCAGGTGCTAAGCCCAATCGTTTTGCCACGCGGTTAACATGCGTGTCGACTGGGATTGTGGGTTTTTCTGCGCAGAATAGCAAGACAACATCAGCTGTTTTGGGTCCAACACCGGGAAGTTGCAGAAGTGTTTTTCTTGCTTCCTCAAATGGTAATGATAAGATTGATTTTAGGTTACCGTGGAATTTTTCAAAGATTATTTTTGACAGTTGTTTTATTGTTTTGGCTTTGTTTCTGTATAGACCAGCCACTTTCAAGCATTCTTCAATTTGGCTTGTTTCAGCGTTCGCCAGCACTTCGGGCGTTATTTTGAATTTTTTCGAAAGGCTTTCGAAGGCTTTTGCAGTGTTTCTGTCAGCTGTGTTTTGTGAAATCACTGTTACAATTAACGTTTTAAACGGGTCTTCGTTTGAGGTTATCCACTTTGGCGTCGTGAATGTTTTTCGGAGAATTTGCAAGATTTTTTCCGCTTGATTTTCAGCCATTTTTTGCATCGCCTTTGAAAACGATAAATAGTGAAGCATGAAGCTATAAATAAGCAATGGAGATTTGCAGATGGACCGCGCGAAAATTGTTAAAGACGAAATTGTTGAGCAAAACATGCATTTTCTAGCGGTGTATATGGAGACAAGCAATTCATGCTTAATTCTGCTAAGCGAAAGGGAAGACAAACTTGGAACGCTGGCAATCGCCGTTCCAAAACCAAGAGATTTGCTTGGACCCCCTTCCTCATCCATCTTGTTAGGCGATAAAAATGCAATTTCAGCTCGAATGTTTGCCGAATACGTTGCCTCGAGAAAAGGAAAAATAGCGCTAGTTTCCATCTATTTAGAAACACTTAGCGAAATGCAAGCCCAATCAACTTTCATGAAGTTGATTGAAAAAGTTGTCCGTGCAGAAGCGGAGAAAGAGGGAACAACAGCATGAGCCTTAGAGAATTTCTTAAGCGAATGGAAAAGGAGAAAGAAGTTTTACATGTAAAAGATGAGGTATCTCCGCATTTTGAAATTTCACATGTCATGAAGAATTTTGATAATCAAGGCCCAATCCTTCTATTCGAGAAAGTAAAGGATTATGAAACAAGAGTTGTTGCCAACGTTTGCGGAACTAGAAAAAGAATTTGCTCGGCACTCGACGTTGATCAAAGTGGACTTTATCAAAAATTAACAGATGCTTGGCGTTCATCGAAAAAATCAAAAGTTGTTAGGGATAGCGCAGTGAAGGAAGTTATTGAGAACATTGACTTATTCAAGATTCCGATTTTAACACATTTTGAAAAGGATGCAGGACAATACATCACTTCGGCTGTTGTTTATGCAAAAAGTGTTGATGGAAACGTTGAGAATGTATCTATACATCGCCTTCAAGTTTTAGACAAGAAGCATCTGGCGATCCGTTTGGTTCCGCGGCATCTCTTCAAATTGTGGCAAATGGCAAAAGAAGCAAAAAAAGATTTGGATGTGTCAATTTCCATTGGTGTTCATCCTGCAGTTTTGCTTGCTGCTTCTTCACCTGTTCCTTTTGGAGTGAACGAGTTTAACATTGCAAATGTGTTGATGGATGATGGCTTAAGCTTGGTTGAATGCGAACATGTGAATGCTTGCGCTCCAGCAGAGGCAGAATTGGTTTTGGAAGGTAGAATCTCTGCAACAAAGGAAGTGGCAGAAGGTCCTTTTGTGGATATAACTGGAACGTACGATGTTCAAAGGAAGCAGCCAGTGGTGGAAATTGTTGGTGTTATGCATCGCAGAGAGTATGTTTATCAGGCGCTTTTGCCGTCGGGAGCTGAGCATAGGCTTCTTATGGGGTTGCCGCATGAAGTCTTGATTTGGGAAGCTGTTTCGAAAATTGTGCCGAAAGTATATGCTGTTAATCTTTCAGTTGGCGGAAGCGGGTGGCTTCATGCAATAGTATCCATTGAAAAACAGCTTGATGGCGACGGAAAAAACGCTTTATTGGCTGCTTTTGCTGCGCATCCGAGCCTTAAGCATGCTGTAATTGTGGATTCCGACATTGACGTGTTTAATGTTTCTGACGTTGAATGGGCTGTTGCGACGCGTTTCCAAGCAAGCGAAGACCTAGTTATCATAAATAACGTACGCGGTTCAACATTGGACTCTTCTGCTGATCAAGAGACAGGTTTGACGACTAAGATGGGCATTGATGCTACTAGACCATTCACTAAGCCTAAAGAAAAGTTTGAACGTGCAAAAATTCCCGTCAGCAAAAATGCTGAAACACTTGTTCGTAAATTGCTTGGTTAGTGAAGAAAAAGCTCTGCACATCAGTTTATATATGAGATTTTAAGAGAATAGAAGATTTGGTGATTTTGTTGTCGCGGAAGAAAGAGGAAGAAAGCGGCATGTCGCTGAAAGTTGAGGATGTCATGGTGAAGGAAGTAATAACTATCGATGAAAATTCAACGGTTAAAGAGGCTGCTGACGTCATGAACAAGTTTGAGATAGGCTGTTTAATCGCTGTTAAAAAAGGGAAAGCCATGGGCATAATAACCGAAAGAGACCTCTTAAAGAGGGTGGTTGCAGAAGCGAAAGATTCGAACAAGACTAAAGTGAAGGATGTCATGTCAAGTCCCTTGGTTGTTGTTGAGCCCAGCATGGATTTGGATGAGGCTGTGAGGCTGATGTTTCAGATGAAGATTAAGAAGTTGCCTGTGGTTAATGAAAAACGCCTCGTTGGTTTGGTTAGCTTAACTGACATAGCTCGTTTTCAACCTCAAATAATAAATATACTAAAACAGCTTGCCAAGAAACAAGTTGCACCTAAAAGCATGAAAAAAGTCATCGATTACTACGTTGTTTGACAAATTTCATTCATCTTTTTTAATCTTAATGCGTCGCGAGAAAGTAGATGTTCGGATCTGGAATGATTCAAATCTGTGGTTAAAAGATGTCCTTCGAAAATCTACAGCAAAAATCCTTCAACGTTTTTTGCTGAAAAGAAACAAGATAAAAGAGACAAGATACTACATTTTTAAAAGGCATTAACACCCGAAGAGTATGACAAATTAATGAAGAAAACTATAGTGCTGCAAATTGATCCGCAAGAACCTGAAATAGAAAAGATTCGAATAGCAGCAGGCTTCATTAAGAAAGGCGGCTTAGTAGCTTTTCCAACAGAAACAGTATACGGCTTAGGCGCAAACGCATTAAACCCAAAAGCAGTTTCAGCCCTTTTTAAGGCGAAAAAACGACCGCCTGATAATCCGCCTATAGTGCACGTAGGAAATATGAAAGATGTTTACAGAATAGCCAAAGGAATCCTGCCTAAAGCCGAAAAATTAATGAAAACGTTTTGGCCAGGACCTTTAACGTTAATTTTTAAACGTTCAGAACTTGTGCCAGACGTGACTGTTGCTGGTTTAGGCACGATAGCTGTTAGAAAGCCTAGGCATAATGTTGCGTTGGCTTTGATTAGAGAAAGCAGCTGTCCCATTGCAGCTCCAAGCGCAAACCTCGCGGGAAAGCCAAGTCCGACAACAGCGAAACACGTTTTGGATGACCTTGAAGGTAGAATAGATGTTATTCTAGACGCAGGACCGACGCATATTGGAGTGGAATCCACAGTTTTAGATATGACAGTTGACCCGCCGCAAATTCTGCGTCCAGGAGGGACACCGTATGAAATTTTGAAGAAGACACTTGGCAAAGTGGAGCTCAATCCTGTTGCAATTGCCGAAAAAGCATTGCCAATAGAGAAAGCGCGTTCTCCAGGGGTGAAGCACAAACATTATGCCCCAAATGCAGAAGTGATTGTTGTGGAAGGCGTAGTTCCAGCAGTGATAAACAAAGTGAAAGAATTGGTGGAATCATATGTGCGGAAAGGCAAAAAAATTGGCGTTCTTGCCACTGATGAAACAGTTGCTTTCTATAAGGCTGATGTTGTGAAATCTCTTGGAAGCAGAAGCGATTTGGCAGTTATTGCGAAGAATTTGTTCAGGCTTTTGAGAGAATTCGATTCCGAAGATGTTGACATCATACTTGCCGAGGGCATACCCATAGAAGGACTTGGTCTGGCTGTCATGAATAGACTTCGCAAAGCCTCTGGATACAAAATTGTCAAGGCAACTGCGCAATAGAAAAAAATTTCCGTCTAAAATTGTCATGTTCTCATCTTCGACCATTCTGTTTTCTATTTAGATCTCTGAGTGGAATCTAGCCCCTCCCTTATATGCATTGAACTAGAAATTGAAGTAGATGTCTAACAGAAAGAGGGGAGTTTGCGGAAGATCTTTCCCATCTTGTAGGCAATAAAATTTTATCCAGCGAGTTTGATTCGTATTGTAGCTTCAAGGAATATGTAAGCTAAGAATAAAAGAACAACGCCTACCAGAAACATCATGTAAGCTTGCCTTGGCTTATACGCGTATTTTGTGCTTTGATACATGGCTATTAACCCAAAAATGCCAAGCGAATATAGAATTGTTGCGACAATGCTGTCTGTTACGAATTGCTCTGAGAGTTGTGGATACAAAAATATGAAGCGCCCACCATAGTAAACTGCTGGAAGAGGTTTCATTATAATGTTGTATAAACCGCCTCCAAACAGAAATACGGCAATGCTAATGGCAATTATCGAAAAAATAAGCATAGAGGGTTTTGCTGTTAAGATTCTCCGGTAAAATCTGTTCATGGAATAGGACATTGCTGAAGCTTTTTTCTTAACTGTTCGTGACATTTCATTTTTCTCCGTTTTTAATTAGGTGTTCCGCCACTTCTTTAGCCCATTCTCCTGTTAATGGATTCTTAACAATCTCACTTAAATACTCTTTCCAAGAGATTTTCATTGCTCTTTTCCATGAATCATATTTTTCAACGATGCTTTCGTAAGCTTTCATGTGCAATTCGCAATAACCTTTTTCGCCAGCGTTCCTATTGCAAATTACGCATTTCAATCCTTTTCATCCTCTCTTCTTTTAATGGACATTTTGGATTGAAGCATAGAATCCATGGTCGTCTTCCTTTTAGTCGAACTTGAACTGTTGGCCAACCGCATCCGCGGCAGTTTTTTCCAAGTGGTCTTACAGTGCCTTTCTGTGGAAGCGGGAAAGACGTTTTGCATAAACCTTTGAAGTAGTTTGTACAGCCAACAAACCGTTTGCCAGTTCTCCTCGAATACAATGTCATGAGTTTTCCAGTGTTGCAAATTGGGCATGTTCCAATGGTTCTTTCTTCCAGCCTCGCTCTTTTTATGGCGTTGCTTAATTGTTCCCCGATTATCTTCTCTTTCTTCTTTAACTCTTCCGCCACTGGCTTAAGAATCTCAACAGCGTCTATAAGTACGTCTTCTCTTTTTTCGCTGTTTGCCTGAATTTTGTTCATTCTTTCTTCGAGTCTTTTTGTTAGTTTTATTGAAATGAGTGTTGGGCAATAGTTTTTTAGAACTTCTACAATTTCAAATCCTAAATCTGTCACGGTTATTCTCTCGTCGCGAATGTATTTTCTATCATAGAGTGTCTGTATAATGTCCGCTCTCGTTGCTTTTGTCCCAATCTCTGCTTCTTCCATCTTTTTGAGGAGGCTACCTGGGTTATATCGCGGCGGCGGCTTGGTGAACTTATCTTCTAAAATAACTCTTTTAATGTTGATGGTTTGTCCCTCTTCTATTGGTGGCAAGAGAACCTCCTCTGACCTTACGTAAGGTCCATAGAAACGCAGCCAACCTTCCTTCACGGTTTGTCTTCCTCTCAGATAGAAGCGATTCTCATTAACGTTAATGCAAACTTTCATGCTTTGCCTTACTGCTGGTTCGCCGAAAACTGCCATAAACCTTCGGACAATAAGATTCCATATGTTTCTTTCAGAATCATCCAAAATTCTTTCGGGTAGTTTTCCCGTTGGATAGATGGCTGGATGTGCTGGGTCCTCCTTTTTCCCTTCATTCGGTTTTAGTTCTGGTTTGGAGAGAAGCTCTGCAGTGAGTTTTCTGTATTCGGAAACTTTGCTTAGGTTTTTCAATATTGCCTCATAACCTATTGTTGGCGGAAGTTTTTGGCTGCTTGTTCTTGGGTAGGAGATTAGAGCGTCCAAGTATAGGCGCTGGGCAATATTTGATGTTCGTCTCGGCGTGTATCCGAACAAGCCGTAGGCTTCGCCTTGAAGAGCACCTAAATCGAATGGTAATGGCGGTGATTGCTGAAATTCTTTAACATCGATTTTTTCAACTATTCCATTTTTTCCTTTACACGCACTTTGAATAGCGTCTGCTTCTTTCTTTGTTTCGATTATCTTCTTTTCGCATTCGGTTTCGAAGATTTTTCCGTCTATTTCAACTTCAGCTTTGACTTCCCAGTATGGCGTTGGCACATAGATTCGGATGGATCTTTCTCTTGCGGCAAGAAATTTTAGGGTTGGTCCTTGCACTCTTCCTGTGCTTAATGTTGCGTATTTTCCGCTCCAATCTCTTGCCGCTATTGTTAGTGCACGAGAAAGGTTTATTCCGTAAAGCCAGTCAACTTCATGTCGTGTACGTCCAGCCTCTATAAGTGCAAAATCTAAGTGTGGCTGAAGTTCTGTATATGATTTCTCCAGTTCTTCTTTGGTTAGAGTTGAATACTTCATGCGTTTCGAGGCGCCTTCTTTGTTGCCACACGTGTATTTTAGTATGCAGTATCCAATGATGCTTCCTTCGATGTCGTAGTCACATGCGTCAATAAACATGTCAGCGTCATTTGCTAGCTTTGATATTGTTTCAAGCCATGTGTGAATTTGTTTTGCCCCTCGTTCTGCAGCGTATTTTGGCACCCATTTGAAACTGAAAACTGGGTAATAGTTTCTTCCGCTTCTTTCTTCAGCAACAGTGTATAAGTGCCCCAACGCTGGAACAACAACTATCTCTTTATCCCGTTTAGCCAAGTAGTATGGAACCCCGTTTGTTTCCATTTTTTTGGCTTCTTCTTTTTGGTCAAGGGCTGAAGCTATTCTTTGTGCAGCGTCTGGCTTTTCCGTGATGATCAATGTGTATTTTCCCATTGTGGCACAAACCGTGCGGATGTCTTTGGAGGCATTTTCTCTGAAGTAAGCGTCATAGGTAAAATTAAAAGTTTCTCTAATCTTACTTTGTAACCGAATGCATAGAATTCCATGGAGAGACTCTGTATAAACAACCCATTCCTATATTGATTCCTAACATAAGAGAAGTCTGGAAAAAATCATTGCAGTATAGGTTCATATTCTGCCGTGTTTGCGTTGAAATATAAAGGCTATAGGAAAAGGTTTTTAGTTTAGTTGTTATATGAAAGACTGCAAACGTGTTTAGGAAATGTGTGAGGTAGATATTTAATGTCCGTATTTGCGGCACCAGGAGCTTATGACCGTGCAATAACCGTTTTCTCACCGGACGGAAGGTTATTCCAAGTTGAGTATGCAATGGAATTAGTAAACCGCGGAGCAACAATTTTAGGAATACGTTGCTCTGAAGGAGTGGTTTTAGGAGCAGAAGAAAACGTTGAACCACTCGAAGAGGCAGAATACTCATGGAAAATTTTCAAAGTTGACGAACACATAGGCGCAGCAATAGTGGGCTTAAGCTCAGATGCCAGAATGCTAATAGACCAAGCACGAATTTACGCTCAAAGCAACAGACTGACCTATGATGAACCAATAGACGTGGAAGTCATAACAAAAAGAGCCTGCGACATAAAACAGCTCTATACACAACACGCAGGCGTGAGACCCTTCGGAGTATCAATAATATTCGGTGGAGTAGACAAAACAGGAAGCCACATCTTCTACACGCATCCCAGTGGAACATATAGAGGCTATAAGGCAACAGCTGCAGGCGCAGGAAGAGAAACTGTACTATCCATACTTAAAGAGGAATACCGCGAAGACATGGGAATCGAAGACACTACAAAACTCGCAGTAAAATGCCTAGTAAAAGCCTTAGAAGCAAGGCAACTACCGCCAAGAATAAAGATAGTAGTCATCCCCTTAGCAACCAAAAAAATGGAAATGTTAACCGACGACAAAATTGAGGGCTACATAAAAGATTTAGGTCTGGGCAAGTGAAACGCTGATGAGTGAAAAATACACTGTTGCGCGCATAACAAAAGACAACGAACACTTCGAAATCCTCGTAAAACCCCAAAAAGCATTAGATTATCGCATGGGAAAAATAGCGGCAATAACCGAAGTTCTAGTCACAGAAACCATATTTTCAGACGCGAACAAAGGCACAAGAGTAGCAGAAGAAAACCTCCGCAAAAACTTCGGAACAACAGACTCGCTAAAAGTTGCAGAAACAATTCTAAAAAAAGGAGTATTGCAACTTACAACAGAACAGCGAAGAAAAATGATTGAAGACAAAAGAAAACAAATAATAGACTTCATATCAAGACAGTGCGTTGACCCAAAAACAAACCTACCACATCCACCTTTACGCATAGAAAACGCCATGGAACAAATACACTACCCAATAGACCCCTTCAAACCCATGGAAGAACAATCAAGAGAAATAGTTAAACTCTTACGTCCAATCCTGCCATTAAAAATGGAACAAGTATCAGTCGGCGCACGCATACCAGCAGAGTACTCTGCAAAAGCATATGGAACAATCAAAGCCTTCGGAACAATAAAACGAGAAGAATGGCGTGCAGACGGTTCTTGGTACGGGGTTCTGGAAATGCCCGCAGGATTATATGCTCCATTCTTAGAAAAACTTGGGGAAATAACTAAAGGAAGTGGAGAAGCAAAAATAATTTCTTAAATTAAAATTTTATTATAAACGGTTTGGTGTAAAATCATGCCAACATTTTTTGAAAGAAGACAGCTTGTAACGCCTGGAGATTTGATTGCAGAAGGCGAATACATAGCTGGCGAAAACACATACAAAGAAAATAACAAAATCTATGCTTCACGAATTGGAATCGTTGAATACGAAAACAAAAAAGTGGTCATCGTAGCCTTAAAAGCATTTTACATCCCAAGAGTCGGAGATAAAGTCATAGGAACAATTGTGGAAGTAGGCTTTAATGGATGGACAGTTGACATAAACGCGCCATACCAAGCCATGTTAAGGGCGTCAGACGTTTTAAGCAGACCCTTTAAACCACAAAAAGACGATTTGTCCCAAGTCCTAGACATAGGAGATTTGGTGGTCGCAGAAATAGCATCCTACGACAGAACACACGACCCACAACTGTCTGTTGGAGAACCAGGGCTGGGAAAAATAACACGCGGACAAATAGTAAAAATTACTCCAACAAAAATTCCGCGTTTAATAGGCAGAAAAGGTTCAATGATATCCATGATAACGCAGGAAACAGGCAGCCAAATAATCCTCGGACTCAACGGAGTTGTGTTAGTCACTGGAAAAAACCCAGAAGACGAAGAGTTGGCAATCATGGCCATTCATAAAGTTGAGGAAGAATCCCACACAAGCGGTCTAACAGACCGCATAACCCAGATGCTCAAAGAGGAAAAAACAAAACGGGAGGAAATTAAAAATGAGTCAGAAAACTGAGAAATTAATTGACAAGAAAGGTTTAAGGTTAGATGGAAGAAAACCAGATGAATTAAGGCCAATAAAAATTGAAGTAGGTGTCTTATCAAACGCTGACGGTTCGGCATACATTGAACAGGGAAAAAACAAGATTTTAGCCGCTGTATATGGTCCAAAAGAAGTGCATCCGAAACATTTGGCACTTCAAGACAGAATGGTTTTAAGATGTCGCTATCATATGGCGCCTTTCTCTGTTCAAGAACGCAAATCTCCAGCGCCTTCAAGAAGGGAGATAGAGCTTTCAAAGGTCATCAGAGAATCCCTTGAACCAGCAATTTTCCTAGAATACTATCCGCGCACAGTCGTAGACGTTTTCATTGAAGTGCTGCAAGCTGATGGAGGAACAAGATGCGCAAGCATAACCGCAGCAGCCGTAGCCTTAGCAGATGCAGGCATCCCAATGCGGGATTTAGTAGTTGCCTGTGCTGCTGGAAAAATTGACAACACCGTAGTGGTGGATTTGATGGACACAGAAGACAAGGTAGGGACGGCAGATGTTCCTGTGGCTTTAATGCCCAGTTTGAATGCCATAACATTGCTACAGATGGATGGAATATTAACCCTTGAAGAGTTTGAGAACGCCGTAAATCTAGCTATTGAATCCAGCAAAAAAATCTATACAATGCAAAAAGAAGCATTAAAAACTAAGTATGTAAGCGTTAAGGAGGTTGAAGAGTAATGTCGTCCGTGGTTACTCGTATAAAACAAAAACAAATCGCACAGTCAATTGAAAAAGGAAAACGTTTGGATAACAGAAGCCCAACAGACTATCGCGAAATAAAACTTGAACAGGGAATAATTGAACGCGCAGAAGGCTCGGCAAGAGTGCTTCTCGGGAAAACAGAAGTCATGGCTGGAACAAAAATCGAAATTGGTGAACCTTTTCCCGACACACCTAACGAAGGAGTCTTGACAGTAAATGCTGAACTTGTGCCATTGGCTTCACCAACGTTTGAACCTGGACCGCCAGACGAGAATTCTATAGAGCTTGCCAGAATAGTCGACAGAGGAATAAGGGAATCAAAGGCCATTGATGTAGAGAAACTAGTCATAGAGCCCGGAAAGAAAGTGTTTATCGTCTTTGTGGATGTTTACGTGCTTAATCATGATGGAAATTTAATAGACGCTTCGGCTTTAGCCGCTCTGGCTGCTTTGCTTAATACGAAAATGTTCAACTATGAAATCGAAGAAGGCGAAGTGAAAATTAAGTCAGGCCATACTCCGCTTCCAATGAAAAGACGTCCAATAACAGTTACTTTAGCAAAAATAAACGACAAACTTGTTGTGGATCCTTGGTTGGAAGAGGAAGAGGTAATGGATGCTAGGCTTACGATGGCGATTGATGATGATAACAACATATGCGCCATACAAAAAGGCGGTAGCGGATATTTCACGCCGGAACAAGTGTTAGAAGCTGCCAAGATAGCTAAGGAAAAGGCTGGAGAAATACGCAAAAAGCTGGGATGGTGAAAGACAAAATGGGTAAGAAAGCAAAAAAAGTTGGGCCGACACGTGGGTTTGGACCTCGCTACGGGGCTACTGTCAGAAAACGCTACATCAAAGTAATCACAGAAATGAAAAAGCCTCACAGATGTCCGCAATGCGGATTTTCCCAAGTTAAGAGAACAAGCGTCGGCATTTGGGAATGCAAAAAATGCGGGTTCAAATTTACAGGAGGCGCATACACTCCGGTCACAAAGCTTGGTGTAGTGGCAAGACGTGTAGCGAAAGGGGCACCCATTGAAGAAGCAATGAAAGCTGAAGAAAAAGACTGAGTAATGCCCCATAACTTCTGAGTGATTCAAATATTGGCTAGAAGATTTATGAAAGCGACGGCTATTGTGCGTTTGAAGTTTCCTTCAGAAAAACGTTTAGAAACAGTTTTTAAAGCCCTTAAACCAGAGGTTGATAAGCCTGCTACAATGCGTTCTAGAGCCAAATTGGAGAAGGATGGCAATTTTTTGGTTTTAAAGGTTGAAGCCAGAGACACTGTGGCCTTGCGCGCGGCATTAAACGCCTATTTGAGGTGGATAAACTCAACATTAAATGTTTTAGAAGTTTTGAAAAAACCATGATTTTGGTTTAGCATTTTTTCCTCTTTTGCTTCGGTTGAGACTAGCCCCCCTTATATATAGGTTGAACCTTGGTTTCAAATTATTCCATTATGGAAAGGCGAAGAAGTGAATGTGGACGAGTTTTGAAAAGGCTTTCCTTTCGCCAAGGTGTCTATTTGTTGAGAAAATGCTTTATTAAGGGCTTGGCTTATTGCTGTGCAGAATGGAAGGGTATAAAGTGAGTGAAGAAATTTCGAAGCTTCCACCTCAAGTTCAAGAACGCTTGCTAAGGCTTCAGCAAGTTCAGCAAACTCTTCAAACCGTTTTAGCACAGAAACAGCAGGTAGAATTTGAACTAACAGAAATCGAACAAGCCTTAAGTGAACTGCAAAAAATGACCGACGACGCAGTAATATACAAGGCTATAGGCTCACTTTTGGTAAGGGCGGAAAAAGCCAAAATAACCATGGATTTAAACGAGCGAAAGGAACTTCTCAACACGCGATCCACAGTTTTGGGAAAACAAGAAGAACGCTTACGCGGTCAACTAAAGGATTTGCAAACTAGGCTTCAACAAGACTTAGGTCCAGTTTCTCCATCGCAGCCGTAGCATGTTTTAGGTGAAACTCGTGGAAGAGTTGGGCTTACCAGAGCTAAATAGCGAACAAATTGAAGAATTATGCTCAATCGCTGAGGAAGCAGCAAGAAAACATATTCTATCAAAAGTTTCTCAGAAAAAAATAGAAACGCTAAACGTAAGCGCCGAAACTGAAGGCACAAAACCCATGACGTTAACAGTTGAAGTAGACATTTCCCTTTCACCATCAATGAAAGACTTTGACATAGAGAAGCTTGCAAACGAAGCAGTCAAGGAAGCCTTCAGATCCGCTGAAAATTATTTGAGGAAACTAACATGCCATTCACAGAAATAACCAAAATCCTAGACGAGGTAAACGCTAAAATCATTGTTTTACTATGCCACCACAATGCAGATCCAGACGCAATCTGCTCAGCCTACGCTTTTGCGGGTCTATTAAAACGTTTACGACCAAGTCTTGAAGTTGAAATTGGAGCTGCTCAGGGAATAAGCCGACTTTCAAAGCACATTCTTAAGCATTTACCAATAAATGTGAACACAAAGCCGAACGTTGAAAAAGCAGACATAATAGTGCTGCTTGACACCAATACAATTCAACAACTGGATAATTTGGCGGAAAAAGTGAAAAGCACAAAGGCACCAATCATAGTGATTGACCATCATGCAGCGCATCCAGAAACCCAACAAGTGGCGAAGATTTGCATAACCAACGAAGAAACATCATCAACATGTGAAATCGTCTACGACTTCTTTAGGAAAGAAAGCATCAAACCAAGCGAAAATGAGGCTAAAGCGTTGTTTTTGGGTATAGCCTTTGACACGCGCCATTTCGTCCTAGCCAACTCGTCCACGTTGAAAACTGTTGCAGAATTAATCGATATTGGTATGAACGCGCAGGAAACATTATCCCTTCTTTCGCTACCTATGGACTTTTCGGAACGTGTCGCAAGGTTAAAGGCTTGCAGAAGAGCCAAACTTTTGAAAGTTGGAGAATGGATAATCGCGCTTTCTAACGTCAGCGCCTACCAAGCTTCAGCCGCAAGAGCCATAATTGACTTGGGAGCCCACGTTGCCGTTGTGGCAGGACAAAAAAATGAAAACCTAGAGATTAGTCTGCGCTGCACACGAGATTTTCATGAGAAAACTGGCGTGCATCTGGGTAAAGACATTGCCAACCCTTTAGGTGAATCTCTCCAAGGCATGGGCGGTGGACACGCCACAGCTGCAGGAGTCAACGGCACAGGCGACGTTGAAACTGGACTTAAACGTTGTTTAAGACTTTTAAAGGAAAAGTTAGCTAACCAATAATTGGGTAGTTACTCTTAAATGAGACAACGAGTTTTCGCTTAAACCCAGGCAGGCACCACAAGCATGGCGATAATTGAGACAAATAACCTTACGTACACATATCCTGGTGGGAAAAATCCGTCTATCACAGATGTTTCCATAAAAATAGAGAAAGGCGAATTCGCGCTAATAACAGGCCCCAGCGGATGCGGAAAAACAACCCTGTGTCGATGCTTCAATGGACTAATTCCCCACTTCTACCAAGGCGAATTGAAAGGTAAAATAGCTGTTGCAGGAATTGATGTTGCTGAACATCCGATTTATGAATTAGCAAAACATGTAGGACTTGTTTTTCAAAACCCTGAAAACCAGCTTTTTGCCCTTTCTGTTGAGAAAGACGTAGCCTTTGGACTTGAAAATCTTGGCGTTCCAAGAGAAGAAATGCGCAAAAAAGTGGATTGGGCATTAGGGCTTACGGGCATATATGATTTGAGGGAAAGGGCGCCTCATGAACTTTCAGGCGGACAGCAACAGCGTGTCGCAATAGCGTCTGTTTTAGCCATGCAACCAGAAGTAATGATTCTAGACGAGCCAACTTCCTTCCTTGACCCGTTAAGTGCAAAGAAAATATTCGAAGTCATCTATGAACTTAACCGAAAACTTGGAATAACCGTTGTTCTCGTTGAGCATAGACTGGATTTAACAGCCAAGTACGCTGACAGCATAATTATAATGGATGAAGGAAAAGTTGTTTTAAACGGTGAAACCCGTGAAATCTTGCGTTCCGAAGAAGCCCGCCTAATTGGAGTTGGAATTCCAAAGGCAACACGCCTCTACCAAATATTGGAAAAAGATGGAATAAAATTCGGCAACAGGATTCCATTATCCTCTGATGAAATGGCAAATCTGCTCAAGGAGGCCCTTAAAGCATAATGATTCAAGTGGAGAATGTCTATTTCACGTATCCAAACGGTGTGGAAGCATTAAAGGGCGTATCCTTGGCTATTCAAAATGGCGAATTTGTAGCCATAATGGGGCAGAACGGCGCTGGAAAAACAACTTTAGTCAAACATTTTAACGGATTGCTTAAGCCAACTAAAGGAAAGGTGCTCGTTGACGAAGTTGAAACAACAAAAGTTAGCGTGGCAACTTTAGCCAGAAACGTTGGCTTTGTTTTTCAAAACCCTGATCATCAGCTTTTCAGTGAAACAGTTGAAGAGGAAATCACCTTTGCTCTGAGGAATTTCGGATTTAAGGAAAGCATCATAAAAAGGCGGGTGACATGGGCTCTGAACCTTCTAGGTTTAACTCAATACAGAAAAACCTCGCCATTCATGCTCAGCGGCGGAGAAAGAAAGCGCGTAGCTCTCGCTTCAGTTCTAGCATGGAACCCAAAAATGCTGATACTAGATGAACCAACAATAGGACAAGATTACCAACAAAAGGAGAAGCTTAGACAGTTCATTCTTCAGATGAAAGCCCAGAGGAAGACAACAATAATTGTTACACATGATGTGGAGTTTGTGGCTGAATGCAATCCAAGAGTATTGTTAATGCAAGATGGAAGAATTGTTGCCGATGGAGAAGCAAAAAAAGTTCTCACAAACCCTGAAGTCTTAACACAAGCATCTATTGTTCCGCCGCAGGTAGCCCAAATTTTCCTTCAGTTACCTGGTTTGGAATTACCAAAAAATGTTATTGACATCTACGAAGCACGGGAAATATTGCTTAACATTTTGGAGAAAAAAGCCAAATGAGCGTTTTTGATGGACTTAAATTTCGAAAAGTTTATTCGCCTATCCACAATTTGGATCCGAGAATAAAGTTTGTTTATGTTTGCGCAATTTTTGCTGTTGCAATAATTTTCTGGGAGCTTTTACCTCTACTGATACTTTTTCTCATGCAGGTTCCATTTGTCGTTTTGGCCGGCGTCAAACGTGAATGGATACGCTCAATGCGAGGAGCAGCATTCTTGGCTACAATAATTTTCTTGACAAACTTTATTGTCACATTCATTGGTGCTGGCTACACAGTCATACCAAAGAATCTAGAAAATGCTGTTGCGATGACAATGCGTTTCATAGTGCTTGTTGAATCTTTCTCCGTTTTTTTCTTGACAACCTCGCCTGACCACTTGGGCTTAGCTTTAGAGCAGACGCACATACCTTATGAGTTCTGTTTTGCCTTCACAACTGCCGTGCGTTTTGTTCCCGTCTTGGCTGAAGAAGCCCAAACAATCATGGACGCACAAAAAGCTAGAGGCTTAGAACTTGAAGGGGGAAACTTTCTGAAAAGGATTAGAAACTACATTCCAATTCTCATACCCCTAATTGTCAGTGCAATCCGCAGAAGCCTCGAACTAGCAGAAGCCATGGAATCCCGCGCATGGGGAGCAACAAAAAAACGCACAAACCTATACGTACTCAAAATTCATCGAGGCGACTTAGTTTTAGTAGCCATAACTGTTGGAATTTTGATAATTGCAATTTATGTTCGCCTAGGCCTTCCGATCCCATCTTTAAATGAACTTTTAGGAAGCGCATTTTAAACCGCAAGACTTTTAATGTAGGCGTTTCTGTAATGGGTTTTCGGAGCTTGAAAGTTGAAATTGTTAAAAGCAGCAGCAGAAGAAATTATCGCTGGCATTAAACGCTCTATTGAAGAGCTTAACATGAAAGAAGTTGAACGACTTATCGAGCTCTTGCTTGAGGCAAAAGACAAAAAAATCTTCATAGTAGGCATGGGAAGAAGCGGATTCGTCGCCAGAGCCTTTGCCCTACGCCTGATGAACCTGGGTTTCAATGTCTATTTCTTGGGTGAAACCATCACACCCGCCGCAGAAAAAGGAGACTTGCTGATTGCAATTTCAGGTACAGGCGCAACAAAAATGGTCTTAACCGCAAGCACAGCCGCCAAAGAAATCGGCGCAACGGTAATTGCCATCACATCTTTCCCAGAGTCCCAAGTAGGTCAGATGGCAGATCTTATAGTAACAATCAGAGGAAGAACAAAGAGCGGTTGGCCCAGAGAAGAAGATTATTTAGCTAGACAGATTATTGGTGAACGTGAGCCCCTAACGCCTCTTGGAAGTGTTTTTGAGAACAATTGCATGGTGTTTCTTGACAGTTTAGTTGTGGAATTGATGCATCGGTTGGGGCGGACTGAAGAGGATTTAAAGCGTAGACATGCAACGATAGAATAGGAAATTGGAGTGTGCAAGATATACGCGCTAAATGGAAAAAGAAGCGAATGCGCAAACAAAAGAAGAAGCGGCAGAAGAGACGGGCAAGATACAAGTGAGCCTAGTGTTTTACGGTTTTCTGCTCAATCATGTAGACGCGAAGGTTTTGATTTCTCCCTTATAGGTTTCTTGAGCAGTTTCTTCTTAGGAAGTTTAGGTTTTCGAACGCGCTCAACATTCTTTGCTCGCATTTCTCTGCTCAAACGGAGCCCAGATTATATGGTGATGTGTTGTTTCAGTTAAAGTTGACGGTGTGAAGCATAGTAAAGATTAGGCGTGCATATAACTTATTAAGACTCACGACACTATATGTTGTGAAAGCCCACCATAAACGCTAAACCTAGGAGGAAGACCTCAACGGTTAAAAAGCCAACGCGAAAAGCCTCGAAAGTCCTAGAAGAGGAAGAAGTAGGCATAATAATAGAAGAGGAAGAAAGAAAACCAACCGTTTTTAGAGAGGTCTATCCAATACAGGAACCCTATGTCTACGCTGCGATAGGTAAAGACCCAGAAACTCAAAAAACACTCTACGAAATTATTGAACCCACACTTCAAAAGGAAGAAGAGAAGCGACTCCATGAAATAAAAACTTTCTTGATGGAAGAGGTGGACGTAAACTTAAAAGAAATAGAGACTAAAAAGAAGGCGGAAAATTATCTAAAAGAGAAAACAAGAGAAATAATCAAAAAATACCACATAAAAATCCCACCAGAATCCGTTGACAAACTCGTGTATTACATAATAAGGGATTTCATAGGTTACGGAAAAATAGACTCTTTAATGAAAGATCACTTAATCGAAGACATATCAGCAGACGGGGTAAACATACCAATCTACGTTTGGCACAGACTATACGAGTCGCTACCAACAAACATAATATTCAATGACGAAGCAGAACTAGATTCCTTCATAATTCGCTTAGCGTATTTATCTGGAAAAAACATCTCCATAGCATCTCCAATTCTAGATTCATCACTTCCAGACGGCAGCCGTATCCAATTGACTTATGGAAGCGAAGTCACAAGAAGAGGCTCAACATTCACCATTCGACGCTTCAGAGTTGATCCACTAACAATCTCAGACCTAATTGCCTTCAACACTATTTCCTCAGAAATGTCCGCGTATCTATGGTATGTGATAGAAAACAGAGCCTCAGTGATCGTGGCTGGTGGTGTAGCCTCGGGAAAAACAACCATGCTGAATTGCTTATCAATGTTTATAAAACCTGAAATGAAAATAGTAAGCGTAGAAGATACGCAGGAGCTTAACCTTCCGCATGAAAACTGGATACCGTCAGTTGTAAGATTAGGTTTCGGTCAAGAAGACAGAAGAAGCGGCACAATAACCCTATTTGATCTGTTGAAGGCGGCTGTTAGGCAGAGACCAGACTACATAATTGTCGGTGAGGCCCGTGGAGAAGAAGCCTACACATTGTTTCAAGCCATGGCAACCGGACACTTGGGAATGAGCACTATACATGCAGAATCGGTTGAAGCCATAATAAACCGATTGGAATCTGAACCGATGAACATTCCGAAAACACTCATAGCAATGACAGACGTAATGATGGTAATGACGAGGACAGAAATCGGAGGAAAACCTGCAAGAAGAGCGAGCACAACAGCAGAGGTTGTGGAATTTGATTCTAAGAAAAAGGCTATAGAAACTGAAGATGTTTTCCGTTGGAACCAAAGGGAAGACAAGTTTGTCTTTACTGGGCATAGCGCTATTCTGGAAAAGCACATAAAAAAATTGGACATCAACGAGGAAGAAGTCAAACGTGAATTACTGCGCAGGAAAATTGTTTTGGAATGGATGGTTCGTAAAGGTATTCGACGCTATACCGAAGTTGCGAACGTAATTCGAGAATATTATGCTAACCCAAATCGTGTTTTCCAAAAAGCAAGAATGGAATTAAAATGAAAAGCAACAAAGCCTTACAAAAAATTGAAGCATTTCGTAACCGCCTTAAAGTGATGCTTAGGTTACACTCGACAAAACTTTCGAAAAACAAATCAGCGCCATCCAAAGAAAAGCCTAAACTAGAGTTTGGAAAGCCATATTCAATGGCTTATCAGCTTATTGGCGAAAAAATTGGACGTATATTGCCGCTTTTCGAAGATTTGGACCAAAATTTGCAGAAGTCTGGGTTAAAGGTTAATTTCAAGGCTTATGTCAGCCTAACAGTTTTCGCCGCAATTTTAGCTACTTTCACAATCTTCGCCTTAATTCCATGTTTACTAATCTTTGCTTTTAAACTACCGCTTTTGTCAGCGTTTCTCTTCGGTGTCGGCGGAGGTTTGTTCACATTTGCATTTTCAATTGTTGGATTTTATTTTTACCCAATCTATAGCGCGGACAAACATAGAAGAGAATTAGAAGATGAGTTACCGTTCACAACGGGCTACATGGCGATTCTCACAAGCGCAGGTGTTTCTCCAGAAAAGATTTTCTATTCACTCTCAAATCTTAGCGTGCCGCTGGCTGCTTCCTACGAGGCAAAAAACGTTGTTAGAGATGTAAATCTGTTCGGGTTAGACATAATTTCTGCTCTAGAGGAAGCATCAAAGCGAACCCCTTCAGAAAGATTTAGCGAAATGTTGGAAGGATTCATTTCAACAATACATTCAGGCAGCAATTTGGCGGCTTATCTCCGCGAAAAATCTAGACAATACATGAAACTGAAAAGAATAAGCCTCAAAAAATTCTCTGACACACTATCAATGCTATCAGAATTTTATGTAGCCGTGCTTTTGACTGGACCTTTGCTTCTCGTGATAATGCTTTCAGTTATGGCAATGCTTGGAGGAGGCGGTCTTGGCATGCTAAGCCCAGATCTTTTGCTCAGCCTAATTACGTACATGGGGATTCCAGTCTGCGCAATAATATTTCTGATAATTTTGGATGCCGCATCACCTAAATGGTGACAAAGATGCCAAAAATAGAAAAACGCACAAAAAAAATTGCGTGGACTGCTTCAGTTTCAACAGCTATAGCCATAATTCTATTTGCATACCTCATGTTTAATGGAGCAACAACTTTTGACGAGTTTGTTTTCTTCGCAGTTATAATCGCTGTGTTTCCTCCCACAATCCTAAATTACATGGACTACAAATGGAGAAAAAACATAGATGAGCATTTACCAGACCTTTTCAGAAGCATCGTTCAAGCCCAAGAGACTGGTATGACTCTTCCTCAGGCTTTAGAAAACGCCTCAAAGAGGGATTACGGTCCGCTTACTGGAGAACTAAAAAAAATGACTGCCCAAATTTCTTGGGGAATGAGTTTTGAAGAAGCACTTTTGGCTTTGGGAAGACGCGTTAACACAATGTTAGTGCAAAGAACGGTACCGATGATAATTGAGGCAAGCCGTTCAGGAGGTCACGTAGAAAAAGTTTTTGACCCTACGGGCAAGTTTATACAAACAACGCTTTTGCTTGAAAAGGAGCGCCGAACCCAGACGAGACCATATATCGCAATAATTTATGTAGCCTTCTTTGTGTTTTTGTTCACAATCATATTGTTGTTCAAATCGTTTTTCGTAAGCGTAGAAGGCTTGCCAATGCTTGGAATGGCGGTTATGGCGCCTCAAGAAATACAACGGACGTTTTTCCACATGACATCAATCCAAGCCTTCTTCGGTGGACTTATCGCTGGAAAAATGGGTGAAGGAACAATAAACGCTGGACTTAAACACAGCTTGGTAATGATGCTTTGTGGCTACATAGCCCTAAAACTTTTCTTATGAGGTGAAAAAATGGCGATTAAGCTTGGAAGATTTTTACACGACAAACGCGCCATAACTCCGGTTCTAAGTAATCTTTTACTGATGGTTGTGGCTGTAGCTGCTATGGCGTTTGCCACGACAGCAACATATGTTATAACGGGGAATCTACGGGAAAATATGAGTGAACGTGTAATAGTTGAGGATTTATGGTTTAACAATTCAACCAATAGTATAGATGTCTATCTTCGTAACGTGGGAAAGGTTGCTATTCACGTTTCCACAGTCTACATCAACCATACTTCCCAATCCTTCAATTCACCTTTCAATTTGGAGATAGGCGCACACGGCTGGCTTAGCATCTCTTATAGTTGGATCTCAGACAGCGTGTATTACGTGGATATCGTCACAAACAGAGGGACTCACATTGGAGGCTATTACAAGTCGCCTTAGATTGAACAGGCGTGGCGTAAGCAACGTAATTGTTGTCATGTTAAGCCTAGTTCTCATAGTCATCATAGTTGGAAATGTTGTACTTTGGAGTTACCAGATGAATCAGTTAGATTTGGAAAGAATGCAAGAAACATTGAACATTGCTGACGTTACCCGTGTTACTCGCTCTTCATGGTTTACGGCTCAAAATGAATACTCGATTATTGCTGGCAGTATATTAAGCGGTACGTACGCGGATACAAAGTTTTCAGATGGTCTCTTCGAAACATTTAGGGAAGAGAGAACTCAGATTTTTAATCCTTCCAGCTATGTTCTAGGCGGCTTCACAAGCTATGTTTCAGGAAGTCTAGCAAACCTAAATTCAAACGATGATTCTTACATGAATTTTCGCAGTTATCCAAACTACGAAATTAGATATCAAGAAAGTCTAGATGTGTCTTCGACTGCAAGCACGACGTATCAAGATAAAGTTTCGATAAGCTTCACGCCGCAAATAACAGCAGATTTTGTCATAGTTGCGACAGCTGAAGTTCAGGGTTCAAGCACAAGCTATCAAGCAAAGTCGCAGCTTACGGTAAACTCGACGACTTATCAGGAACTGTTGTATAGAGTTAAAGACTCAGCGGATTGGTACCCATTCTGCGGATTGAAACGCTTAACCTTTAATGAAGACACAAATTATGTTATCAAAATTCAATTTTGCACAAACAATGCGGCTGGAACAGCCTACATAAGAAATGCCAGATTACTCATCTTCAGCCTGCAATCTGAATATGCGGAGAGTGAAGAACTCTCAACAACTGACAGTACGGAGTGGCAAGACAAAGCCACATTGACTTTCACTCCCTCTAGTAACGAAGATTACTTGATAATTGCAACAGCAAACTATAGAGGCTCATCAACAAGTCGCGACACAAAAATCCAACTTATCCAAGACGATACAACAGTCCATACAGACACTCTCGGAAGACCAGGGTCGGGTACTACCGCAAATTACTATACTTTTGCAGTTATGAGAAAGGTAACTCTTGACGCGGCACTTCACAATTTCAAGATTCAATACTGCTCTTCTGGCACGCCTGGAATAGCTGGCATAAACTATGCGCATATAATTGCTATAAAACTAAGTTTGTTTGATAATAATTATTATGCTGAAGATGAGGGCGAGTCTATTCCAGCGGCCAGCAACACATGGTACGATAAGGTTGTGAATAATTACACAGCTGATGATAGCGATTACTTGATAATGGGTTCAATTTCGTATGAATCGGGTTCCACATCAAACTCAGTCGGGTTGGACTTTCAAACGGAATCCACCTCTAGACAAGCACTTCTAGTGGAGCATCGTAGCTCGACCACGTACGAATCGGCCTTCTTTATGACTAAACAGTCACTAACAGCTGGAAGTAAAACCGATAAAATAGCTTGGATGGGTGAAAGCACAAATGCAAGGGTAAAAAATGCACGACTCATCTCATGTAAATTACCAGCCCTAACACAAGCAGTTGAAGTTGAATTCGCTGGAACCGCCAACACTCAGAACTGGACACAACTGGAATGGGCAACAGATTCATCCTTCACAACCACAAATGTAGCGACAACATTTCAACTATACAATTATCAAACAGACCAGTATCCAACAAACGGAGACGGATACATGAATAACACAATAGGCATAGTGGATGTGACGGAAAATCAAACAATCACCGAAAATCCCACAAATTTCAGAGATGCGAATGGAAACTGGAAAATAAAAATCAGGGGAGTTAAAACCACTGATACGCAGTTCGAGTTAAAGGTTGATTTGGTTGAATTCAAGGTAACGACATCTGACATTTATCGATTATGCATCAGCAACGATTTCCTCATAGACTTATCAACATACCCACTAAACTACATCCAAGGAGTTGAAATTTTAGTCAGATATAACGCTACGCAAAATGCAGAAAAATGGTTTTTAAAAGCATATAATTGGACTGCATCAAGCTTCAGCGATGTAGACTTTAATAACACTGCTGGAAACCAGCCCGTATTAAATGAGTGGAATGATTATGCAGTCAATGTGACAGATGAATGGAGAGATTACGTAAAAGATGATGGCACATTGCTTTTGGAATTTCTTGACGAAGGATTAAACACAACCCAAACAATTGTGGAAATAGATTTCTTTGGTGTAAGAGCAATAATTGATGGTGCACGCTTTGACTTAAGAAACACCAGTCCACTGACAATCCACGTTATCGCTATATGGGTTGTTAACTCGACAAATCATCAACGCTACACCGCTAATCTTTTCGTAAACTCGGGAGGAGAGACAACCTATATCCGCGCGGACATCAACCTGCCCAGAGATGGGTTTATAGCTAAAGTTGTTACAGAAAGAGGCAATGTAGCTGTTTTCACTGGAGAATAAACTCTATTTCCCAAGTTTTTCCTTTAATGCCCTTATTGCTTCTTTTTGGTTTTTCGCCTCTATTACATGAATGTTATATAATTCAGCCATTTTCTTTCCGTTTTCGCTAATTTTCGGAATAGCAATTAAATAGGCTTTATCTGGCGAAACGTCAAATATTTTAGCAAACAAAGCAATTACTGGTTGCTCTGATACAAAATCTTCTGTCGATGATGCCAAATCAATCACTACTGCTTTTTGCGCTGTTCCTAGGTTATAGGCTACAATGTCAAACATGTGATTTGCTCCAGATTTACCTTTAAGGAAAGCTGGACTTTCAACTTGAAATCCTTCTTCTATGAGGAATTCCCGTATCGGAGCAACTAGAACCCAGCCTAAAGCAGCTTCTTCTTTCGCTTCTTCGCGTAGGCTGTAAGAATAAACATCTTTAATTATGGTATCCTCGAAGGTGAAGCTTTCGTGACAGTCTCTGCAGAAGTGTGCAGGAACAGGGATGTCGAAGCTCTTTTCGCAATCTTTGCATGCGCACCATACCCCAGCTTTTCTATAATCAACATCGCTCTTCTTCAATTCTTCATTACATTTTGGACAGATGAGCTTGCCTCCTTTGTGGAAGTTTTCCTCTACATCCATGTACCCACATTTAACGTGTTCAATTAAGGAGCTTTTTTGAATGTTAAATGATTTGCAGTATGGACAACAATAATGGACAGAAACATTTGCGGAATTACATTTTGGGCAATAGATAATTTTGTCGTAGAGTTTCCTTTTTATTATTCCAGCCTTGTAAAGCTTGGTTAAGAATGATTCTGTGCTTGAAGCGTCACCCACAATTGCTTCAACTTGGGGATAGCGATAACCAATTTTGGGGTCATAAGTAGGTTCAAGCTCACTTATTTCACCATTTAGGAATTTACTTAGAAAAACTTGCGTATTGCGGTCTTTGTAAAGCTCTAATCGTTCCATTTTACCTGTCTTCAGCATTCTTTCTCCGGGCTGATTCTTTTTTACAAACGAATTCCATATACACTTGCATCTTATATTTAATTGTCTTTAGATTCGTTAAAATCTTTGCGTTAAACCATTTAAGAATTTTTAGAAAAGTTTTTAAAATTTGGCTGATTGGTTCATTTAAGGAAAGCGACATAGAATGGTTTCGCAATCGAAACGTGTGGTTAAATGCCCAAAATGCGGCTTTGCCTTCGACATAACGTATGGCAGAGCCTTCGCTTGTTCGGGATGCCCATCCTCCGTGCAGTGTGGAATGTCTAAATGCCCAAAATGTGGACACGAGTTTCCTTTGCAAGATTAAAGGAAAACGCATGACACATCACCTAACAGAATTTTCCATAACCTCACGCATCATACCGATTATAGAAAACTGTCAGCGCTAAAATAAAGAGATTAAGACTTACCAATTAAGAGTTAAAATAAATACTCAGCATCAACAGTCATATTTTTTAATCAGAACGCTCATATTGCGAGTACAATCCAAACGCTAAAAAAGGAGTCAAAGCATACTGGTGAACTAGATGCCAATTCAAAACTCTCAAAAACGTATACTTATACGTTGGACAACATTGAAAGGAGTAGTAGCAATAATTCTTTTCCTAATAATCGCAACATTAGCAGAATATTTCGTTGCCCTTTACGCCATGAATTTAGGTGTTAAAGATAAGCCGCAATTGCTATGGAGTTTTAAATTTCCGGGAACCGAATGGACTTTCACAGTAATAATCAGCCCCCTGTTCCATTTAGTTCCAGCAGCTGTCATAATTTCGCTTGCATTCAGTTGGATATACCTAACGAAGCATACAGCTGTAAAACCAGTTGAACCGCAAAAAGGGAAGGCTGAAATTGTTGCCAAACGTGGACAAGAACAGAAATTGAAAACCACAAAAAAATTCTTTAGTGGGATCAAGTCAGGATTGTTAAAAGTTAAAAGTATAGCCTATGTGTGGCAAAAAATCCATTTTGCAAGAGCCACAATAAAAAGCGCGCTAACCGTGCTTCTTGCTTTCTCCGCATTATTAATTGTAGCATCGCTTCTGGCATATCCTCAACTGATTTATCGGATCGTATGTGGCGCCTACCAAAACGACCCTTCGCTGCTAAGCTTTGTTAACAACACAGCGCAATTTTTTGCGCCAATCACTGGAATTTTCGCAGTCATAAACAATGCTTTGCTTGCTTACGTTGCGCCGGGCTTTAGAGACTTTGCTGTCGCACTTGGATCGGTTATCAAGCCTTTGGCCGATTTAGACAATGCTTGGAAATATCTGGTTTTTCAAAACATTGCAGCATGGGTTTCTGCTCTGGCGGTGCTGTTTTATGGAGAGTTTAGGCGAAAAGGTTACAGATACAAGAAAGTTAGAAGAAGATAAAAAAGGGAATTTGATGGCTGACCGCCCAAGGTTCGGTCCAGCTGGTTTTCCTCCAACGTTTCGAGCAATGAAAGTGACTTTAGCGGACGCTCCTAAAGTTTTGCGGGATGAGGGGCTTGACGCTTTTGAATATCAAGCAGTTCGCTGGGGTGCAAAACCACAAATAAAGCAAGAAGACGCTGAAAAGTTTGGTTTAAAAGCTAAAGAAAATGATGTTCTACTCAGCCTTCACGGTTCCTATTTCATAAATTTCTGCGGTGGAAAAGACATCATCGAAGCCAGTAAACAACGCTTAATCGCATGCGCAACCGCCGCAGAATGGATGAAAGCATACGTTGTTGTTTTTCATTCTGGATTTTATGGTAAAAAACCGCAGAAAGAGGCTTTAAGCAACTGCTCCGACGCCTTAAAAGATGTTGTTGAAACCATGAATACATTAGGAATCAAAAATGTTAAAATTGGGCCAGAAACAATGGGTAAGCCTTCTCAGCTTGGAAGCCTAGACGAAATTTTAAGCATATGCGAACAAGTTGAACGAACACAGCCAGTGATTGATTGGGCGCACTTACACGCAAGGAACATGGGGCGTTTCAAGACTGTTAATGATTTTCGCAAAGTTGTGGAAGAGATAGAAAGGCGACTTGGCGCAGAAGCCGCTAAAAACTTGCATTGCCACTTTACAAAGGTTGAATTTACAGACAAGGGTGAAAAGCGTCATCATATAATGGATGAGGCGGAGTATGGACCAGACTTTGAAATGCTTGCAAAGGTTATAGCTGAGTTTAAATTGAAGCCTGTTATAATCAGTGAAAGCCCAATTCTGGACATAGACGCTATAAAAATGCGCAACATTGTCCAAAAAGAACTAGAAAGCTAATTTGCTACCATTTTACAATTTAAATTTTCTTGTTTTGATTTCATTAGGTTTCAAATATTCAATTTCACCAAGTTCTAGCTCTAATAAAGTATAATTTGGATCGTCGGGACTTTTCCAAAATTCACTAAAAAAATTGCAGTGTTTAGCGACTTTGACCTTTGTTTCTCTGTCCCTAGTAATCTTGGCAAGTCCTGTAGCTCTTATATAACCGCGATTTTTTCCTTCCTCAAGTAATAAGCAGAATTCTATTTTTGGATTTTTCTGGATTTGCTTCACCTTTGCATTGTTTGTTCCTGTAAGAACCCAAAATCTTTGATCGAAATTGACAAGCGTTACAGGTCTGACCCTAGGTTGATCCTTTTCTTCGGTTGCTAGAAATACGTGCTGACTATCCATAAAGTGTCTCAATGCCTCCGCTTTAAATTTTTTAAACTCCCCACTCATTTGGCCACCTTCTCGTGCAATTTAGCAATAATTAATATTTAATGATTTAGCAAAGCCTTGAATGCTGTTAATGCGATACCTTTTTGTATGCAGTTTGTAGTGCTGTTTATGGGTGTCCTTTTTGGTGCGGCTAAAAGGATTTCAAAAGCTGACATCAACTGAAGAAGCATTGAAAATATGGTTCGACGCTTTGCAAATTAAGAAGCTGAAAGCAGTTAGTATTCCTTTGCATTCTGCTTTGAACAGAGTTCTGGCAGAGGACATTATTGCAAAGGAGGATTTGCCGAGATTTGACAGATCAGCCGTTGACGGATGCGCCGTCAAAGCCAAAGACACGTTCGGTGCATCGCAGTTTAAGCCAAAAACCCTTAAAATCACCGCTAAAAGGGAAATACGAGAAAAACAAGCAAAACAAGTATGGACTGGAAATCCAATCCCAAAAGGCGCCGATGCTGTTGTAATGCTTGAAAACACTAAAACAGTTGACAATGAAATCGAGGTTTGGAGTCCAGTAACGCCAAGAGAAAACGTTTCCAGAAAGGGTGAAGACATTCAAAAAGGAGAAACTGCCATAGAAACTGGAACCCGCTTGAAACCTCATCATTTAGGATTGATTGCCGCTTTAGGAATTGAGGAAGTTAAGGTTGTTAAAAAGCCTAAAATTGCCATTTTAGCCACAGGAAACGAACTTGTAGAAACGGGTAGTAAACCATCAGAAACCCAAATTTTTGAAGCCAACAGGATTATTCTTTCCGCGCTGTGCCATGAATTAGACGCTGAACCAATAGATTTAGGCATCGCAAAAGACGACATTAACGAAATCTCAAGAAAATTAAAACATGGGCTTGAAAAGGCTGATGCAATAATGACCACTGGCGGAACCAGCGTCGGAGCCTCAGACCTTGTTCCAGAAGCCGTAAACAAGATTGGAAAACCAGGCGTCATCGTTCACGGCATCGCTATGCGACCTGCAATGCCCACAGCCCTCGCAGTAATAGAAAAAAAGCCGATAATAATCCTTTCAGGCAACCCCGTCGCGGCGATAATAGGGTTCGAAGTTTTCGCCAGACCATTAATATGGAGAATGCTGGGATTAAAACAAAAAGAAACAAGGCCAACCATCAAAGCAAAGATAACAAAAAGGGTCACCACAACCCTTGGAAGAAAAACCTTTGTTCGCGTCCATGTTTTTCAACGTGAAGGAGAGTTTTTTGCAGAACCAATAAGCGCTCGTGGTTCTGGCACAATTTCAACAATGACTAAAGCTAATGGTTATGTTATTGTTTCAGAAAATCGAGAAGGTTTAGTGGAAGGGGAATCCGTATCGGTGCACCTGTTTGATAACGTGGAAGCGAGTTGATGGGAATGTTTAGAAAACTCCTAACCTTGAACGAGGCGAAAAGCATCATTCAACGCCATTTCAAACCTAAACCTTTAGGCACTGAAGAAATCCCGCTTTTAGAAGCTTACAACCGTGTTCTCGCAGAAAAAGTAACAGCCACCCTAGACATTCCGCCTTTCAACCGTTCAACAGTTGATGGATACGCAGTAAAGGCTGAAGACACGTTCGGCGCGGAAGAAAACAAGCCAATAAAACTGAAGATTTGCGGAACAGTAAATGTAGGAGAACCACCAAAAATTTTTGTGGCTCATGGCAGAGCGGCTGAAATTGTCACGGGAGCACCAATACCAGACGGCGCAGACGCTGTTGTCATGGTTGAGAATACGGAAAGAAAGGACGATGACCTTTATGTTTACAGTGCCGTAGCCAGAGATGAAAACGTCATGAAAGCAGGATCAGACATCAAAAAAGGCGAAACTGTTCTAAAAGCTGGGCAATTGATGGGTTCAAGGGAAATAGGTGTTTTAGCCGCATTGGGCATGGCAAAAGTGAAAGTCTATACAGCTCCACGAGTGGCTGTTCTTTCCACAGGCGCAGAAGTCACTGAACCAGGCAGAAAATTGCCTTCAGGAAAAATTTATGACATAAACGCCTACAGCCTAAGCGCTGCAGTTCAAGAAAATGGCGGAAAACCAGTATACTTGGGCGTTATTCCTGATGATAAAGTTCAACTGCAAAAAGCGCTAAGACAAGCCTTAGCTTCCGCGGACATGATTATAACCTCAGGCGGAGTTTCCGTAGGCCCAAAAGATGTAATGCCCCAAACATTGGATTCGCTTGGAAAACCAGGATTGATTATCTGCGGAATTGCAGCCAAGCCAGGAAAACCAACAACAGTGGCTATAATAGATGGAAAGCTTGTTTTTTCGCTTCCTGGTCATCCAACTTCTGCATTGCTAATATTCCATCTTCTCGTGCGCCCGGTTATCCGCTTTATGGCTGGACGAAAAGCTGAAAAAACCTCGAAAGTTAAAGCATATGCAACTATGCGCATGTTTCCAGCGAAAGGCAGACGAACTTTTATTATGGTCAAGCTGAAACGCGACAAGTCAAATCGGCTAATGGCTGAACCTGTTCCCACAGGGCTTTCAGGAGCCATAACAACACTTGCAAAAGCAGACGGGTTTGTAGAAATAGCTGAAAACCAACAATTTATCGACACAGCTGAAGAAGTCATTGTGCAGCTTTTTAAGCATTAGGCTAAATTGAAATCTGCCCTTAGCTTTCTAGCGTCTTTCGCTTTGCAGCCGTGTAGACTGTGAAAACCCATGTTAGAATTAGGTATGCAATCATGCTAACGTCAAGAAGAAGGTCGCTTAACAAAAAGTTGTAGAGAGTAACGACTGAAACAGTTGTGGCAATAAAAAACAGTATAGCAACAAGCCAGATTGCCCAAACCCGTTTTCTGAACAGCCCATAAGCTGTTACTAGGCTGAAAATGCCAATTATGCCAAAGTGAGGGGGAAAATTAGCCGTAGGCAAAACAGCAAAGCAAACTATTCCAACGATTGCATAAAAAATGACAGCTGTAAACATTCCGAGACTTTCAATTTTGAGTTTGGATTTAAGCGACATTCAACAACCGCCTTTTAAGTTTAATGCATTGACATCAATGTTAATAAATTTAATGTTTATTCATCAACCTTTTTTCAGTAACTCTGATGATGGCTAAATCAGGAAAGGCTTTGTCACTCTAAAGTTACAGTATTATTAAGAAAAAACGAAAAAGTTTAGAACTATCTCAGCAGAAATAAACAAACTAAGAAGGAACAAAAAATGAGCTATCACGAACTTTTTGTGTCACAACAAAACGTTTTCAGCGGTTTCCAAAAACCCTTCGAAAAAGCAGATTACATAATTTTTGGCGTTCCCTTCGACGTGACAAGCACGTACCGAACTGGGGCAAGATTCGGTCCAAACGCCATTAGACAAGCATCGCTCAACATTGAAACTTATAGTTTCCGCACTGGAATAGATGTTGAAGACTTGAAACTGCATGATCTTGGCGATTTACACATATCCACAGCAACGGAAAAAACGTTGGAAAAAATCGAACTTGTTGTTAAAAGTATTCTAGAGGCTAAGAAGACGTCCGTAATAATTGGCGGAGAACACACCATCACTTTAGGCATTGTGAAAGGCTTAGGTGTTAAAGCCTCAAAAACGGCGATAGTGAGTTTTGATGCGCATCTGGACCTACGCAATGAGTTTTTGGGATTGAAACTTTCGCATACGACTTTCATGCGTAGAATAAATGAAGAAGTGAAACCAGCAAAAATCATTGAAGTTGGCACAAGAGCAGTCTGCAAAGAAGAACTAGCTTACGCAAAAAAAGCTGGAATAGAATTTTTGACGGCACAGCAAATCAGGAAAGAAGGAAACGAAGAGATTGCGAAACAATTAAAGGAAAAATTGGCAGAGTACAAAAACATCTACTTGTCCATTGACATGGATGTCCTTGACCCAGCATACGCTCCCGCAGTGCAGAACCCAGAGCCGGAGGGGCTTGAAATTCATGCTTTGCTTGATATCTTGTGCAATGTATGTGATAAACGCGTCGTAGGTTTTGATGTGGTTGAGGTTGCACCAAATTATGACCAGGGAATCTCGGCGATTCAGGCTGCGAAAGTGATGTTTGAGATATTATGCCACATAGAAAAATCACGAAAACATCAGTAGTAGAGAAATGTTTACTTCTTGATTCTTTTGATTTCAACTACTACTTTGTAATTGTCTGGGCAGCCTGCGCGAAACTTGTTCTTATCTTCTTCCCATGGGAAAGTTCCTCCAAACTGTAAAGTAACTAAATATGGAAAGATGGCGTTGTAAAGAAAACCGCAAACACTAGGTGTCCTATGAAGTTTATCTGTTTCCTCTGAAAACAGTGTTAAGTCGAATTCTTCTCCAACACGGTGCCCCGCAACACATTTTCCTTCAACTTTCACAATCTTTCCAATTAACCTACAGTTTTTCAACTCAAACCCCCTCCAACTTCTTTTTAGATTTTGCTTTTTAATAGTTTTGCGATAAATAAACCATTGCAGCCGTGAATGTGCGGATAAAGTCTTCGGCATTTATCCATCCCTCTTAAGCCCGGCAAGCCAATGTTAGGCATTATCTCAGCCAATGAGAATTCTGGATGCCATTTCAGGAACCGTTCAACAAGTATCTCGTTTTCTTCAACTGTTATGCTGCATGTAGAATAAATTAATGCGCCTCCCTGTTTGACATGTTCTGCACAGTTGTTTATCATCTGCCATTGAATCTCAGCCATTTTATCAACAGAACGTCTCGTAAGTCTCCATTTAGCCGAGGGCAACTTTCTAAATGTGCCTGTGCTCGTGCACGGCGGATCTAAGACGACTATGTCCGCTTCTGTCATGAATGGCAGTGGGTTGCATGAGTCAGCAATTATTGGTATGGCGATTTCAACACCCATGCGGGCAACCTCGTTTTTCCATATTACCATTCTGCGTTTTGAATAGTCCATGGAATAGATGACACCGCGATTCTGCATCAGCTGTGCTAAATACGTGGTTTTGGCTCCAGGCGCCGCGCAAACATCTAAAACTGTCATTTCAGGTCTTGGGTTTGCCGCTTCAGTTGCGAAACAGCTTGCCTTGTCTTGAATGTAAAATAAGCCTTCTTGGAAGCTTTCTGTGCGGGTTAAGGGTTGCCTTGTGCTTAAGAGTTTGTACGCATGTCTTAATTGTTCAGCCTTCTCAACCTTAACGCCTTCTTCTGCAAGTTTCTCCAAAATCTTGCTTTCATCAGCCTTAAGCGTGTTCACCCTGATATAAGTTGGCGGTGTTTGCGTGTCTGCTTGTAGCATGGCTATGGCTTCACTTCTACCAAAAAGCCTAAAACAATACTTTACAAACCATGTTGAATGAAAAGTCAAAAGTCCAATTCTTTCCTCATCGCTTATGCCTGCAAGGATTGCTGTTGGCTTTTGCGTCAATAACAAGCCTAACACGTGTTCAACTTTTCGAAGAGTTTTCCATCCTAAGATTGAGCGAGCTAATTTGGCTATGTTTTCAGCTTCTTTAACGTCAATTTTAGACCAGTTTTTAGCTATTCGCGTTTGATAAACGTAAAGCCGCAAAAACGCTTGAACGCCGAGATTAAATTCGTTTATGACTTCAGGTTTTAAGGCATTGTTTACAAAAGCGTCTATGAAGTTTTGCCGTCTAACCGTTTCGCACACAAGCAAGTGTGCCAGTCTTACAGCGTCAGCGTCGCTTATGCCTAATTGTTTAACTGTTCTGGCTAAGGCTAATCGCTCGCTTAATCTTCGCATTTCCATCCAGCTTAGCGTTTCAATTGCAAGTGTCCAAGCTTCTTTAAGCAATTCTATTTCACTCGCCAATCACCTGTTTTAAAGCAGTATTGGATTCTATTAGTAAGAGATTTTAGCCTATCCCTCTCATATAGCTAGTGGGCAGAAATGGCACAAAGACGACTGGAAGACTTTTCCCGAACAGAAGCGAAATTGACAAAAGAAAAAGAAGCGGAGGCTCCACCATTCACAGAAATCGTAAAAGAAGAGAAAAGCAAGAAACATGCTTTTCCACAGTTGACGCCTGAAAATCTGCCGCCTTCATATCTTGTTTCAGCCACTTACAATGGTCAAACAAAAAAAGCACTAATCAAACTTTACGAGCCCAAATCTGGCAAAATCTATTTCTGGCTTGATAACACAGGTCACAAGCCATATTGCCTAACCAACCTTTCACAATACGAACTTGAAAAAATAGATAATGTTACCAAGCACCCTAGTTTTGACCATTTTGAAATTGTGGAAAAGTTTGACCCCTTGCTGGACAAAAGTGTGAAAGTGACAGAAGTGATAACCAACGACCCCTTAGCCATAGGAGGACGCCCATCCGGATGCATAAGAGACATAATCCCCCAAGAATATCCAAAGGTCGCAGACACTCCAATCGCTCCAGAAGAGATCAAGGTTTGGGAATCAAAAATAAAGTATTACCAATCCTACATCTACGACAGAAACCTTTTGCCAGGAATGATTTACGAAGTAAAAAACGGCAATCTCGTCTCAAAAAACATGGAAGAAGCCGAAAAGATGGTCATGCAAATACGTAGCATTTTTAAAGACGCCACCACAGAAGAACTGCAACATACTGAGCAATGGGCTAGATTACTGGAGTATCCAGCCCCAAAGTTTCACAGAGTGGCTCTTGACATAGAAGTTTGTAGCCCCATTGCCACTAGAGTACCTGACCCGCGTGAAGCCGCCTATCAAGTCGTTTGCACCTCACTCTACGGTTCTGACGGACAAAAGAAAGTTTTACTCTTGAAACGGGAAGGAATTCGCGAAGGAAATGAGCATCTGCCTGCTGATGTGACTCTTGAATATTTTGACACGGAAGAGAAGCTTATAAGAGCCATTTTTGACGCTTTGTGGAGTTACCCCTTCGTCATAACTTTCAACGGCGACGACTTCGACCTGCGCTATCTGACTCACAGAGCACAAAACCTAGGTTTTAGAAGAGATGAAATCCCAATAGAAGTTGGCAAACGTGTCTGCCTGCTAAAATATGGCGTGCACATTGACTTATACAAATTTTTCTTCAACCGTTCAATCCAAATTTACGCGTTTAACAACCGCTATCGAGATGTAACACTTGACGACGTAGGCAAAGCCCTAATCAACATGGAAAAAATCAAACTGGAAAAAGGAATAGGCGAATTAACTTACACAGAACTTGCCAAATACTGCTTCAGAGATGCAGAAATCACTTTCAAACTAACGAACTTCGAAGACGAATTAGTCATGAAGCTTATTCTTGTTCTGGCTAGAATCAGCAGCATGCCCATGGATGACGTAAGCCGACAAGGCGTTTCCCGCTGGATAAGAAACTTCATGCACCGCGAACACCGCAGAAGAAATATGCTAATCCCAAACGCTGAAGACATACTCACCAAAAAAGGCAAAGCAGCGACAAAAGCCATAATTAAAGGCAAAAAATACAAAGGCGCAATAGTTGTTGAACCTGTTCCGGGAGTGCATTTCAATGTTGCAGTAATGGATTTTCCAAGCCTATACCCATCAATAATAAAGGTTTGGAACCTCGGATATCAATCAATACTATGTCCGCATTCAGAATGCCGCAGTAACCTTATTCCAGATACCCCCCATTGGGTTTGCACCAAAAAAAGAGCCCTAGAAAGCCTGTTAATCGGTTCTCTTCGAGATTTACGGGTGCAATGGTATAAGCCGAAATCAAAGGACAAGGCTTTATCAGCTGAGTTAAGAAGTTGGTATAACATCACTCAAGGAGCCCTCAAAGTAATTTTAAACGCCAGCTACGGCGTATTCGGTGCTGAAAGCTTTGACCTTTACTGTCCACCTGTGGCTGAAGCAACAGCAGCTATTGGCAGACATTCAATAATGCAAATACTCAACAAGGCAGAGCAACTTAACATTCAAGTGCTTTACGGAGACACGGACAGCCTCTTCTTGAAAAACCCGTCAAAGGCGCAGATCGAGGAATTATCCAGATGGACCGAGCACGAGTTAAAAATGAGTTTAGATGTGGACAAGATTTACAGATACGCGGTTTTTAGCTCTCGGAAAAAGAATTATCTTGGCGTCTTAGAAGATGGAAGCGTTGACGTTAAGGGATTAACAGGCAAGAAACGGCATATCCCAGTTTTCATCAAAAAAGCCTTTGACAGAATGAAAGAAAGACTCGCAAAAGTGAAAACTCCAGAAGACTTCGAAAACGCAAAAAAGGACATCGCAGAAATCGTTCGCGACTGTTATATGCGGTTAAAGAGAAGAGAATGGGAAAACATGAGCGAACTCGCATTCAACGTGGTTTTAGGTGAGGAATTAGAACGCTACACAAAAACAACACCTCAACATGTCAAAGCCGCAAAAATCCTAAAAGAAAACGGAATGGAATTAAAAGCTGGTGACCTAATAAGCTTCGTAAAAGTTGTCAAAGAACCACATGTGAAACCAGTGGATTTAGCAACAAAAAATGAGATTGATGTTGACAAGTACATAGCCTATTTACATTCAACATTTGACCAAGTATTAGATGCATTGGGCTTGGACTTTGAAGAAATAATAGGATTAACAAAACTGGAACGCTTCATGTAAAACCGCAGTGTGCGTTTTATGGTGAACCTTTTCCAGCACGTCTTTTTGCTATGCCGCTTTGGTGCAAACCTTCTAAAAGCGCAAAACCTAAGATGTTGATTGCCACGATGGAACCGCCAAAGATGCCAAGCAATCCAACTTCAACAGGGACTTGAAATATAAACCATAAATAGCCTCCAACAATCACTGTTATAACTACTGTTTCGACAAGACTTCCTATAAATCTCCGAGCAATCCCACCTCTGCCAACATACCACGCCAAAGCACAAGCCACAAAGTTTGCAACTGCCCCACCCACAACATCAATTATGCCCAAGCCACCATAAACGTTTGCAACTAGACAACCTAAGCTTGTTCCAACGGCAATTGGCACTCCAAAAATCATCGACAACGGCAGTAAAGCATCAGCAACCCTAACCTGATAAACTCCAAAGCTTATAGGCGCCAGAAGAACAACCCCTGCAGCATACAGTGCAGCGAAAACAGCAGCCAAAGCCAAATCTTCAGCGTCAATCTTCAATTTTTCACCTCCTACGCCCGGGGTTTATTATGGCGGAACGGGTGGAGGCCCACTCACCCGCCAATAATTGCTATGCACGTAATTGTTGACTATTAAATGTTGCTGAAAAATTACTTGTTAGAAACGCCGACTTCGCTTACGTCTTCTCCTGTTCCAGCTTGAACAGCGACAGCTTCTGTGGCTGCTACTTCCACACTTATGTCTTCAACTGGAACCCCTTGCTTCCTAGGGAATAATAAATCTTGAGGAGGGGGATGAGTATTCAAAATTGTTGAGAGGAGGTACATGGCTGTGAATGCATGTTGGTAAATTCTCTGAAAAACGTATGGCACTTTTGTTTCAGGGTCAACCTCTAACATTTTACTTAATTCCGTGTCTTTACCCATTAAAGTAGCTGTTCCTTCAACTTCGAATTTTACAATGCTCGGTTTTGTTGTTAAAAGCATGTTGAACCCTATTATGATTGTTTGGCTTTTGCGTTCCCGTTCTTCAAGCTTTGCCTTCACATCAAAATTAACAGTTTCAGCTTCGCCTTTAACATTCAGTTTAACGCCTACCAAACTAGTGATTTCTACTTTAACTGAAGCGTTTGGAATATACAATGCTGGGCAGATAATTGATTCCTCACATTAAACATGTATATGATGAAGCTAGTTCTCTCTAAACCTCCGTTATTAAGCCTCGCTCTAAACCGATTTTTGCCTTTTGTGTGTCGCATAGTAATACATACACGTTATGACGCTAACCATTGAACCAAAACAGCAGCAAATGTGGAAACCGCCACAAGAAATGAAATTATGATAACTACTTGTCGCTCCCTCAGGGGACGACGATAAGTGATAAGTGTGATCAAACTTCGTTTATGATCAGAAGACAGATTCTTTCCATCAAAAGAAACTTGGGCTTTAGTTCTAAAAAGGAAATAAGTCAACAAGATAAAGGAAGAGTTAAAAATGTATGGCAGAATCGAAATTAGCAATCCATATTTCAAATCTGAAATAATCGCAAATGCAGCCAATGTTATTCCAATGGCAAAAGACCCAGTATTGCCAACAAAAATTTTGCCTCGAAAATTAAAAAAAGTGAGCATAAGCCATACGATCAATGGAATGTATAATAAGATTGCATTTGATCCTGAAATAATCATTAAGCCAATTATAATTATTTCTGGGCAAACGGTTTCTAAACCATTTAACCCTCCAAGTTGGTTCACAGTGTTAGTTGTTATAGTTACAATCAATGGAATAATTATGAAATAATAATAATTGCCAAAATGTATGGTTCCAAGAATGGGAATTGCGATAGATGTACGCAGTCCAAGTCTGGTGGCTAATGAAATAAGTGGTATAGCAGCTATTAGCGGAAAGAAAGCCTTATAGCGCCACCGCAAATCCATCCAATCATCAAGCAAACCCATAAAACCACCAAACAAGATGCAAACAGCCAAAGTTAAAGCAGGAGAAACATTAGTAGAAGTTTCAATTTCCATGAAATAATGCAACAAGAAAAGGTAAGCTGCACTGGCTACAACGTAGATCACGCCTAAACCATTCGGAATTAGAGGTTTGTTTGGCTTGTGATAGTCGGGAACTTTTGGAAACAAGCTATCGCTCCTTTATTGACCCGAATAATATTTTTCCCAGTCAATTTCATAGAGGCACACAAGCGGTACAAGACGCCCATATTTATTGCTAGCGTCGTATGGAGATAAGGTCAACCCTGCGAAATAGGCTTCTTTGAAATACTGTGGCTGAACACCGGGTTCGTCTGTACCAGCATTGTTTTTGGTGCACCATGTCTGTTTTCCCCAGCTCATTAACTTGTAAATTGTCGAATTGCCTCCCACATTGTTCCATTCCCATCTGTTTGTAGTGCTATTGTATTTTCCAAAGGTTTCCTCATCACTCCATGCTGATTGCTCATCAAGGAAATCAGTCTGTATAAACCGGTCGCGCGCCTTGCCCGAAATTCTCGCCATCCACATCCATTTTCCCTCGTCACCGTAGCCTGCCCAGCTTGCGCCCCAGTTCCCACTATTATCTTGTCCTACAACAAGAGTTGTAAACACAAGGATGTATTTTGCGTCATACGACTTTAACATTTTTAACGCTTGCGTCTCATTAGCCATAAATATAAAGCCTATATTTTCGATTTGAGTGCCATTTATCGTGGCGTTATCAGCTAGCGAAGTTACGTTTCCAAGAAGAGCCAGCCAATACCCATAATCCCACCAGCTACACACAACAGTGGTCGCATCAAGATTGCTTTCCGTCCAAACCAAAAGATCCAACCATTCGCGTACTGGTTCATAAGGCGCTATTGGAAGGCTACCTGCTGTAATTGTGACTGGAGCATAGGCTTGACTATACACTTTAGGTATACCACCCGTTTGTGGTGAAAAAGCAAAGTTTGTCATTAAAATAAGGAATATTAGGAAAAGAGCAATTCCACTGAATTCTTTTCCAACATGTTCCAAACCGTACTTCGCTTTCGTAGCAATTTTTGGCGGTTCTTTTAGCAAGGTGTTAAATGGTTTCAACACTCCAAGTACTCCGACCGATGCAAGAAGCCCAAAGGCTGGAGCCATAAGAACCAGCAAACGCACCATGGAACCAGCGAAGTAGAGGGATGTTAAACCAAAAAGTAAGAGAAACAAATTCCTATTATTGAGATTTCTCAAAGTGAAGAACACGCCCGCCAAGAAGAATATTATTCCTATGCCAAACTCATAATAAATGGAACCCCAAGCTGAAATCCTGTGCTCAGCAACAGACTCTATAAGTGGGTTCGCCTCACGTGTAAACGGGTTTATAACAGCTAAAAACTTTCCAAGACCTTCTATATAGCCAAAATGCCAAAGCATAACAAAGGCGCCAATCAACGCACCTAAGACCACTGCGGCAAATAGAACCTTTGATTGTGCAGAAGTTAAGTTGCGAATAATCTCGCTGAGAAAAAGAAAGACAAACATTCCGGCGACTAACACTATAGCAGAGCTTGTTAGATAATGCGCATCCCCATGACCTAAAAGGGGGACGTTAATGGCTAGGAATAGCCCCAATCCAAAGGTTATGCTATAAGATAATAAAAGACGCAGTGTATACCTTTTTAGCAAAATCAACAAGAAAACAAAGAGTATAGTTAAGCCAATTGGGTAAATCGCTGCTCCCCATCCAGAAACGAAGTACGCTAATGCTAATCCTGAACCAAGTGAATATTTCACAGTAGAATCAATGGGTCTTTCTTCTTCAATTGCCCTTAAAAACATTAAAACGAATAACAATAGAGCAACTATTCCTATTGTTTCGTCATCAAAGAAGCCAACGGAAGTTCTTTGAATGTAGGATGGACTTAAGGCTAGAAAGAGAGCTGCAAACATGCCAACAGGTTTTCCTCCTATATCTTTACCAACAAAGTATATGATTAAACATGCCAGCGTGCCCATTATTGCAGGAAAAAGAGCACAAAAAGCCATCAACTCAATGTTTAGACCCAACGCAGAAATGATATCATAAAGAAATGCTGCACTCATCGGTAATGCTGGAAATGAATTAGCCATGTTTATTCCATCAGGATACCAGCGTTGCTTATCAACCCATGGAGTTGGCCAATAAGGCGAGATTAAACCGTTTTTCACCATGTAGTTTGTAAGGCTGTATTGATAGTAGGGATCGAATTCGGAAAGATGCACTGTGCCTGTTTGTATTTCCCAGCGTAATGGGAATATACGTATAGTAAAAGCGATGAATAGTATGAGCAGTATTGCGGAAAAAGTCATTATTGAACTGTGGCTTATTTTGATTCGCAGTTTTCCCAAGTTTTTTAGGCTGTTGACAATGCGTTCTTTTGATAGGGCGTCCTTAATCCTCATTTTGATTCATCTCTCCTACACAGATTAATTAGGTATTTTATTTCTCTTGCGGTTATCTGATAGATTTCCATGACATATGTCGTTTATATATACCTTCTCACGAAGAGTAAAACGTCTTTCATGATGTAGCTCTTCAATTGCAACCATATTTTTCAACATCCCGAAATGGAAATCCAGTTTTCACGTATGACATTCTAACTTTATATGCTTATGCGATTATTTGAATGATGGATGTTCCATGCAAAAAATCAGGGTTTTACATGTTGCCAGTCAACTTGGTATCGGCGGCACCGAAAAAGCGTCTCAAGTGATCTGTCAATATTTAAACAAGGAAGTCTTTGAAACAGCTGTCTGCGGAATTCACGAAGGAGGAATACGCGGAGAGTTTTTGAGAGAAAAAGGGATCGAAACGTATATTTTGAATGGAGATTTTTCGCGCTTTAAGTCTCTATTGAATGAAGAGAAAGTTGATGTCGTTCACTTCTATCTTGGGTGGAATGCTGAACAACTTGGAGCGGTTATGAATATTGCAAAGCGTGCCGGAGTCCCAGTGATGGTAGAAACAAACATTTTTGGACATTATGATCTTAAAGAAAACGAGCGTTTCATAGATCGACACTTTCTAATTAGCAAAAGCGTCGCATTGGAATACGCCGCACGGGGAAAGATTTCCATGCGCCAATTCTTAGACAAATGTAGGGTGCTTTACATTTCAGTAGATTTTGACGAATTTGAGAAAGAAGCCCCTTCGCAAGAGCAAATAGATCAGTTCAAACGTAAAATAGGGGTTGAACCCGATTGCCCGCTAATATGCAGAGTAGGAAGACCAGACACCAGAAAATGGAATTCGTTCCCAGTGAACATGATGTGGTTTCTGACACGCAAAATTCCAAATGTGAAATATCTAATCGTCGGCGGGCTACCAAAATGGGTGCATAAAAAAATTTTGAAATATCACCTTGAAAAAAATTTCATCGATTATGGTGTTGCGTTCGGTAAGGAATTAGTAACAATTTACCATGCGATTGACTTGCTGGCGCATTCATCTCGTATTGGAGAGTCATTTGGTTGCACAATCGCTGAAGCAATGGCGGCGAGAAAACCGGTGGTTGTGGAGTCAACGCCATGGGGTGACAACGCACAAATTGAACTCGTGGACAATGGAACAACTGGTTTTGTCGCCACAACTCCAAAAACATGCAGTGATGCTGTTGCTTACCTACTAAGACACCCTACAGAGGCTAAAAGAATGGGACAGGCAGGGTATGAAAAGGCAAAGAAGATGTTTGATGCTAGGCGAATAGTTCCGCTTCTCGAAAAATATTACATTGAGCTCCTCGTAGCAAAAAGGATTCATGTGAACCAAAGACTGATTGAACAGTACCAGCATGTGACGCAGTTTCCATCCAATCGAGAGATATTGAATTACCCGTTCGAATATCAACAACGATTGTCAAATTGTTATGGAAAGGCCAAGCTACATGAACGCATCTGGCTCAAGATAAAGCAACACACACAGACGCGCCCGAGTAAGGTGTACATCCTAAAAGACGCACACTTACATATCCCTGGCACTTAACACGCTCCTTAACTGGGAAGCTACTGATTTTCATCTTCTAATTTTCGTTTGTAACCATGTTTTTCAATGTCATAAAATGGGAATGATACTATTTTTCCCCTCACCATTTTGCCGCGTATCTTCACATTTACAATGTTTTCTTCTTGAGCTTGAGATATTTCAATATAAGCCATTCCTATACCGTATTTGAGCAGTGGCGAAAATGTTCCACTTGTTATGCGTCCAATTTTCTCGATTTCGTTACTGTAGACTTCAAAGCCTGGTCTAGGTATTCCTTGATCTATCATCCGTATTCCGACGCGTTTGCGTTTTATTCCTTCATTTTTCTGTTTTAGTAAAGCTTCCTTTCCTATGAAGTTGTCTTTCTGGAGTTTTACCACAAAGCCTAACGCTGCCTCCAGAGGAGTTGTTTGCTCATCTATGTCGTTTCCATACAAGCACATTCCTGCCTCAAGCCTTAACGTATCTCTCGCTCCCAAGCCGCATGGTTCTATTCCATAGGCTTTGCCAGCTTCCAGAAGGGCATTCCAAAGTTTTACGGCGTTGTCTGGCTTTTTTAACGAAGCATCCCAAATGAAAACTTCGAATCCGTCTTCACCGGTATAACCAGTCCGAGAAAGAAAAACTTCAACATCTAGTAGGCGTGTATGGCCGCACTTGAATCGTTCAATTTTACTTAGATCTTCTATGGAAATTTTTTGTAAGGCTTTTTCTGCGTTTGGACCCTGAACTGCGAACATTGCCACATCATCTGAAATTTCTTCAGTTTTCACATTGAAGCCTTCAACGTTTTTAATCAACCAGTTGTAGTCTTTTGATCTATTTGTCGCATTGGAAACCATCATGAATCTTTCCTCTTCTAATCGGTATATTACGAAGTCGTCTATTATGCCGCCGTTTTCATTGCACATAACTGAGTATTGGGCACTGTTTGGCATCAACTTGGAAACGTCATTTGTTATAACATGATTTAGAAAATGTTCTGAATCAGCACCTGTGATCATTACTCGTCCCATGTGAGAGATATCGAAAATGCCGACATTATTTCGCACTGTCAGATGCTCGGGCATTATGCCCTTATACCATAGGGGCATTTCAAAACCAGCGAAGACGCTCAATTTTGCTGTCTGCTTATGCACATTATAAATTTGGGTTCTACGAATTTTTTCCGTCACACTTCTTCCTCAGTAAAGAGTTTATTTTATCGGTTTCACGTCGACATCTATAGGTATGAGCGCAAGTCTCTTGCCACATTTTGGGCATTTTCCGTCATGTTGATGTAAAATTTCGTCTGGAGGCTTAAGTTCAGCGCCTTCATATAATACATAACCACATCCCTGACACACAATACGTTGAGGCACAATACTACTCTCCCTGTTAATTAGAAGGTAGCAATCAACATATTTATTCATTGCTAATCAGCAATATTCACTTCAACAATCCAGTTGTTGCCTATCAAGTGATGTGCTCCTAGTGTTTTGTTAACGTAAGCTTATACTAGAAAAAAGAAACGTGGAGGTGTAAAATTACTTGCGTGCTGTGAAGCTGGTTTTCTACAGATTTTATCTCACTTGTCTTTAAAATGGTGCTTTCTGAGTTATTGTCTTTTTTGTTGAGAAGCGTTTTTTGAAGTAGTAGATAGTTGGTGTCAAGGCAATGAGCATTATCAAGACAAGCATAATAGACGGAAACTCTGGGATTTGCGTAAACATTGTTGTTGTGGCACCCCAATCATTTGGAACGTAAACGGTTGAAGCACCAGGCCAAGCTTGGTTTCCTGCAGCCGACGATGCATCATAAGCAGCCACTCTCAAGCAGAAATTGTTCAGTAAATGAGCCCAAGTTGAGTTTATTTTGATTTCAGCTATCCAATGTGGAGTGCTTGAAGTGGGCGATGGGTTTATGTTGTTTACTATGACAAGGTCGCTTCCCCAATTGTATGTTGTTATTTCTTCCCAACCTGTTCCGTTTCCTTGGTACACACGTAAACCTGAGATGCTATGTCCGATGAGGTCAATCCTGTAGTCATCTGTTTGAGGGCTGGTTCCATCATCATGATGTCCATCAATGCATATCGAAAATCCATCTTCTGAATCGTCAGTTGTGTCATTGACAAAGTCCACGAGAATATAATTATAGACTGTTGAGTCAACAGTTCCCCACTTGATTCTAAAATACACTGTCAGACTGCCATCTAACTTCTTTTCCTCAGCATCTGTCCATTCATCAGCAGTAGTCCAATTGCCATCAATAACCGGCGTGGTTATTCGAAGATAGTTGTTAATGTTGTATCCCGGTTTAGCAGCGTCAACATTTCTAATAGTTATTATCATGCTGAATGAGCACAATGCGATCACAAGGAAAGCCACTAAGATCAATTTCTTCATTTTTTATGTATCCTCCATTTTTACAGCCAATTGCTTTGTTTAATATTGCTTAAAAATTTAAGTAAAGCGCGCGTACATATGGGCTTCACTAGCAAGATCTCCTCATACTTCGAACATGGAAAAAATAAGATGTATTTGCAAAAAATGTTCAGTGATGCTAGGCTTCCCAGTCTAAAAGTCTTTTCTGTCCTTCAATTTTCTTAATGTCTGTCAAATCTTGCGTAACTTCCATGGTTCCTAGATATTTTCCGTTCTTGTCTCTCACTGCAAAATATCTGATGTGAATTAGGCGGTTGTTCACCGTAATCCAAAATTCAGCCACATCTTTTTTACCTGTTTTGAAGGCTTCAAGAATCTTGTCCACTATGTGAACGCTTTTCTGTGGATGGCATAACTGCACTTTTCTTCCAATAACGGCTTTTGTTCGAACGAAAATTCTTTTCTCGGCTTTGTTAAAGTATTTGACAGCATCATCTTTATCGACAAATGAAATGTCAACTGGAAGCGCGTTTAGGATGGCTTCAACTTCTTCTTTCGAAAGGCTTCCTGTCTCAAATTGCAATACCCCTTCAGGCGCTGATGCTTTTTCCGTTTCTTTAGCTTGCGGTGCTGCTGTCAAATTTGAAGGTGTAAAGCAACAGTACCCAATTTCATCAAATTCTCCTCTAACCTCTCTCCATTCCTGCTCAGTGACCACTTGCAAAGCTGTTGGAAAAAGTATGTTATTTTCTTTAAAGAAGTGACTTGGGAGAAGACTGTTTAAGGCTTTGGTTGTTTCATCAAGCTGCTTTTTGAAGTCTTGAAAACTTGCAGCGTTATATTTTTCGATTAAATTGTTAAGCTGTTTCTTTTTCTCCCTTATCTGGTTGTGTTCCATCCACATTATTGCAGGCGGTTCTGTGATTCCATGTTTTTCTATGATTGGGAAAAGCACGTTTTCTTCTCGCAGGTAATGTTTTTCTGAATCTATGAAATCTCTTGCTATATGCTCCAAGTGGTGGATTTCCTCGCTCGCATAACTTGCATCGTTCATTTGTTGAACCTTATTTGCGGTGGTAGCGAGTTTTTCTGCAAGTTGCAGCATAATCTTGTGTTCTTCCATGAGAATACCAATCGGATGTCCAAGAGGAATTTCAGATTTTTGTTTCTCTAGCTGTTCTCTGAAAACTGCAAGGTGAACGTCGCATAGCCGTTGAATTTCTTCTCTCGGCATCCCTTCCTTAACAAGTTCGTTTTCAATTTTGGCAATTTCTTCTGAGCTTATGCCCTCTAAAACATGTCTAAACCTTTCTTTAACTTCCTGCGGCGGCGCTCCAGCATGCAGTTGCTTTATTAATTCTTTAAGCGCTTTTTTCCTGTCCTCGCTCATTGTGTTCATCCTTCTTCCTTGATTTTCCTAGCTAAATTCTTTCCAAGCTCTATTATTTGTTTAACGTCGTCTTCTGTAGGTGGACCATTTATTTCTGTCGCCCCGACGATTTCAATTTTTGTTGGTCCCAGTATCTCTTGAACATGTTTTATGGTGCCTCCGCCCCAACCGTACGAACTTAGGACGACTCCGAATTTTAGTGGTGGACGTAAGGCCTTAACCAAATAAGTAGCGTACACGGCTAAGGGATGCGCGCCACCTAAAACTGTGGGCGCGCCTAAAACAATGGCTCTAGAATCAACCAAATCCTTCGCGATGTCGCCTATGTCCGCCAATGCTAAATTGTACACGGCGATTTCAATGCCTTCAGCTGCTAATGTTTCAGCAATTGGTTGAATCATCTTTTCTGTGTTATTCCACATAGTTGCATAAACTATTGTTGCCTTATGTCTAGTTTCTCCATTTGCCCACTTTTTATACGCGTTTAGAATGCGCTCCGTGTTTCTATGAATAGGTCCGTGGCTTGGAGCAATCATTTCAATTTTTAAGTCCTTTATCTTTTCCAATGCCTTTTGAGCCATGATTCTAAAGGGCATCATGATTTCGCCCCAATATCTTTGAGCATGAACGAGCAAATCTTCCGTTTCATCATCGTACAGTCCTTTGGCTAGGTGTGAACCAAAGAAATCGCACGGAAATAGAATTTTGTCCTCTTGCAAGTAGGTAAACATTGTTTCTGGCCAGTGAAGCATTGGAGCTTCAATAAACTGAAGTGTTTTGCCGCCGAGATCGATTTTTTCTCGATCGTGGACCGCTTGTATTCGTTTTTCAGGCACTTTGTAGAATGTCTGTGCCATTTTTGCGCCTTTGCCTGTGGTTACCAGTTTGGCTTTACTGTTGATTGACATCATGTGGGGAATGCCGCCGGCATGATCGGGTTCGGCGTGGTTCATTATCACATAATCGATCTCGCTTGGGTCTGTAACTCTACGGATTTTCTCTTCAAACTCCCTTTCAAAACCTGGATTTACAGTGTCAACTAGCGCCTTTTTGTTCTCGCCAACTACGAGGTATGAGTTGTAGGATGTTCCTTTTGGAAGAGGAATCAAAGCGTCAAACAATCTTCGGTTCCAATCTCTAACGCCAACCCAATAAACGCCTTCCGAAATTTTGACTATGTTTTGCCAGTTCATGCTGTTTGCCTCAAATTTATTTATTACAATTGTAATAAAGTATATTTATGCCTTTCTACATAATATAGCCTGGAAGTAACATAAATGTTAGTACCTTGCGAAGTTGCAGTAAAATGCGTGCTGCCTTCTGTTCGAGCCATGATAGCAAAAGAACTCACAACCAAATATGGCTTAAAACAAGCTGAAGCAGCAAAGCGGTTAGGAGTAAGCCAACCAGCCATAAGCCTTTACTACAGAAAAATACGCGGAAAAGCCATAGACCTAGAAAAAGATCCCGAAATAATCAAGCTGACAGAAAACCTAGCAGCCTCTTTAGCAAAAGGCAACTTGACACACAAAAACTTCATTCAAATGTTCTGCGAAATCTGCAAAACAATAAGAGCAAAAGGACTACTATGCAAAATGCATAAAACCTTTGACCCAACAATTGAAGTTGAAAAATGTGAACTTTGCTTAACCGCAAACACATTAAAGTGCATCTAAAATGTTAGAACAGTTTGTTTCACTTTCATTAATGATGATAATCCCTTTATAATGCTGATTGCCTAACACTGGTGGAATGGTGAATCATTAACATGGGATATTTGGCTGTCTGGAAAGTTTTAGAAGAGATTATTACCGATTTCCGAAAAAAGGGCGTACCTATTCCAGCAGAAGTCATGAACGATTTGAAATCTGCAAACACAATGATCAAAATCTTAAAGGCTGATCCGAGCCGCGGCGAAACCTCTCAAAAGATTGAAGAGTATCTCGGAAACGTAGAATCATATCTTATCTCCGAAGGGCAGAGGATTTTTGGAGCAGAACATGTGGAAGGATGGCTCAAACGGTTGGAGGAGTCGAGCAGAAAAACCAGTGAAGAAGAGAAAGAGGCAACATTTATTCCAGGTCTCCCCAGGGAGCAAAAGTGGATTCGTGTCAAGCCTTCAGTCGAGTTGCCCCTTGAAAAGTTGAAACTTATGGCTAAAAGATCACAGCTTTCATTCAAAGTTCAAGATGATAATTATTTGCTTGTCTACGGCGAAGACGAACGCATAAAAGAATTTATCAAGAAAATGGCTACAAAATACGAATTGAAAGCTGAAAAATAGCGTTAAAAAATACACAATCGTTAACTTGACGATGAGCGTTCCATATTTTCCAGTGATATCTCCCGATGATAGAAAATGTTATTTGAGGAACGACCTTTTCATAGTTCTTATATAGAAAAATCATAAAGAAATGACTATGTAACTTCATCCCCAATGAAAGTGAGGGCGCAAACTGAATGCCCTACGTAAAGAAAATAGAGCTTAAAGGCTTCAAATCATTCGGACCTCAAACCGTTAAAGTAGCCCTAGATAAAGGCTTCACAGCAATCACAGGTCCAAACGGAAGCGGAAAAACAAACATAGTTGACGCAGTTTTATTTGCTTTAGGCGAATTAAGCACAAAAAGGCTCCGCGCGGAAAATGCAGCCAAACTAATTTTCCATGGGTCTGAGAAGGCAGGATTAGAAAGGGCAAAGGTTGCCAAAGTAATAATTCAATTTGACAATGCTGATGGGCGCATGCCAGTTGACACGACCACAGTCACAGTCTCTCGTGAGGTTTACAGGAACGGTCAAAGTGTGTATAGGCTTAATGGCAGAAGAATATCGAGGGCTCACATTTTAGAAATTATTTCCATGGCTGGGATAAGCTCCACAAGCCAAAACATAATTTTGCAAGGCACAATAACGCGGTTAACAGACGTTTCTCCGATGGAACGAAGGAAAATAATTGAGGATTTGGTTGGAATAGCCCAGTATGATGCTGAAAAAGCTGAGGCTGAAGAAAAACTGCGGATAGCAGACGTTTCAATTCGTACTGCCATGGGCAGAATAGACGAGATACAGAAACGAGTTGATGACCTGGAAAGAGAACGCAACGAACTTTTAAGATCCAATTTTATCCAGAACGAAATAAAAAAATTTGAGGTCGTCAAAATCTCGCACGAGATGGCGCAAATACAAGGCAAGGTAAAAGAGGTTTCCTCACAGGCGGATAAGGTTAGAAGCAGAGTTGAAAAATTAAGGCAACTCCGCGAGCAGCATAGAGACAAAAGAAGAGAAATTGAAGGTGAATGGCGAAAACTCAGCTCAGAAATAGTTGAGGAAGGCGGTTCTCAAGTTCTGAAGGTTCAGATAAGGATAGGCGAATTAAAATCAAAATTAACAGAATTAACAACAAAGATAACCTCTGGAAAAACAAGCCTTGAAGGCTTAAAGAGAATTAGAGAAAACAATCTTCAACAGTATCAGTCTATTCGAAATGAAATCCGCGAAAACCGCACAAAAATAAAGCGGCTAAGAAATGAACAAGAAGGGATTTCCAATCAAATAAATACAAAACAAGCTGAACATGATACTCTTGCGCAGGAAGCGGCTCAGCTTTGGGAAAACCTCGGAGAAAACAGCAAAAGAATCCGCGAGATTGAGCTAATACTTGACAACGATTACAAGAAGATTACATATCTAAAGACAGAACACGCAAAAAGCCACACAGCCATCAAAATCCGCGCAAGAAGACTTAAGGATTTAAGCGAACGCAAGGAAAGATTCGCCGCAACGCTTAGCGAACTTGAAAAATCTTTGGCCGAGCTTGAAAAAGTGCAAAAAGAACAGAAAATTCAGCTCAAAAACTTAGAGCGCACGCTTGAGCGGAGAATCGCACAAAAAGAAGCCGTTGAAAGAGAAATAGGCGAAGCCGGAAAAATTGCCGATTCTGCACGGGAAGCAGTCATAGAATTTGTGACACAAAGAGAACTCGCAGAAACAGTGGCTGCAGAAGAGAAAGCATTAAGAAGCATAGAAGAACTAGGCGATTTGGGTGTTATTCCCGGCGTGTATGGAAGACTGCGCAACCTAGTTAAAATTAACAAAGATTATCAACAAGCAATAGAAGCGGCGTCGGTAGGGTGGCTTGACGCAATAGTTGTAAAAGATTTTGACGCAGCATTCGCGTGTACAGAAACGTTAAGAAGAATGAAGTTAGGGAGAGTAAAGATAATTCCGCTTCAAGGAGCATCAAACCCTAAACCCTTAAAGATTCCTGAAAAAGAAGGCGTAAACGGGGCAGCTTCATTTTTCATAAGATATGAAAGGCATTATGAGCCGGCAATTCATTTTGTTTTCGGTGACACGTTAATTGTTTCAGATGACAAGACCGCTTTTGCCCTTTCCGGTGAAGGTTACCGTGTGGTCACGGTCAACGGAGATCTTTATGAAACAGGCGGCGCCTTTGAGAGCGGCTACTATCGTGCTCCAATAGATTTTTCCACAATAATTCCAAGCGAAGCAGCCATCAAAAGCCTAGATGAAGCCGTCAACGCCCTCAAACAGCATCTTTCAAGAAGAGGCAGTGACATAACCTCTTTTGAAGAGGAAATCGATAGAACTCGTGTCGAAATTGCTCATTTGTCAGAGGCCATAACAACACTTGACAGGGAAATAGTCAGAGTCAAGAGAAACGTCAAAAGAACAAAGTCAAACGTCAAGAGAGTATATCGCCAAATTGCACAGGTTGGGAAGGAAGTTGAAAGTGAAAAGGCACAGATGTGGATGCACAAGGCTGAAGGAAGCTCCATACAAAAGGAAATTCGGAAGCTTCAGAACGAATTAGCCACGCTAAGGCGAAAGGCTGATCCTTCGCACATTCAGGAGATGGAAGTCAAAAGGGAGAAGCTTGCTGAAGAAATAATAACTTTAAGGCAGAAACTCGGCACAATCCAAACAGAAATTTCGACGCTCCAGTCGCAATTCGACAATGTTTTAAGAGTTGGATATAAAAACGCAAAAATCCAATTGACAAAGGTTGAACAACAATTAAGAAGGGTTGAGAAGGAAGTAGAAGATGCGCAGCAAGAGCGTGAATCCTTAAAGCATGAACTATCAGAACTGGAAAAAAGCCGCGTTGAGCTTTCCAAGACTGTTTTGTCAGCTAGAGAAGGGGCCAAAAAGTTCACAACTCAAATAGATGATATAGATAAGGAACTTCGAAAACTGGACGCGGAATATGAGCAGACTGATCGTTTGCTAAACCAGCTTCAGTTGAACATTCAAACATCCTTATTGCAGTTTGAACAGTACAAAAGCCAACTCAGACAGTTTGGTTATGAGCAACCAGTAGAAGCAACGCTGAAGATGGTTGAAGAAGCGGAAACGTCCATGAAGATGATGCAGTTTGAACTCGAAAGAATAGGCGCAGTAAACCAGCTAGCCCTATCCCATTATGCCGAGCAAATTTCGCGCTACAAGGAACTTTCATTGAGGCTAAATGAGCTTGAAAGAGAAAAACAGGCCATAGTGGAGTTTATGGATGAAATTGAAAGTAAAAAACGCAGAGTCTTCATGGAAGCCTTCGAAAAAATCAATCTAAACTTACAAAAATACTTCTCAAAGCTTACCGGAGGTGGAAATGCCATATTGGTGCTTGAAAATCTTGATGAGCCATTCTCCGGCGGCATTGACATGACTGTTCAATTCCTCCACAAGCCTTCAATAGTCGTGAGCGGAGCCAGCGGCGGCGAACGTTCAGTTGCGGCTGTTGCCTTCATATTCGCCCTAAAAGAGTTTACACCAGCGTCCTTCTACATCCTAGACGAGATAGACGCTCACTTGGACGCTTTCCATGTGTCAAAACTAGCTGACCTTCTTTTGGAAGAGTCAGAGAAAACCCAGTTCATAGTCATCACTTTAAAGCCTGAAATGGTGAATAAAGCGCAAAAAGTCTATGGAGTTTATGAACGCAATGGAGTTTCAAATGTTATTTCAGCAAAGTTCCTAGAGGTGCCGAGTTAATGACTGCTACGCTTAAAAAGCCTTTTTATCTGCGTCCTCCATGGAATATTTTATTCGAATTCCACAAATTAGAGAGGCTTACGCCTTGGAACATCAATATTGCATATTTACTTATGTCTTTTCTTAAAGAAATGGAAAAGACCGGGCAGATAGACTTCAGAGCGTCGGGCGTGGCTCTTGATTCTTCTGCTCTCATATACCTAATGAAGTCAAGGCTTCTGCTTAAGCTTGAAGAACCACTGCCACCGCCGAAAGCTCCGCATGATTTTCTGCCTCCGCCATTGTTTCTGCCTTTGAGGCATGAATTAACCTCAACAACCATAAGGCATCTGTTAGAGGTTCTGGATGACGTTTTGAAAGGTGAAAAACTGTTTCATCCAGAAAAGGCTGTTGCAGAACCTATTCTTCCGACGCCTTCTGAGATTTTGCCACAACTAGAGCTATACCTCATGGAAATCGAGTTGCAAATGGGAAAGCTCTATGCCTCTTTAGCAGAGAGAGTGCAAGGTGCGGGGATAGTTGAATTTTCAGCTTTCATAAAGGAGATGAATCGGTTGGAAGCCATTCGCACGTTTATCCTACTATTATTTTTAGTGCAAAATGATAGGGTAAACTTGTGGCAGAATGAAGAAACCGAAGAAATATACATAACAGTTGGAGATTTGAACATTGCAGAAAACGGAAAAACAAACACTTGAACTTAATGTAAACCTTCAGCAAAGGCAAGTTGCGGAAAAAAAGCAGCAGGAACTAGCTCTTGTGGAAGCTGCCTTATATGTTGCAGGTCGCCCTTTAGACCTAAACGAACTATGCTCAGTTTTGAAGACTCGTTCAAAGAACAAGGCAAGAAGCCTTGCAAAAATGCTCATACGCGAATACGCAAATAGAAGTACAGCCCTTGAAATTTTAGAGTTGAAAGATGAAAGATATGTTTTGCAGTTAAAGGCTGATTTCACGCCTCATGTTAGAAGACTGGTTAATAGACCGTTGCTTTCTACGGGTCCATTGAAGACGCTTTCATACATAGCTTATAGACAGCCCATATCGCAAAAAAGGGTTGTTGAAATACGGGGTCACCACGCCTATGGCCACATCAAACTGCTGAAAGAAATGGACTTAATCTCTAGGGAAAGAAGCGGACGCTCCACAATTCTCAGAACAACCGAATATTTCGCAGACTATTTCGGTTTAAGCCATGACACTGCAGTTATGAAGAAAGAGTTGAAACACGTTTTTGAAGATTTCTCGAAAAAAGAAAAGCCTGAATCCTGAAACGGATAGGTTTATATGCAAAATCATGGTGATACTGAACACCCAAGTTTAGAAACAAAAGGGAAATAAGAATGGCGATTTGGCACGGCGATTTACGTAAGAAAAAGCCATCTGGAGGCAGAAAAAGAGCCTACAGAGGAAAGAGAAAGTTTGAACAAGGTGCATTTCCAGCAGAAACTCTAATGGGCGAAGCAAAAACAAAATTTGTCAGAGGAAGAGGCGGAAAAGTAAAAGTAAAGATTCTAGGCGACAAATACGCATGCGTAACTGACCCGAAAAGCGGAAAAACAGAAAAAGTTGAGATTGTTCGGGTTGTCAAAAATCCTGTAAACATTGACTACGATCGAAGAGGTGTAATAACCAAGGGCGCAACAATAGAAACTTCTCTAGGCTTGGCGCGCGTTACTTCTCGTCCCGGACAAAATGGGGTAATAAACGCTGTTCTAATTAGCGAAGAGGAAAAGAGTTAATCTTACCCTATTTTGTCGCAGTTGAGCTTCGAATCTTTAACAGTTGTTTTGCAACCTTTTTGATTATCTGGTCTTTCGGCTCATTTTTCTTGACAAGAATCATTCCAGTTTTCATCCAATGGATTTTCGGATAGCCTGCATCTTGAACAAGTTCACATTCTAAACCAAGTTTGTCTGCTGCGTCTTTTATTTCTGAAATTTTTGGAGAGGGAACAGCCAAGCTTTTCTGGACTCGTCTTCCGTCCGTTCTTGTTTTTGTTGAGTCAAAGTAGGCTGGCCATATGATTATTTTATCTTGTTTGCGCATCGCTTTTTTCTCCCATTATTATTTGTGGGCGTAGTAGGCTGTTAATTTCATGTTGACTTTGTCAATTCTGACGAAGCCAAACCTCTCAAACTGTATTACACTGTCTGGCTTTAACCGTTTGCAAACACTTTCAGCAATTCCTTCCGCTAATGTTGCATCTGACATAATGACTTGACAGGGCATGTCCTCTCCAACAGGTATCCAATGGATCAGCTGTGCCTTGGTTTTTCTCGCTTCTTCATAAGAATCGCTGATAAAAGATGCATCAGCAGAATATGCGGATACTTTTTCGATTTTTATGTTGAACAGTTCCATTAGGCGGATTACATTTCCAATTTTTAAAGCATCTATGTCTTTCTTTGAAATCCAGAATTTTGCGGAATTGTCATCTCCTTCAGGTTTTATCGCGTATTCTCTGCTTCCCTTTTCGGGCAGGTCTGGATGCAAATGAAGTTTTGCTGTAAACGTCTTTGGGATTTGTTTTACTGTCAATTCTATTGGATTCTGCACGAAAAAGTACCTGTCTGATGTCGGATCCAAGATTTTGCGGTTATAAGCGTACAGGTTTTCCCAGCTTAAAATAACGTCTGAAGTTTTAGGTCCAACGTCAATTATCATCTTTTTAACAGCTTCTGCCGTTATTCCTCGCCTTCTCAAGGCCGCAAAAGTTGCTAGCCGCGGGTCATCCCAATCCTTGAAGAGCCCTTCTCTTATTCCTTGAACAATCTTTGACTTGCTTAGAGAGGCGCCTGTGATTTTAAGTCTGCCATAATGTATGGCTTCTGGATACTGCCAGCCCAAATGCTTATACATGTACTCTTGCCTAACCATGTTTGTTAAATGTTCTTTTCCTCGGATTATATGAGTTACACCCATAAGATGGTCATCTATGCCGCACGCCAAATTGTAAAGGGGCCAAACATGATATTCGCTTCCAACCCGCGGGTGGGGATACTTTTCTATGTCTATGACACGAAGTGCAGGCCAGTCTCGAACCGCCGGGTTGGGATGGTTTAAATCAGTTTTTATGCGGACTACCGCATCTCCTTCCCCATATTTGCCTTCAAGCATTCTTTGCCATCTTGCAAAATGCTCTTCTGGCGGCAGATTGCGGCATTTGCAGGGTTTATTGGCTAGTATCTTCTTTCTAAATTGTTCTGGTTGGCATGTGCAAACGTAGGCGTTGCCATTCTTCAGCAGCCGTTCAGCATACTCATAATAGATGGAAATTCTATCGCTTTGAATGTACTCTTCATCTGGTTTACACTCAAGCCAAGCCAAATCCTCTCTAATTCGGTCATAAAATTCTAAAACTGGCCTTTTCAGCTTGGGATCCGTATCCTCAAAGCGTAGAATAAATTTGCCCTTATGCATGAATGCGTATTCATGGCACAATATTATGGCTCTTGCCGAACCTAGATGCAGAACGCAATCAGGATTCGGTGAAAAACGCGTAACAACTTGAGCATACTTTTCTACGTTTGGCAAAGGTGGAAGTCGCTTTTCTTCCTCAACTTTTTCCTTAACGAGGGTTTCGGGCCATTTCTCCTCGATTATGCGTTTTTGCTCGTCTGATGAAAGTTTGTTAATTTCCCGAACAACATCATTAACTAGAGCAGATAATTCCTTAACATTGGTTCTAAACTCTGGTTTTTCACCCAGTATTTTTCCAATAACTGGACCTGCTTGTGCCTTACCATCATGTTTAATAGCATTTAGTAAAGCGATTTTCCGAATTAATTCCTCAAGTTCTGCATTTTCTTCAAGCGTCAATGATTTTTCACTCTGTTAGGGCTTAGATTTTCCTTTCAATTAAAAATTTTGCGAAAGCGTTCAATTTTTCCTTAGCATCTGAAGCAGGCAAAAACTTTTCAGCGTCTCTCCAGCTTTCTTTAACTATTTTTCTTGCGAAATTCTTCGCATAACCTATGGAACCGTATTTTTTGATGATTGCGATGGCTTCGTCTCTAAGCGCTTGGTCTGAAGTGTGCATGTTAAGGATTTCAACAAGTCTCCTTTTATCTTTAGGATTTGCAGTTTTTAATGCGTGGATAACTATTAGGCTTCTTTTTCCCTCTGTTATGTCTTGTCCACGTCCACCCTTCTTTTCTGCAAAATCTTTACCCGTTAAATCTAGTATATCATCTTGCATTTGGAAAGCTATTCCTATGCTTTCAGCGAAACGTCCAAGCTTTTCTACAAGCTCTTTGTTTGCATCCGCTAAAACTGCAGCAATTTTAGCAACCATCCTTGCCAGAGTTCCAGTCTTGTAGGCGCACATTTGCAAATAGTCCTTTTCATCTATTTCGTTAGCGTTTGCTAAGCCCCTGTGCCATGCAATATCTGTTGCTTGTCCAAGACTTATGTTAATCATCTCTTGCACGTAAATTTCATAGATTTTAGAAAGTTTTTCTGGAGAAATTTTATCTTTGTTTTCTATTAGCGGCAGAAGTGGCAAATAGTACATGGCGTTTCCAGCGTTTATGGCTATGTCCAAGCCATAGATTTTGTACGTGCATGGTTTTCCTCTTCTGTATTCTGACGCATCCTCAATGTCGTCCACCATTAATGTTCCGTTGTGGATTACCTCTGGGATTATGGCGAAATCAGCGAAATCTTTGGGATTTTTGCCTAAGGCTTCGCAGATTAATAAAAAGAGAGATGGCCGCCATCGTTTTCCGCCTCGGTCAAGAAATTCCCATATTGGCTTAGCAATCGCCTTGTTTAGTGCTTCCAAATTATAAGCGTATTTTGGGGGGTTAATTCTGAAAAGAGCCGCGTTTTTTGAGAATTTTCTTGGAATATATTTTTCAATAATCTTATCTATTAAGGTGGCTTTTTCCTCAAGAAACTTCTCGATGTCCAAATTTTAATTCCTTCCCTTTCTTGCATAGTTTTCTAAATTGAATCCTCTTAGCTTTAGCCATTCTGCCGTTTTGCCCGTTATTACTATAGGGACTTTTCGCAACTGTTTCACTGATTCTGCTCCTGTAAGAAACATGGCGTTTTTCAATCCGTCCATTATAAAAGAAAGCATGTTTTCTGTTTCCTTTAAACCTTTGATTGCAGCTTGTAGTGCTGGCTGAGAAAGGCTTGCTAGACTTGCACCTAGAGTCAAGGCTTTAGCCACATCTACACCATCCCGTATTCCGCCTGAGGCAATAACCGGAACGTTTACTGTTTGAGAAACTTCAACAACACTTATGGCTGTCGGGATGCCCCAGTCCCAAAAAACATCGCTCAACACACGTTGAAAATTATTTTTTCGTTTTTTTGCACGGTAATATTCAACTGCTGCAAAGCTTGTGCCACCTACCCCGCTTACGTCTATGGCTTTCACACCTGCAGCCTCAAGCTTCTCTGCTTCTTCTGCAGCTATGCCAGCGCCAGTTTCTTTTGCAATGATTGGTTTGTCTATTTCCTTTGCAAATTCGCTGATTTTTTCAAGTATCCCCTTGAAGTTTGTTTGCCCTTCTGGTTGTGCAGCCTCTTGCAGCGCGTTTAAGTGTATCGCTATAGCGTCTGCATCAATCATTTCTATGACCTTTTTAACTTCTTTTACGCCATACCCGTTAACAAGCTGCACTCCGCCGATGTTTGCAATTAGGAAGGCCGTTGGAGCCTTTTTTCTGGCTATCGCAAAGGTTTTTTCAAGTCGTTTGTCTTCGATTGCCGCCCGTTGGCTTCCGACGCCCATTCCTAAGCCTAACTTTTCCACGGCTTCAGCTATTGTCGCGTTGATTTCTGTTGCTTCTTGTGCTCCGCCTGTTATGGCGCCTACGATTAATGGTGCGGAAAACTTGTGACCTAAAACGGTTGTAGACAAATCAATTTCTTGCTTGTCAATTTCTGGCAAAGCCTTATGGATGAAGTAAATGTCCTCAAATCCTGTTGTGGCTTTTCTGGCTTGAACTTTCTGGTTTAAAGAGATTCTGATGTGATTTATCTTGCGTTTTCTCGTTTCTTTTGCCAATTCTACTCCTTCTCTATCAGAGTGCCTTCAACCTTTTCTCCCTTAAGGACTTTATAAATATAGTTTGGTTTTGTGGCATTAACGATTGTTACTGGAATTCCATGTTCTACGGCTGGTATAAGCTCGGCTATTTTGCCAAACATTCCGCCCGTAACATCGCAGGCTGTTGGCTTACCGAGTTTGCTCTGTAGCTTTTTCAGCTCCTCTAGGGTTAGGTGTGTGAACATTTTTGCGTTTTTTTCCACTTTAGGGTCGCTATCATATAATCCGTCCACGTCTACGCCAACTATGATGCGTTCTGCATCCAGTCTTGTGGCAAGTGCTGAGATTAGCTGGTCGCCAGACAGTATCGTGAAGCCCAATTTTACGTCTAAAACTGCGTCTCCATAAAGCACTGGTAAGAAACCCATTTTTAACAGCATTTTTAAAGGAGCATCCTCAAAACATCGGATTCTGCCGTTTTCTGTCATTATGCATGATGACGGCGTGATGCTTACTGCTGGAATGTTGTTCCATACTAACGAGTCTAGGAATAAGCCATTAAGCACCGTCATAAGGTGGTGAGTTTCTGCGAAGCCGATTTTTTGATTTTCCTCTTTTAGTCCTGCCTTTATGTCGTGCGTTTGAGCTGTTGGATGTCCAAAGCTTCCGCCGCCATGGACGATTATTAAGTTTTGAACATTTGCTTGCTGAATCTCCTCCGCCAAACGATTCATAACTTCCGTTTTTGCATCAGGCTCTTCCTTACTCTTGTCAGTTATTACTGAACCGCCAACTTTCAAGATTATGGGCTTAGGTTGGCTCAATCCTGACACCTTCATCGGTTTTCCTAGCTATGAAGGGTCTTCCGCCTGCCCTTTGAATGGCTTCTAAAATTTGTTCAAGCCTTTCATTCTTTGCAAGTGCTATCATGCAGCCGCCGCCGCCAGCACCGGTTAATTTTGCGCCGAGGGCTCCAGCTTTCCGTGCGGCATTTATGAGCCATTCCAAGGATTCATCGGAAACTCCTACTCCAGAAAGTAACGCATGGTTTATGTTCATTAAATCTCCAAGGGCGTCCAAATCATTTTCTTTAATGGCATCTATAGCCTTTAAAACAATTTCACGAGCCGCCAACATTATTGGATCCACAACTTGTGGATACTTTTCCTTTATCTCCCGCACTTTTTCAACCTGAACACGTGTGGACCTTTCGACGCCCGTATCTCCAATAACAAGCGGAATGTCCATTTTAACGTCTAAAGGTTTAAATCCCGTGTCCATTTGAAACAGAAGCACCCCGCCAAAGGTTGAGATTGCAGGGTCTATTCCTGATGGAGTGCCATGCACTATCTTTTCCGCTTCGTAAGTTATCCTAAAAATGTCTTCCTTAGACATTTTCACGTTTAGAAAAGCACCTGCCGACGCTGTCACGGCTGCCACGACGGCTGCGGAAGATCCTAAACCTGCAGCGACAGGAACGGTGGAGTTAATCTCGATGCTTAAACCGACTTTTTCTCCGTACTTTTCCAAGATTCTTTCAAAAGCCAGTTTGATTGGCTCGAATTTCATTTTTGCTTCTTTAGCGTCGCCTTGTTCGATTTTGAAAGTTCCGTTTTCGAAGTATCCTGCGAGGTTGAGGTTTACTGAGCGTAGGTATAATCGTTTGTCATTGCGGTTTTCTACTTTTGCATAGGCTCTTTTGTCTATTGCTAAAACTATGGCTGGTTCACCGTAAACTACGAAGTGTTCTCCGAAGAGTATTACTTTGGCGGGAGCTGAGGCAGTTACTCCCATTCTACACCACTATTTTGTGAAACACACGGCAGCATACCCAACAACGCTTGAGTAGTCGCCAATTACATCTCCACTGGTTTTATAGCATAATAATTTTGCCTCTTTAGCCCCCAAAATTTTTGCAGCAGTGATTAAAGCGACTATCGGACCATATCCACAAGCGCTAATGCGACGTGCCTCAATCGTTGAATAAAATTTCTCTTCATCCATTGCCTCCACAGCTTCAAGAACCGACCTGTCCTTTTCAGCTGCGATTTTCTGCGGTTCATAATGCGTCATGTCTGAAGAAGCTATGATAACCGCGTTTTTTCCAGCCAAAACTTTGGCTACAGCCAGTCCAACTTCTCTCGCTGAGGATAAATCTTGCATCAAAAAGCAGATTGGCACGATTTTGAATTCGGAACCATAAAGATACTGGAGAAATGGAAGCTGAACCTCGATTGAATGTTCAAAACGGTGGGCGGAATCATCAACATCAACTATGCGTGATTCATGCACAATCTGATTAGCTGTTTCACCATCCACTTCAACATCGCCAAAAGGGGTACGCCAAAAACCTTCGTTCATAACAGCCAAGGGACTACCATAACCCGTATGGTTTGGACCAAAAATAACCGCAACATCTGGCTTGCCGTCCTCAGCAAGTTTACTATATGCATGGGCTGCCACGGATCCCGAAAACATGTAGCCCGCGTGAGGACAAACTAAACCTATTACTTGCCTTGGGCCGCCAATCTTTACAGTTTTTGGGATTTTTCTAGGTCCAAGTTCATGGAGAAAACAGTTTTCTATTTGTCTCTTTAATGATTCGGCGTTTCCCTCATAGAAGGCTCCTGCTTGTGTTGGACGCCGAACCTTCGCCATTTTTGTTAAATTTCCTCCTCTTCTCTAGAGATCTTCGCTTCAAAATCTTCAACTGTTGCAGTTAAATCCTTATCCGCTGGCAGTTCTCCTCTCTCTCGCAATATTTGCCGTGCTAAAAGCCAGTAGATAACCGCCAGGGCTCGTCTACCCTTGTTGTTCGTGGGAATGACTAGGTCAACTCCAGAAAACTCGTTGTCTGTGCTGCACAAAGCCACAACGGGTATGCCGACTGATGATGCTTCCTTCACTGCTTGAAAATCTGCTCTAGGGTCGGATACTATGAGCACTTCTGGTTCTATGCGGTTTGGATACAACGGATTTGATAACAATCCTGGAATGAAACGTCCAACCACAGGGGTTGCCCTGATTGTTTCGCAGAATTTTTTAACTGGTTCTTGTGCGTAAAGTCTGGTTGCGGCTGCAGCGATTTTTGCTGGTTCAAACCGCGCTAGAAATTTGGCAGCAACTCTTATGCGTTCATCTGTTTTCTTAACATCTAAGACGAATAAGCCGTCTGGTCTGACGCGGTAAATGAATTGTTCCGTGTCGCCTGTTTTCATTCTTGTTCCAATGTGTATTCCAGCGGATAATAAAGTGTCTCGAGGCATCAGAAGTTCTTCTTCTGTAACTGCTGCTGTTGTTTCTTGCTCTTTCTCTAACTGTTCCTCTTCTTTATTTTCCTTAATTTCTTCGTCTTCTGACAAACTTTAATCCTCCTGAAGTGTTTTGAGATTAGCCATTCTTGCCCTGTCTCCTAAAAACTCCTCTATCCTTATTAACTCGTTTATTTTTGCAATTCGTGCTCCTTCAACAACTCCCGTCTTTATTATTGGACATTTGAAGGCTACAGCCAAGTGGGCTATGTGCCAGTCGCACGTGTCGCCTGAACGGTGTGACATTACTGGTATGTATCTGTTTCTTTTTGCCATCTCGATTGTTTCCCAAGCGTCTGCAAGCGTTCCAACTTGGTTCACCTTTATTATAACAGCGTTGGCTGCATGCATTTTTATTCCGCGGCTCAGTCTTTCATTGTTTGTGGCGAATAAGTCGTCGCCGCAAATCAGGCAATTTTTCGCTTTTTTGGTGAGTTCTGCAAAACTTTTGTAATCTTCCTCGTGGAAGGGGTCCTCAACGTAAATTAGATGGTATTTTCTGATGAGCTCCCGAATAAATTCTAGCTGCTCGCCTGAGTCTCGTTTTTTTCCTTCGCTCTTGTAAGTGTAAACTTTTCCCTTTTCATTCCACATTGAAGATGCGGCAACATCAATACCTAAGCCACATTCAAACCCCAACTCATTGCCGATTTCTTCGCATGCTTCAGCCAATGCTTCAAGAGCCTCTGGGCTTCCAATATTCGCAACCCAAGCTCCTTCATCGCTTCTTCCGCCGCTGAAAAGTTTATCCTTCTTTTTTAGAAGTGCACTAACATTTCTATGAATTTGAGCATTAGCTGTAGCGGCTTCCCAGAAAGATTCGGCTCCATACGGAAGAGCCAGAAACTCCTGTATGTCTGGAGATTTTCCTCGGGTGTGTTTTCCACCGCTTATTATGTTTCCAAGGGGATAAGGAAGCTCATGAGCCACGTGTCCCCCTAAATATTGGAAAAGAAGAAGACCGCAAGAATTTGCAGCCGCCTCCGCATTAGCTAATGAAATTGCGAAGGCAGTGTTTCCGCCTATTACTCTGAAATCTTTCGAGCTGTCAATTTCATGTAGTGTTCTATCAATTTCTGCTTGAAGATCAGCGTTTAACCCAATAATTTCTGGTGCTATAAGCTCTTCAACCTTTTTTATTGCTTGGTTCACCCCGTCTTGTGGATAATAAACCACTTCGGCTTTCCCACGGCTTTCTCCCGCAGGGGCAGAAGCTCTTCCAAAGCCTGAAGTCGTTATGACATCGACTTCTATTGTTTCTTCTCCTCGGCTGTTGAAAACTTTTCTTGCAATTATGTCTTCGATAACGGTTGACATGGTTTTCTCCTTTTCATTTTCCTAATAATAGTTTCTTGCCTGTTTCCGTTTTTCAGCTTCTTCGTAAAAGCGTAAAACTTCGTCAATGATTTCTACATGCGATAATAACATGCGTCTGCAACAGTACCTTTTGATTCCTAAGCTGTCTAAGACTTCGCCTGCCTTTTCTCCAGCTTTAACTCTGTTGGCGAATTCTTCCCATTTGTCTCCAATTAAGTTGCCGCATGTGAAACATCTTACTGGTATAATCATTCAATTTCACTCCTTCATCTGTAGCTTTTCTGGTCTCTGGCCCTTGCTCCGGGTCCTCCAAACTTTTTAGGTTCTTTTCTCCTAGCGTCTCCCACAATCATCGTTCTGTCGTATTCAGCAAAAACCGTGCGCAAATGTGCACTTTTAGTCCACTTTAATAAGGCATTAGCAATAGCCATTCTTGATGCTTCTGCTTGTCCCATGTAGCCTCCGCCTGAAACTTTTATGTCAATGTCCAACTGTTTCCAAACGTCATCACCAGCCTGAAGGAGGGGTTCAATGATCTTTTCACGTGCAATTTCGGGCTCAAAAATCTCTATTGGGGTTCTGTTTACCCGTATTCTTCCAATTCCAGGTCTCACAACAGCCCGCGCTATGGCTGTTTTCCTCTTTCCACTAACAACTAAAACCTTTTTTGCCGGCATAATTATTCACCAACATTCCACCCTATTTCTTTCGCGAATTCCCCAAGCGTAAAGTATGGGCATGTTAACTTTTTTGCTTGAGCATCAACTAAAGTTTCCATTTTTTGATCCTTAAACTCGTCTGGCATTCCCATATGCACCCTAAGACGTTTATACGCTTGCTTACCTTTTGGTTGCTTGTATGGAAGCATCCCTCTAACCGTTCTTCTAACTATTCTGTCTGGTCTTCTATAATGGAATGGGCCCCTTCTTGGATGTCCCACTTCCAAGAACTTTTTAGCTTCAATCACTTTACTTTTCTTTTTTCCTGAAAGCACGGCCATTTCAGCATTCACAATTATTATTTCTTCATTGTTTGACAGTCGTTTGGCAATTATGCTTGCCATTCTGCCTAGAATGAGTCCATCCGCGTTTATTATAGTGACTTTTTTACTTGTTGTTTGCATTTTTCTCACCCAATTATCTTGACATTTGAGCCTTTCGGGTTCTTCTTGGCCAAGTCGAAAATGGATATACATTTGCCCTTTGCAGTCTTTATCTTGTTCTCTGCTTTTTCAGAGAAAGTGAAGGCTGCCACCGTTATTGGATGATTTATCTCGCCTGCCCCCAACACTTTTCCTGGAACTACAACAGTCTCCTTTCTTTGCGTATGTCTGTTTAAACGGCTTAGGTTCATGCTTATGCGTTTTCTTCTTGATTTTGCTAAGCGTTCAGCGATATCCCGCCAAATCTCTGCTTTGTTTTCTCTACCCTGCCTTCGCAGGAAGCGAATAAGCTCTATAAGCTCTGGATTCGTCGATTTAACTTTCTTCACCCTTTTTCACCTTGATTTGACCATCTAAATCTTTTAGTTGGTTATCCAAGATTTTGACAGCCTCTGTCAAAATTCTTTCCGGTGGAAGTGCGCAGGTAGATTCTAGGTTAAATATAAACGCGTTTTCTTCCCAGCTAATTTTTATTGCTGGAGGATCTTGTGGGCAAGCCTCAACACAGTCTTGGCATAGGGTGCATGCCATCAAATCGCGAACTTCTATCTTATTCCCAGTTTTGGCTAAAACTTTTCTTGAACAGATTTCTACACATTTCCCGCATGCATCGCATTTTTTACTTGAAATTTCTATTTTTGGGAAATATTTGTATGTGCACATTGAAACTGGCTGCCATTTTGCATGATTTCTTCCCTTCCCAAGTCTCGCATAGGCTTCAAGTCTCAATCTTTGTTCTTTCGCCAGCTTTATTATAGGAATTTTGTCGCTTACAGGCACTATGTCCGGGTTTTCCGATTTCAATTCACCTGAATAAACTGTTCTTGTTCCATTCTTTGATTCTACATCTAATGTAAGGGTGACTCTGCAAAGGTTGCATCCGAATTCGCTTTTGCATGGGCATTCTTCAGGTAAATTATAACTTTCTAAGTCAGTTTTAAGGGGAATAAGTCCAAGCCTGTGGGCTATAATCTCGTCTTGCAGTATTGAAGAATTCTCAATCATTACAACTTCATCTATAGCCATGCATGGAACTTCAGAAATTACTATTCTTCTTAAAGCGTTCATGAACGGAACATCAGCGTCACGAATGAGTAAACGCATGTTTTTTTCGTTTTTTTCAAGCACTTCTATTTCCACTTTTTTCAAGCACTCCGTAATGGTCTATGATAACTGTTGTGCCGTTCAATAGAATATTAGTGCATTATTTCAATTTTTCTATTAACAAGAGAAAGATAGGGAATGCTAGACTCTTCTTCCCCTTCTGCCGCCGGGTCTTCGTGTGCCATCATGTGGGACAGGCGTGACTTCTTCAATGCGTCCTATGCGAAAACCCGCTCTGGCTAGGGCTCTTATTGCTGCTTGTGCGCCTGGTCCTGGGGTTCTTGGGCCTGATCCGCCTGGTGCTCTCACTTTGATGTGTATTGCTGTTATTCCTTTATCCTTGGCTATTTCTGCTGCGGTTGATGCTGAGCGCATGGCTGCGTATGGTGAGGATTCCATTCTGTCTGCTTTTACAAACATTCCTCCAGATGTGCGGGCTATTGTTTCTGCGCCGGAAATGTCGGTTATGTGGACTAGAGTGTTGTTGTAAGAGCTGAAGATGTGGACGACAGCCCATTTCTCGTTTTTTTTGCTTGTGCTGCTCATTGTTCTCCTCTCGTTTCTCTTGATTTTGTTCCTTCAGTTGTTACGGCTACGGTTGCTTGGCGTAGAGGATGACTAGGATTTGCAAATGGGCTTTGAGGCGCGTATGCTATTTTGTTTTCGTCATCCCTTGTCACGATATAGCTTGGCACGGTGACTCTTTGGTTGCCTATTGTTACATGTCCATGGGTGATGAGTTGGCGAGCTTGATAAATTGTTTTGACTAAGCCTTTTCGGAAGATGATTGTTTGAAGCCTGCGTTCAAGGACGTCTTCTATTGTCAGGTCTAAAACGTTATCTAAGACTGCTGTCTCGTGGATGATGCCGAGTTTTTTTAAGCGGGTTAGGAGTTCTTGTTCCATTTTTTTGCGTTCTTCTGGTGTTTTTCCTATTAGTGAGCGGGCTATTCCTCTGAATTTTGAGAGCATTGTTTCGTGTCGCCATAGTTCATGTTTGTTTCGTAAGCCGTATTGCCCTAAGAGTTTGAGTTCTTCTTGTAGAGTGTCGGTTCGCCATGGGAATCGTGGGGTTTCGTATTTTTTTCTTTGTTTTTTGGGGTCGCCCATTGTTATTCGGCTCCTGGTCGTCTCATGAGTTCTTTCTTTTTGACCCCAAGGGCTTTTCCTTTTCTTCCAGTGGTTTTTGTTCTTTGTCCGCGCACTTTTAGTCCGTAGGCGTGGCGGTATCCTCTCCATGATTTCATTTCTTTCATTTGTTCTACGTCAGTTTTTGTTTTTAGGGCGAGGTCTGCGCCGATTTGGTGCATGTCCTTTCCTGTTTCCTGGTCTTTTCTTCTGTTTAGGAGCCAGTTTGGTAGTCCATATTTTGTTGGTTCGGTGATTATGTCTTCTATTTTTTCGATTTCTGCTTCTGTTAGGAAGCCTGCTCTTTTGTCTGGGTTTATTTCTGCTTTTCGCAGGATTGCGGTTGCGAGGTTTAGGCTTATTCCTTTGATTTTTGTTAGTGCGTATGGCGCTTTTAGGGTGCCGTCTGCGTCTGCGCCTAGTATTCGAAGTATGTGGCGGTATTCTTCAGACATTTGTCGCCATCCATTATTGTTTGAAGCTAACTACGAAAATAAACCGTACTTTATTTAAACATTACTGGTTTGCTTTATCTTACTAAAAGCAAAAACTTGTAAGTTCCATTGCTTTCTTTGATCTAATCATCCAACGTATTTTTCTATTATCCTTTGGAGCTTTGCGGTTTTATGGGTCTATTTGGCCAAAGTTTTTGGCTGCTATCCAAATGTCTATCATGTCTATTTTGCCGTTGTCGTCTATGTCACAGTTCGGATCGTATTCTGGATTGCCTATTATGCGACCGAAGCGCTTAGAAATCATCCAAATATCAACCATGTCAACTTTCCCGTTGCCGTCAACGTCACCAACAATGGCAACAAAAATCCAACAGTCAATGAACGTGTTGTCTTCTGTTTCTATTTCGCCCGGAACAATGTCTGCTATGGCTTTTATTGTGTAATTGCCCTTAACAAAGTCGGTGGTGTTCCAAGTGAAAATTATTGAAACGCGGTTTCCGCTTGTTAACGTTACCTTTTGCGATTGAAGTGAAGTTGCATTAATGTAAACTGTAACGTTGAAGTTTTCGCTGAATATACCATAGTTCTTAGCGGTCACGTTTATTGCCATAAAAAAACTTTGCCCAACAATAGTTTTGGAAGGGACTACTTCTATAATGGCGACGTCGTGGCCTGGGTTAAGTATTGTTACTATACTATCCGCTGATCTAGTGTTATCTGTCGTGTCTGCTTCTCCCGGAACAATGCTGGCAGATGCTGATATTGCGTATTCTCCCTTTCCAAAATTAGTCGTGTTCCACACAAACGTAATGGTTGTTGAAGAACCGCTGTCGAGGGAAACAGTTTGCACTCCAATGATTTGCAAGCTAGCATTGACTGTGACGTTAAAAACTTCTGCAAAAACTCCCTGGTTCTGAACAGTTACGTTAATATTTACCATATCGCCAGGAAGGACGATTGTTGGTGAGACACTTACATTTGCTAGGGCCACGTCATGTGAATATGTGAAATGTCCGTAACCATCCTCTGCCTGGCTAGGAATCAGTTGTTCAAGGGAATTAAGCAAAATTACGTCACATAGGTCCAGTGGGCATTCGCCTCCATCCTTCACGTGAAAAGTTATGGTTGCTAATATTCCGCTACCGTTAACTCCAAGAATATAACCCACCAAGGTGCAGTCTAGAAGTACGTAGCCTGCGGTATTATTTATTCTCGGAGAGAAGAATGTAGATCCTCCAGCCTTTAAGAATGGTCCTTCAATTGCATCAACGGCATCGAGCAGAGTTTGGTTCCAACTAAGCTTTAATTCCCAACCATAAAGGTCCAAGACGTTTGTGATATTCACATTGATGCTGAAATTTTGACCGATAGCGGCTGTTATGGATTGAGGGGATACGCTTATTGTTGCGGTTGAGGGTTGAGCGTAATTTATGAGGATCAATCCAAAAATCAAACTTGGGAAGAAGGATAACATGAGGCAGAAGCGGATCAAATGATATGTTTTAAGTGCGATTTTCTTCAATGACCTCCTTCCCCCTAATACATTTACGTCATTGACATTAATGTATGTTACTTCAAAAAAGAAAAGAGGATTTTGTGTTTATCCTTCTATGTTATATTGGCGGCAACAGTTGTCAAGTCACCCATGTCTATTATGTTATCACCGTTGAAGTCCATGTCGTGGTTGTAGTTCCATAATCCGGGCACAGTTCGGAATCTTCTGGCTACAGCAACGAGTTCTCTTAGGTCGACCTTGCCATCATCGTTTATGTCGCATAATTTTATTTCTACGTATTTGAAGATGCCTCCGAGTATGAAACCGCTGAGCAAATCTATGCCTTCTATGCCAAGTGCAAATTTGGTCAAATGATCGAAGACATGCAGTGCGCCTGTTGCATTTGTGACCACTGGTTCAAATGTTTGTGCGAAGCTTATGGACCAACCATTTTGGTTTACTATAATAGTGATTGTTGTCGTTATTTTAATGACATTCCACAAACCTGCTATGTCTAGTTTGCCTTCTGTAAGGTTGAGCTTTATTCCCAAAGTTTCGATCAGCTTAGCAGCATAGCAAGTAAATGTAAAATTCTCTGGCTTCGAAGGGCGTTCCGAACAATTGAGCCTGGGAGGTTCATTGGTCCAAATCGCGTGTACCATAGCCTTTTCGTGATAGGTGTTGTTTACATTTACCATTGCAGTATGTATGCCAATCCAACCGAAGACAGGAGTTGTGCCCCACTGAGTGATTACACCACGCAACCGTAACCATAATCCTTGGAACTGAGTGTCTGCACTAGCTAGGTTTGGAATGAAGGCAAAGCTGCTTATCGCCACTATCGCAAGCATAATCAGAGCAATGCTTCTCCTCATTTAATTTCCTCTCCAGTTTGCTGAGAATTTTATTGCAAAATAGCAAATAAAAGGGTTTCTGAGGCGCTTTTTAGACTAGATTTTGTAAATATGTTTATTTTGGTTCAATAAAGTTCATTTTCGTTTATTTTTGGCTCATAAGCGCAATTCTCGCCACTTCTTTTCAACTAAACGAATGCCATCTTAATAGCATCTTGCAAAATCAGTTTGGTTAGAAACCTTGTTCAGCCGTTGTAATTTTTAAATATGACTAAAATATGTTCTTCATAGAGAAGGATTCCCGTGAAGGTTCACATTCTAATCATTGTTTCGTTGACTCTGCTTCTAATTCAATACGGATCGGTCTATGGTGAAGGCCAAATCAAATACACGATTCAAATTGGCAACGACGGTTCTGCAATGTGGATAATACGACATACTGGCATTAATGTTTCTATTGATTTGGAATTTCAAAATAAAATCGTATCACTTGTGGATGCTGCAAAAAACGAGACGAGACGAGAAATGACTGCAGATATAGAGTCAATAACGTTTACACCTTCGGGGTCTTACATTGCTGTTGAATACAAATTCTATTGGAGAAACTTCAGCAAAATTGAAAACACAACGATCCTTATTGGCGACGTATTTCTTGTAGAAGACTTTTTTCTTCAACTTTATGGAAACGGTGAAATTTACATGACGTATCCGTCGCAGTACGTTATTGAGGCGATTTCACCGCCATTGCCAAACGAACGGAACGATTCTCTTCAAACACTTACATGGTGGGGGATTCAAGATTTCGCTAATGGACAGCCAACAATTGTACTAAGAGAAAAATCATTAACTCTCGGATTTCTAGAAATTCTGGGACAGAACGTAATTATCATTGCGAGTTTAGGCTTGCTAACAGCTGGGTCTTTGACAGGTTTTTTTGTGTTTAAACGTCGAAAGAAAAAAGAAAGAGAAATTGTGGAGATGCCTAAGCTTATTGGTGTTCCGAAAATCGAAAGCGCTGAAGAAAAAATTGTGAATATGCTCAAGTCTGCTGGTGGTAGCTTGTATCAATCTGCGATTGTTGACCAGTGTAAATTTTCGAAGGCCAAAACCAGTCAGCTTCTTATGTCTTTGGAAGGTAAAGGTATTGTTAGCAGGTATAAGCAGGGAAGAGATAAGATAGTGATGCTTGTTGGGCAAGATAAATAGTGACAACAGAATGAGAAATGTACATTTTAAAACAACACGGATCAGACAGCATTTGTTTTTGGTCTTAATTTGGTTAATAGTCTTTCTAATTGAAATGAATGTTGTTCAAGCATTTCCTGAAACTGTCGTGAAGGTGGATCCGTATGCAAGTTACGCAAATGTGGGTGAAACATGCACCATCAATATAACAATTGTAGACGTCCAAAATTTGTATGGAATTGATGTTACTTTTTACTGGAACGCATCAGTACTTCAAGTAGTAAGTGTGGATCTTCGCTTAGGTGTTAAATCTCATCCAGATGGAGTGCTTCACGAGTCTCCATCGCCCATTTTTATTATGGAAAATAATGTGACTCAGGATCAAGGGATGTATCGTCTTGCGGCCACATCCGTGGCTCCTGCACCGTCTTTTAATGGCAGTGGAAACATTGTTAGAATTACCTTTAACGTGACAAATCTAGGAGATTCTGTCCTTGACTTAGAAACGCAACTTTGGGATCGTCCTCCGCCGGATCAAGGGTCCTCGCCGATTGCGCACATTACAATTGATGGTTCTCTTAGTGTAATCTCAGAATTTCTAGATGGCATCATCCTACTTTTGTTTTTGTTGGTCTCATTCTTTGCCATTGCCTACTCAAAGAAGGCTCTCGGAAAACCTCGATTCAAAGCTATTTGATTCATGCTTTTTTCAGACAAAATTTATTAGTATAAGAAAAAAGTTTACTAGGTACGCAGGTTAGTCGAAATGAACAAGAAAATTGTCATAATTATTTCTTTAATCGCCATTTTGGTGGTAGCTCTTGTTTGCATTATCATATGGATATTCACTTCGCCTGTAGTGGTGTATGTGGATCCAAAAACTGTTGAAGGAAACGTAGGTCAAGATTTTACGATAAGCATAAACATCTCAAACGTTGTTGATTTGTATGGTTGGAGTTTCAAGTTAAGGTGGAATACCACAATTTTAGATGTGGTAAATGTTACTGAAAATGCGTTCCTAAGAAACCGTGGGAACACTCTTTTCGTTCCAATAATAAACAGCACTGCGGGTTACGTCATTTTGGATTGCACGCTCATAGGTGAAATCAAGGGAGTGAGCGGAAACGGGGCTTTGGCTACAATACGGTTCCATGCAAAAGAAATTGGAAGTTGCAATTTGGATCTCTACGACACCATGCTACTCAACTCGTTAGAACAAGAGATAACTCACACAGTCAACGACGGATATTTCAGCACATAGCTTTATCTTCTTTCGAGAAAACCAATTTTCAACATATATTTAAAATAGAATAATAAGTCATAAATCGTAATAGAGCTTAAATCTTTTAAATCAATACACACATAATCAGCTAACCAAAAACAAAAAGGTTGAATAAAAAATGGTAAAAACCGGAGAAGAGGAGAAGATAAAACGCATCTTAACAAACCCAAAATACGCAGCCATCAAAGCCATGCTCGAAAAAGACCACGCCATAGACTGCATATTCCTGCTTTACATGAACCGCGGCAAATGGAAAGAAGCCAAAGACTTCATGCGCACAAACGGCTTAACACTCAGCGACGGCACATTCAGAGCCAGAATGATCGAAATCGAAGACTTAGGCCTAGCCAAAAGCGAACGCATAGACCCCCTAAAAAAACTCTACATAAAAACCGAACTCGGCGAAAAAGTAGCAAGACTACTACTAGAACTCTTCGACAAACTAAACCCCTAAAAACACAACACCCACCACCTGTAATACACATTCACTTTTCAACGAACCCTTATACGTCAAGCTAACCCTCAGCTTAATTCTCTCTGTAGTTTTGTTTTACTAAATTTTAATATGGTGTATTAAGTCGTAAGACTTAAATGCTCAATCTCTATTTACATACTCAATGAACCCCAAAAGGAGGGATAAAAAAGAAAATGAAAATATTAAGGAATAAGAAAGCCCTAAGCCCCGTTGTAGCATCAATCATACTCATCGCCGTAACAGTTGCTGTCAGCATAGCAGTAGCAGCATGGATGGGCGCACTAACATTCACATTCATGGGAACAGAACAAATACAAATAACAAACATGGAATTCGGAGGTGCAGGAGCCAACATTGCAGTAACAATTAACAACACAGGAACAACACCCGTGACGATTAATGAAGCATGGGTAAACGGTGTCAAGAAGACTACAACGACTCCGTCGCTTCCGCAAACAATTGCAGCCAATAGTGGACTAGTGCTAAACATAACTTCTTCATGGACTACTGGTAGCAATTATCAGGTTAAGCTAGTGTCATCTAAGGGCAACCAGTTCTTGTACTCAGCGATTGCTCCAACTTCCTAGCTTTCCTTTGTTTGTCGAGATTGAGGGTAGGGTGGTTAAAGCCTCTCTTAACTTCCCCCCTATTGTTTCCTCTTTGGAGGTGCAAAACAAAATGGTCGTAGAAATAAAGGAATACGCTTCAGCAGAAGAAATAGCTGACACTCTCGATAAGGAAATATCTGACACCAAAAGCACATTAGGCGAGTATCTACGCAGACTAGATGACATTAGAGCCCTAGCTGAAAAATCAAAGAAAATCCGCGAAGTCGTCATGAAACTGGCTGGCAAGAAGGCCGCAACTGAAAGCCTAGGCGAAATCACGATAGGCAGCCTAAACATAATATTGGATGCCAACCCATTCCATGAATTAACAGCCATAGAATCGGTCGTGCGAAGCCATCAAGAAAGGCTTTTGGTCCTGCAGAAAGCTCGCGAAGCACTGAAATGGCTGGATCAACTTGGAGACACTGAAGGCTTGAAGTATCTTGTAGTAGAAAGTGATGGTGTTCCGGAGCGCATACTCTTTAAACTGTCCTAAAAAAGCTTGGGAAGTGAAAGTTATGGATCATGAAGTCTACTCCTTTGCTCTAAAAAACACCTTAAACGAAATCCTAAACGTGTGCCCAGGTTTAACTAACGCCTTCATGTTTAGGCAAGATGGCGAATTAGTGGCTGGTGACGAAAACACACCTGAAAAGACAATTGTGCGTGTTGTAGATGCCTTTGACGGTATATTAGAAAAGGCTGAAGCCATAGGTGGTGTAGAAGGTATGACCATTGAAAGCAACAATGGCAGAGTAAACATCTCTAGTGTGAACGATCTTTACCTCGTTACAATTACCTCAAGAAAAGCTGATATGAATTACGTGAACACCTTAATTCACGTTCTGATTCCAACTGTTCTAAAGCTGCTGGAAAAAATCCACCCTACCTCCACAAAAAGCAATTTACCTTCACTTGAAACAAGTGAGCCTAAAGCTTCGCTAGTTGAGAAATTCGAAGAACCATTGAAAGAACTTGATGAAGAAACTATAATAGAAGAACCTAAAGAAACCATAAAGCCTGAAACGAAATCTGAACCATTGCTTCCAGAGCCTCCAGTGAACCAGCTCATAGTTGAAAACCTCGGCGGTTTACTGGTTCCATCTGATACTGTGCGCATCGACAGCCAAATGATATCGCAATGGGAAGAGCTTTATGAAGGTAGAAAAATTGAGGAAGTGGAAATTGGAACTTTTGATGGAAAAACGACACAATGCAAAGTCAAACCAATCAAAGGTTCGAAATACGAAGGAAAAGGCATCATACAGGTGCCTGAGAAAATACAGCTTGACCTTGAGATCAAAAAAGGCGAACTTGTAAGAGTTAAGCCAATAGTCAAATGAACGGAGGCTATGCATAATGGTTAGAAAAAAAAGGAATGCTCAAGAAGTTGCTGCTGTAACTGAACCTATAGCTGTTGAAGCAACATCTGAGGGTGACTTACGCGGAAGTCTCGAAGAAATTAAGACATATGAAGGAGTTATTGGCTACATCTTAAGAAACTCCACTTCCGCCGCAATAGACCTTAAAGATCCAACAAAAATAATTGACTACGCCATTCTATCATCTTCAGCACTTGACGCAAGTGAAGAGCTCTCAGAACTTTTCAATTTAGGCGAAGTTAAGGAGATTGTCATTGAAGGAAAAGGTATTAAAGTGCTTTCTTTTGCTGTTGGCGAAAACAAAATAAGCGTTTTTATGGAGAAAAATGTTGACTACGAGAAGATTTTGAAGAAGCTACATTCACCTTAGTAGATGTAAACTAAAAATATTTTTTTTCTCTATTTTTGATTCGTCAACAATATTTTTCAAGCGTGAGTATATTTCATTTTCAGAACGTTTAAATTAATGTTTTCATTAACATTACTTAAGAGAAGGGAGCTTTAACAGCCATAAAAGAAGGCTGAGCTGATAAATTTGTTGGTGCAAGATAAGAAACGAAGTAGTAATAGTCATCGCGGACGATTAGACATTATTGCAGATATTCTAGAGGCCTCTTATAATGGAACCAAGAAAACCTATCTGATGTATCGTTGTAATCTAAGTTTTAGACAGTTAACATATTATCTGGATTTTCTGCTGAAAGAGAAATTTCTTGGGATGAAAGAAGAGAAATGTAACAAAAATTCCAGCATGTTTCTGATCACTGATAAGGGTAAAAAGTTTTTGAAGGTTTATGAAAATTTGAGAGCTCTCATGAAGTAGTATTTTTGGTTAAAAATCTTTGGACATCCTTTTCAATTTTTATTTCTTCTTTTTCTTCATCAACTATTATGAAATTGTATTCTTTTAGGAATCTTATAGTGTGCTGAACTTGGCTTTTGTTTAACTGTGTTTTTTCTTGTATTTCCTTCAGTGTGTGCCATTGTTCATCATTGAGTATCTCCAGGACTTTTGCGATTTTGGAGGATGCCAATGTGTCTTCCAGCAATAACATTGGTTTATGTTGCTTTGTTTAAATGTCTTATGAAGGAGTTTTTCAGAAGTTTTTTCTAGAAAATTGTTTTTAGTTTAAGCTACTCTTCTGATACTTTATCATCACAGCTTTAGGACTCATCAAAAAACTACTCGAAAAACACAGAATTCTGTTTAGCAAAGTCTTTATCAAAAACAACCGTATAAAACAATGGAGAACACATCAAATGAAACGGCAAACCAACTGGTTGCAGATTCTTGTCGAATGTAAAAACAACATACAGAAACAGATTGCTCCCCTGCTAAAAACGTTAAATCAGCCGCAGCCAAACTTGGGAATAGGAGCAGGCGGTGACGCAATCAAGCAAGTAGATTTGACTGCTGAAAGTGCTATAACAAATACGCTGGAGAAGCATAATGTCTCTTTCACGCTTATAAGCGAGGAATCTGGCATAAAAGAATTCGGTAAAAATCCCCATGAATGTTATGTGACAGCAGACCCGATTGATGGAACAACAAACCTCATGCGAGGAATACCCTTTTGCGCAACTTCAATTGCGGTCTCCACAAAACCATCCTTAAACACCATACATGCAGCCATGGTGGCAGATTTGGCTCACGGCTTAACCTACACAGCTCAGAAAGGTAAAGGCACAAGTCGGGACAGCCAAAAACTAATTCCATCAAAAAACTCGTCTCTAGAGGAAGCAGTGATAGGTATAGACCTGAACACGTACAAAGTCCAAGAAATAGCTCCGCAACTGAGTCGTCTAATACAGAATACAAAGCATACACGCCACTTGGGTGCCAATGCTCTAGAGCTATGCTACGTTGCAGATGGAACAACCGATGCTTTCATAGACATACGTGGGAAACTCCGTGCAACCGACATGGCCGCTGCATGGTTAATTATAAAAGAAGCAGGCGCAAAAATCACAACGCCTGACGGAAAATTACTAGACATTAAGCTGGATCCAAAACAAAAAGTAGAATTTGTAGCAGCCGCAAACCAAAAAATCCACAAACTCATACTTAAACTAATACAGCCTAAAAAGGAAAAAAGATGATAGCACTATTACCTCCCGATCCAGTTGCATTGATAAAAACACAAAAGACTCGAACAATGGTAATTGCTGACTTGCACATAGGATGGGAAATAGCTCTTTCACAAAGAGGCATACATGTCCCAACGCAAATGCCAAAACTTCTAAGAAAAATGACAAATCTCATATCCACGTACAAACCGGAAAAACTATTAATTTTAGGTGACGTGAAGCACACGGTTGCAACTGCAGAAATAGGCGAATGGCATGACATACCTGATTTCTTCAATGAACTGAAAAGGCGGATACAAGAAATATACATAATCCGCGGAAACCACGATGGAAACCTTGAACCGTTACTGCCTGAAAACATAAAACTTTTGCCAGCGACTGGTGTAGCCATAGGTGAAGTTGGCCTTTTCCATGGGCATCAATGGCCTTCACCAGCTCTCCTAAAATGCAAGACATTGATCATGGGGCACGTGCATCCTATTGTAGCCTTCCGTGACCCTGCCGGGTTTAGGATAACAAAGCAAGTTTGGGTGAAAACAAACTGCAATGGCGTTCAGCTGGCTCAAGTATTACTGCAGAGGCACAAAGTAAAAATTGAAAAAAACCCAGAAGAAACGTTAAAGAAACATTATAAAGTTAAACTGAAAACCTCACAGCTTTTCATCTTGCCTTCTTTCAACGAATTCTTGGGAGGCAGACCATTAAACGAGTCAAAACCTAGCGGATACGCAGGAGGCGAGAAGATTGTTGGTCCAGTTTTGCGCTCACAAGTGGTTGACATGGAAAATGCGGAAGCGTATCTTCTGGATGGAACTTTTCTCGGCACTTTAAATCAGCTTCGAAACATGGGTTAGTGGCGTTTCAGCATAAAATTTATAGATATGACATCGTTCACAGTAACAAGGTGAAAGAATGTCGTCCGAAGACGATTATCCAGAATGGTTTAGAAGAAAACGCTTTCCCTTCTTTAGAGAATGGGGTTTTGAGGATGTTGACAAAATGTTCCGTGAAATGGAAAAAATGATGGCGGAAGAGTTCAAAACGTTTACTTCACGAGTCCCAAAAGACTACGTGAAAGAACGCAAACTTCCAGACGGCACTACTGTGCGTGAATGGGGACCATTTGTATATGGCTACAGTATGAAAATAGGCCCCGATGGAAAACCTGAGATTCGTGAATTTGGAAATGTTAAGCCAAGCCGCTTGGGACCTCGCGTGAAGGAAGAACGTGAGCCACTTGTAGATATTATAGAAACAGACGGTGAAGTCCATGTTGTTGCAGAATTGCCAGGCGTGGAGAAAAACGACATAAAACTGCATGGAACAGAAGACATTCTGACAATATCGGTTGACACTCCACAACATAAATACTATAAAGAAGTTACGTTGCCAGCAAAAGTGAGCATAAAAGAAGCGAAGACACAGTATAAAAACGGGGTCTTAGAGGTCACACTACCAAAAATCAAAGAAAAGAAAACCAAAGGCGAACCGATAAACATAGATTAACACCCCTTTTTCTTGTAGGATAAGCGCTTCTTCTCAAAAGCCTGTGCGTACATGGAAGAAAACTCGGAAATTAACCTACTGAACACAATATGTAAAGAAGCAAAAACCGAAGGCAAATTAACTGGCAAAAACCTGACGAAGCTTTACGAAATTTTTGGTCAACGTTTCACAAAGGCTTTTGAAGCCTTAAAGGAAAATCGCGTGAAAAAATATGTTTTTAAACCAAGCAGTAGAATAGTCTGGATTGTTGTTGGAAAAGAACGAGATTATTTAATAATGCCTCGGGCTGAGTTTTGCACTTGCGACGACTTTTATTTTCGTGTCCTAGATAGGGAAGTGCACTTGTGCTATCATTTAATCGCGCAGAAGATAGCTAACTCTCTCTCATGGTATGAAACCATAAAGGAACGTGATGAACTTTACGACTCTTTGATGAGTGAGTGGAAAAAAGCTACTGTTTAAATATTTAAACTCAAAATAAAGAAGGGAAGGAGACGATTGCCATGGACATAGGAGCATACTTCGAAACACTAAAATATGTCCTCATGACCGCAACATCTGTTGCATTAATCTTAATATTTCTGTACACGTTCTACGGTAAAGAGGAAAAAGTAAGCTAAAACTAAGTACTTGCCTTTCCTATTCCTCTGCGAAATATTACGAACATTATAATGCTTAAAACTGCAAGGATTATACTGAACAGAATTATCCATGTTGCTTCTGGACCAGCACCAACAACTATCGGAATGGGACCTATGAATATTACTGCGCCAAAATTCACCGTTTCACTGCCATAAAGCACTGCACCAACTATCAAGATTATTATGCCTGCAAAGATTATGAGAAATCCTATAAAGAATAAAATTAGAAATTTTTGTAATCCGCCCGCTTCTGCATTTGCATATTTTGCAATTTTTTTGAGGATTGGCATTTCGAATTTTCACTCATTGAAACATTAGGTAAAATATCACCGTTATTATTATAAGGAGTATTATGAGCGTTATCGAAAGTAGTAAAACAGTTTTTATTGATTCTTTGTCTGTTCCAAAAATTATTGGGAAAGGTCCAATTATTACGGTTCCGCCGCCTCTGGCTTTTTCCTTTCCTTTAATGCTTGTGACGAAAAGCAGAAGGATTGCAACTAAAATGATGAGCATTCCAGTGAATATTAAGGTGATGCCTAGACCATAAAATGTCTCTGCGCCCATGAATGTATTGCTCCTTGACAAGTTTAAAAGTCTATGACAGCTTTTAATAAGCTTTATAGCATCAATTATCCTCATCTTCGGCGGTATTGAAGCTGAAATGGCTATTGAAGAATTAATTGAGCAAATTCTTTTGGCATGTGCGGGAGTTTCAAGAGAAGAGATCTTGAAAAAGTTAGAGAGCGAAAAAAAGAGGATTAGCGGTTTTATTTCAGACGAGACTCTTTTGAGAATGATTGCGGCAGAATTTGGCGTGGAAATTTCACAGAATGAGGCTTTGGCGCCTAAGCTTTCGATAAAAGATTTGGTTCCAAATTTAGGCGATGTTACTGTTGTTGGGCGAGTTGTTGCAGTTTTTAGTTCCAAAACTTTTGAGGGAAACAGAAGCGGAAAATTTGCCAGTCTGTTTATTGCTGATAAGAGCGAAATTATGCGAGTTGTTTTGTGGAATGATAGAACAAGCCTCATAGAATCTGGCGAGATGAAGGTTGGACAGATAGGGCGTTTCTCTCACGGGTATACTCGAGAAGACCGCAGTGGAAAGGTTGAGTTGCACATTGGAGAGAAAGGTGAAATTGAAATTGACCCTAAAGAGGTAGAGGCAAAAGATTATCCTGACATAAGCAAATTTGCAACAAGAATTAGAGAAATAACTTCAGCGTTCAAAAATAAGAAAGTAAATCTTGTGGGCAAAGTGAAAGAGTTATTCACAGCGTCCACGTTTGAAAGGCAAGATTCAAGCCTTGGAAAAGTTATGCGGTTTATTCTGGCTGATGAAACGGGCGAAATACCTGTAGTCGTCTGGAACGAAAAGGTTGATGAACTTGAAAAAATGCTAAAGAAAGGCGCTGAATTACAGATAGTGAATGCTAGAGTGAAAAAAGTCTTAAACGAAGGCTTAGAAGTTCACGTTGACAATGGAACATATGTTGGTCCGATTGTGCTCGTTGAAGAGTTTTCGAAGATAGCTGATTTGAAAGAAGGCATGGACCATGTTAATGTTGAGGGAGAAGTTGTCACTAAACCGCTGCACAGAGATGTGAAAACGTCTAAGGGCGAAATTGTAAGGCTTACTGTTTTTGAGTTGAAGGATAAAACTGGAAGAATATGGGTTTCGGCATGGCGAAAACACGCTGATGCAGCCAGCAACCTTAAGGTGGGCGACAAGGTCATAATAAAAGATGCTTATGTGAAAAAAGGCTTTGGAGACCAACTTGAACTCTCAACGAGAAATACAACATCCATAAACATTCTTTGCAATACAAACTAGATTAGTGTCGGGGGCGGGATTCGAGCCCGCGACTTCTGGACAGTTGGGCGCTTATGCCCCATTCGTGTTCTCCAGATTATGAGTACGATTTGGGACATATTGGGCTTACCCGAAACCCTCAGGACCAAGAAATCGACTACAAGGGCTTACGCCAGGAATTCATTGCTTGGCTTCAGAGTAAGGGGCTTAATAAGTATTATGCGAAAGGCTTGGTTAGCAGCTTAGACAAGCATGTCAAGGATAAGCGGATTAAGGAGGCTATGGACATCGTTAACATCATTGCTAACGTTACCAGCGGAAAACATGAACTGATTCCTGCGTTGCATGCGTTGCTCAACTTTGCTAAGCTTAAGGGTTTTGATAGGGCTTGGATTGAGGCGTTGAAAGAGGCTATTCCGAAAAGGGAGATTGGCGTTGACTTGAAGATTCCGAGTGAAGATGACGTGGTGCGTTCTTTGCGGATAGTGGAAAAGGTGGATTTGCTTAGGCACAGGGTAGCCTTTAACTTGGCTTTGGACAGCGGCTTGCGGTTGACGGAAACAGTGAAGTTGATTGACAGTTTCAAGGCTGACGCGGTGGAGAAGGCAGAGGGGTTCTATGTTGCTTGCGCAGGAATGTTCAGAAAGTCGAAAGTAGCCTACTACGGCTTCTTCACTGAGTACACAATGCGGTTGCTTACGCAGCTTTCCGAGGAGGAGAAAAAGCGTTTGACGGATAAGAACGCTGGAAAATACGTGCAGAAGCTTGCAGGCGTGGTTCGCTGTAAGTATTTGCGGAAGTTTGCGTTTGACAAGATGATAGAACTCGGAGTACCCGAAAGCGTGGCAGACTTCATAGAAGGAAGAACGCCCAAAACCATAGGAGCTAAGCACTATATGATATTGCTAAGACAAGCAAAACAGTACTATCCAAAATACGCAGAACAAGTTATACAACTCAGGCGAAAGGCTGGGTTACTGACAACCTAAAACTTTCCTCTTTTTTCTTTTCCCGAAAAACAAATAAAATCGCCAATCAGTAGATTACTACCGTATCTAAACCTTGATGTGGATGATAAAAATGCCTTTTGGGAAGAATTGGACTGAAGAGTTAGTCGCCGAGTGGTTACAACTAAATGGATATTTGGTGGAAATGGATCTACCTGCTGCTGTCACCACAGCAGGTGGAAGGTATGTAGCAGATGTTGTAGGTGCCAAGGTTAGCGGAAATGTATTAGAAATCATTCATGTAGAAGTCGGTCAGCTATCGGGTGGCGGGAATAGCGTTGCATCACTTGGTAAGAAGTTCTCCCAAGGTGTTTGCGCTTCGATTGAGAATTATTTTAGACAAAAACTGGGCTTCGTATCAAGCACTGCGAACTATAAGAAGATGTATGTGGCAAGTTTTTGGACCAAACCCACGATAAATGGTGCTGCACAGCTTGGCATTAATGTTAGACCATTACCAGATTTCATACGGCAAGAGGTCGTTCAGGCAATCCAGAATTGGAAAAAGCATCCGCCTCACCGTCCCAAGACGCAGGGAGGCATCATAACATTACCTGAAAGCCATTGGTTGCTGCAATTGATTGACTATCTTCAGTTTCGTGGACTTTTGAAATAATATTGAACTTGGATTTGTTGGAAAGGCTACTCAAAAACCTGTTCTTCGATATTTTTCCAGCTGAGAAACTTATGGTTGCTGCGGCTGAAATCGTTGATTAGGCTTTTTAATATTCTGATTCTTTCATTGTAGGGTAGTTTGATTAGTCCTTTGTTAACACCGTTCCAGTCCATCCAAATAAGCCGTACGCCATTACGTTCGCAAGTTTCTTTTTTTAATAAGTCATTCTTTATCAGTGCACAATGTTGATTCACATTAGAATACAGGTCGACGAAATGTTGAGGACCTTGTATCTCTATTGCAAGCTTGATGTCAGGCACAAAAATGTCTATTTCCAAATATTTCCCCTTATTGCCTTTAAGCCATTCTGGTCTGACGTTTCGTATCACTTTGTAGTTAGGAAAAGCGTCTAAAATCAAGTTGCTAACAAATCCTTCTGCGAAGGACTTGCCACCCTGCTTTAGTTTCTTTCTGTCAAAATCAGCTCTGATGCTGTCCAAATACACCTCCACTATTTTTTTAAGCTTAACTTCCGTATCATCTGTGAATCGTACATATTTCCAACTATTGTTTTGCCATTTTAAACGATCAAGGATGTTATTTGGAAGGTACTGGGGGTATCTGAATTCGACATTAGTAAAAGATGGATAAATTGAGAAATTCAATATCCAAGGTTTTTCCCTGTGAGTGAAACTCACGTACCAACCCGTGTAATTTTTAGGTTTAGGATATTGCACCTCCCAGACTTTGAGAATGGGAAAACAACTAAGGAATTTTATGCATTTGTCTGTATATGACCGATGTTTTGGGTTGCAAATGTAAGTATTTAATGGTCTTTTTTCGTGCTCGGGTCTTTCATGACGAGCCATAGTAAAATAGAAGATTTATCCTGATACTTATCAATTTAGTTTTGGCTGTCATTTCTACTCTTGCAATCTTTCCAAAATAAATATGTCTTAGTTTGCAGCAAGAAGCCGCAGACTTTGATTAGGTGTGCAAGTCTTTCGAGGTTGGCTTTTGTTATCTCTTTTGTGTAGGCTTCCCTTTTTCCAAACAGTTGATGAGGAAAGAAGTATTTTAAGAATCAAGCGTGGCTATTAATGAGGAGACAGATAGGTTACCGTATGTTTTCGTCGGTTATGTAGGCTTTTTCGTGTCTTTTATCATAGACAAGTGCGTGCTTGTTTAGCATGTCTCTTCCGAGGATGCTTGGGATTCTCATTATCCTCTCATCCCGAACCGCATGTTTCAAAACATAAATCCTGTCAAAATTCTCCATGTGACTCTTCCCATTTTCTCTACGAAAAGTAAGTTTAACATTCTTCAAGACATAAGTGTCAACTAACCCGCCTATTCCAAGCATGCCTTCACTAAGTTTCTCTAACTTGCTAAAATCTATCCCCAACCTAATGACGTCTTTGTCGCAGATCGTAGTTCTCGACGCTCCGGTATCAACCAGAAACTCGATAGTATCATGAATTCGCAGAACTTCACATTCTAAGACCGCAACAACGTATGCTGCCTCAAAAATTCCAGGCTTGAAAAAGCAAGGAATCCTCAACGAATCACTTCTTAGAGTATAAGCTCAATCTCTTTGGTAGTCACATACTCCACGGCAATCTC
>CAZLCE010000005.1:0-91053 GCA_964558305.1 uncultured Candidatus Bathyarchaeia archaeon
CCGTCATGAGTTCCTCATCTGCATAATCAGACTGGGACGGCGACATCATCCCCCAAACTTGTGATGTCGTCCCTCAAAAATAAGGCTTGTGCAGATTGCTCAAGTCTGATTTTCGAAAGTCTGTGGTATATGAAGAAAGAAGCCTATGCGGATTCGACAATTGAAGCAGTCGCTAAACGTCTAAGACATTTGGCGAAGAATTGCAATCTAGCGAATCCAGAATTCGTTAAAGGTTTCATTGCTCAGAAGACTTGTTCAATGGCATTCAAAGAAAGCCTTATTGAAGCCTATGACATCTATTGTAGAGCAAACGGCATCACTTGGAACAAACCGTTTTACGAAAGATATGACCGACAACCTAAGATTCCGACTGAAGGGAAATTGAATCTGATTATAGCAGATTCTTCAAAGAGGCTCGGACTAGCATTAAGTATGATTCGAGATATGGGATTAAGACCGATAGAATTGACTTGGTTGAAACTTCGAGACATTGACTTAGAATCTGGAATAGTAACGGTTACAAGCGCAAAACATTGTGTCGGAAGAACTTTGAAAATTAGGACTCAAACACTAGCGATGCTTAAAGCCTATGTAACAATGAAAAAACTTGGTTTGAATGACAGACTATTCCCAATAAAGTCTAGCAGTCTAAGCGAAAGTTACCGCATTGTCCGAAACAGACTTTCAGAAAAACTTGGTGACCCATCCATTAAGACTATTCGACTCTATGACTTTCGGCACTTCAAAGCGTCAATGGAATACCACAAAACTAAGGATTTGCTTTATGTCAAAGCGGTCTTAGGTCATAAAGATTTGCGAACGACACTCAAATACATTCAACTGGTCGGTTTTCCAAATGAAGAATATCATGTCTCAGTAGCAAGAACAGTTCAAGAAGCATCAAGCCTAATAGAACAAGGCTTTGACTACGTAACAGACCTAGACGGCATGAAAATCTTTAGAAAACGAAAATAGACAACAAATAAAAGGTGACTGAAAATGTCAAATGAAGAAACAAACGAATTGCTCAGAGAAATCTTGAAAGAATTACAAAACTTAAGAAGAGAAGATTTAAGAAAGTGGACAGAAGAGATTTGCCGAACAATAGCAAAATATCAACCCGTCTAGTCCCTTCTTTTTCTCTTTTTTGTTATGGTTAGTCTCACAGTTTGACATGAGAATCAATTTTAAATACTATTTGAACATAATCAGAAATATGGCAAAAGAAGATAAAGAAAAGAAGCAACCTACAATAAAAACTCTTGAAGATAAAGGCACAAAGATTGATTTAGTTGATTTTGGAGACGGAAGACAAGCCTTCTTTTATCAAACGGAAAAGTTCAGAGGGCTTGGCATAGGTGCGTTCAGACTTGGTTGGACAGATAAGTATAACGTAATTTCACCTCAAAAACTTACATATAATACTATTTCTGGAATGGCAACAACCGTTTCTGTCGTGTCTGGTTCAGACGTGAAACCAAAAGACTTCATAGTTTATTCATTAGAAGAGAAAAAACGAAAAGAAAAGCCCTCACCATATGCACCATAGACGGCATAGTCACTTGTCTAAGTCCAAATCCAATTTCTGTTATTTGTATCGTCATAGGCTACACAATAACTTGTAACGGTCCAGTTCAAGGCGTTTGTCTCGACTGTTATCGAGGCTTTTAGAGCGTTATAAGAGGCTTTCACAAAGTAAGAGAAAAAAACTCTGTGACGAATTGGCTAAAAAACTTGGAAGAAAAAACCCTTCATTTTCTGTTGAATTTTGTTACTCCTAAGTTTTCTTCACTTGGTAGAGTATCGCATATCTTGAACTTGAAAGTTTCATGTCAACCTTGCCTTTTTTGTAAAGCGAATTCAATGCACCAATTACATCCCAAATTTTCGAGGAGTGTTCAATGTGAAAATTCTTAGATGCTCTGATTCGATAAACACCACTTACGATTTCAACGATGGTGAAATCTTTGTCTGGATTCTTCTCAAGAAACTCCAAAACTTGACTTTCTAAGTCCATAAGCAAACCACATTAAACCCTAACAATCTTTGCAGTAATAAAGATTCTCAACTCAGACCAAACTCTAGAACGGATGGAACAAAAGAAAGCGTAGGGAAAAAGACTAGACACATTCGTTTTCTAATATATGTTCAATTGCAGAATTGAATTTGAAGAGCATTCTATCAAGCAAACTTAACTCGATTCCTATTTCTTTGCAGACCTCTCTCAGTTTTCTCTCAATGGCCTTGTAAAGCATCTCGTCAGACTGAATATCACCTAATTCCATATTCAACCCAAAATGTTTGTTAAGCAATCCGAATATTCTCGTGTCAAACGCTATGAAGTTCCTTGCAGCTCCAATCGTAATCATGAAATCTGAGATACTTTTCATTTTGAAGAAAGGTAATTTTTTCAAAAGAATATCTCTCATTTGGTCTTCGTCAAGCAATCCGTGTTTCTTCAAATCCTCAAGAAAGACGATTCTCCCATCTTTGACTATTTCTTCATTTTCAAGACATTCCTCAATACGCTCTGCTCTTTTGTTGTAGAATCTGGTTGCTCTATATTCTTCAAGTTGTTTTGCAATGTATTCCTCTCTGTTAGATGTGATTTTTGACAATGCCTCAACGCTCAATTTCTCAAGAAACTCATTATATCTGTCGGTATAGGCTTGCAGTCTTTCAATTGGTCTTGCACTTCCCATTACGCAAAACTGAATTAGTATCTCTTCCCAAACATCTTCAGAACTCATATTTGTCCATTTACCATAAGTCGGCAATTCAGTCTTAGACTTAAATTTATTGATGATGCATACGAACTTTCTCTTGTCTTCGTCTGTGACCTCAACAAACCAGTTGTCTCTTGAAATCTGTTTCACTTGCATATCGCTTCATCTCTTCAATAGTCTTAATAAGTTATAGAACTCTTCTCCATTTCGGTTTTTAAGTTTCGTTGACATAGTTATTGATTTGAGCGAAAGCATGGGGAAAACAAGATGGATAAGAAACTTAATCAGTCTGGGACGGCCACATCATCCCCCATGAAATAGTAGAGTCCCCTAAATTAAGGGTTTTGTGCAATCGACTGCTCAAGACCGAATCTATACGAGTCTCCAACCATTAGAAGTTCTTCCTTTTTCTGAAGATTGAACAACAATTTATAAGATATTTCGTTGTCTTTATTAAAATAACTATGTGCGTGGTTAATTTGGTTCAAGAAGTCGAGAACAAAATAAAAACGACGGATGAAAAATTGAAAGATAAAACCAATGATTTAGACCCAAAAAAATGGAGAGACTATGAAAAGCAAGGTCTTCAGTTTTTCTCTGTATGGGATACTCCAGAAAGAGACCCTTTAGGATGGACATTAAAAACAATTCACGGTAGCTGTCCAGTTGAAATTCCAAGACAATCTATATGGAGATTCTCTAAAGAAAACGAGACTGTTTTAGACCCTTTTGTCGCAAGCGGAACTACACTTGTGGCATGTGCAAGAATGAAAAGAAAAGGGATTGGCATAGAGATAAATCCAAATATCGCAAAAATTGCAAGAGAAAACCTTTCAATGCGTCTTGACCCAGAACTCAATGGATGGATGCAAAATCAACGACTTATCATTGGAGATTCACGTGACCTAAAGGTTTTTGGGATTGAAGACGAGTCTATTGATTTGATTTTTTCGCATCCGCCTTATTGGAATCTTGTTAATTATAGTGAAGAACATGGATTTGCGAAAGGAGATTTGTCAACTGTCCCGACATTAGACGAGTTTCTTGACGGAATAAATCAGAACTTTAGCGAGTGTAAGCGAGTTCTCAAATCTGGAAGATATTTCTGTGTTCTGATAGGTGAATCTTTCATGAAGGGGGGAAAGTCGTTTCTCTTGATTATTATTTAACTGATTTAGCCTTGAAAATGGGATTTGAGTTCTATACTAAAGTCATAAAATACACAAGGTTAGCAACCTCAAGAATGAACTTCATCAACACTATGAAATATCGTTCTCTAAGGTCTAACTTTTTAATCTGTATTCATGATTATGTTCTAATCTTCAGAAAACCGAGAGGTTAGAAGAATGGAGCATGAAGATGTAGTTGAAGCGTGTGCAAATTGGTTCAAATCGAATTCTCAAGTAGTCTTGATTTCAAGAGGTTTTGGAAGAGGCTTCCCTAGCCCAGATGTTAGAGTCCAATACCAAGACAATAAAATTGCTTTTGTTGAATGTAAACCAAGCGATGCTGGTGGAAGAGAATATCTAACTGGTCTTGGTCAGTCACTTGCATATTTAACTTTTGCAGATTTTTCATATTTGGCTTTACCAGAGAAGGAAATGAGTGATTTTGAACAATACTTTTGGATAGAAAATGTAGGCTTGTTGTCGGTAAAAGACAATATGTCCGTTCAACTTCGCAGAAATGCCGTTCAGTCACAAGTCTTAGTTGCAAGTCTTTCGATTCAAAAAATGAAAGATTTAATTGACAAATATGCAGAAATGCCGTTCAGTCACAAGTCTTAGTTGCAAGAGAAGAACCTAGGGTAAGAGGTTATGGATATTATCGAGACCTTAAACCTTTAGAGATACATGCCATTCTGAAAGCAATAGAGAGAAAAAGAGTAAGACAGAGAACTCTTAACATTCAACAAATAAAGGATGCGATGTGGGAACAAGTTTGTAGAATGAGAAATATACGAAGCCAAACACAAAAGAACTCATGGATTTTAAACATGAGTCTGTTGTTAAGAGACCTTCAACTGATTAATCCTAATGATTATTCTCTAACAAGTGATGGCATTAGACTATTGCAACTTGGAGAGCTTCCAGACAAACAACCTTTCATAAATGAATTGGCTAAACTGTTTCTTACCAATGCTAATTATCTTGATATTGTAACCATTATTCAGAGTCTAAATGACAGGTATTCTGGATTTTCCTCTGTTATTGAATTCAAGAACAGCTTAATCGAAGAGATATTGAATCAGAAGTTAGCTACGTCAAACACTAATATTATGAGAGACTTGCAAGATATACCTAGAATTCTACGAGACTTGAATATACTAAGTGACTGGAAACAAATAGGTCTTGCATATAGATATGTGATAAATTGGAAATACGTTCTTTCTGTAATATCGTAGAAATGATGTGGTCACATGGATTATGATCTGTTTCGATTATTCAGATGGTGTTCTTAAATAGCTTTAATGGTATTTAGCTATTATATAGGCTATTATTCCGACTGAAATGCATGCAATGATGCTTTTCAATGCTTGTTCCATGAAGAACATTGTTGTATTGAAGTCTGTTCCTACTGGAGAGAGGTTGCTGAAAACTTGCCAAACAAAAACTAGCATGAAGACTGACGCAGACAGCACAGCAATTACGTTTTTGGTCTTGTTAGTTAATGGTTTAACAACTTTTGGGGGTTTTGGTTTAATGGCTTGCTTTGGTTCAATTGGTTTACTTTCTTGCGTTTCTATGGATGCTTCTTGTTGCTCAATTTTTATGTAATTAAATCCGAATGCCAAAACAATGTAGAGAAAAACAATTCCTATCAGCTCCAAGATTGCGTTATCTCTCTTTCTAAGTAACTCTGATGATGCACCATATTCATCAAACACTTTTTGTATATCAATAAGATTATCTATTCTGGGATATAGAACGAAAATCATGGACAGAAGAAGCAATATCTCCAAAACAGTTTTACTTTTCATCTAATCCACTTGGTTTATTCAACGATTAAACTCAAATCTGCTATTAGTTTTATGAATTCTCAGTCAAGATTCAAAATAGAAGAATATATCACAGTTTCCTTTTCCATTTCTGGTTTTGAGAGCTAAGCATTTAGTCTAGTCAAGTCTCAGTTCAACCTATATATAAGGGGGTAGAGTCTACTCAGAGAGTAGAGAGAGCTATTTGGTTGCTTTCTTGTAAAGAGACCTTATTGTTCCTGAAACTCTTACGACATGTATAGCCGCTGGCTTATTCCCAATTCTTGTCATTGAGGCTAACGCTGTTCGAACCATGTCAACAGCCGTGTGCGTAGCACGTACAACTGCAAATTTCTTTTCCAGATTATAATTAATAAGGGTTAAGCCTGTTCTACTTGCGCCGTATTCTCCATAAAGCTTTAAAACAGCACCCCAAACAGCATCCATAAATTCATGTGCACTAAACGTTCCATCGCAATCTATTTCTAAGGCTAAGTAACGACGTTTCATTCTTTTTAGCAATCGTTTCCTCTCCGTATTATCCGTATTCCAGGCGCAACAAACCGCGAACTAAGTTTTTCCCTGTTCCTTTTAACAATTGCAACAGCATTTTTTGAGACTGCTTCCATCGCTGAAACCTTATCCAAATCAAAAAGATATGCCAAAGCAGCTAGCTCCCTTGGTTTACGCATGAGCATCTCGTCTGAAACTCCGCTTGAAATAACGATTGGAACATGAAAATCATGAGCAATAGCAACTTCCCTTCGCAAATTTAGCAAGAGTCTAATTCTTGCCGACCCTTCTAGCATAAGCAACGGTTTCATGTCTATTTCAAGAGAAGCCAAAGCGCTTGAAGCTAATTCCGCTTCCGCCTTGTCAAAGAATCTCCTATGAAAATCAAGTGAAGGAAAGCTTAGAAGGTCTACGCGGCGGTCTTTTGCAGCTTGCCTTGCAATATTCTTGGAATCGCATGCTACAGCGATTATTTCAAATTTTCTTCGAAACATTCTCAAATTACGTAATAGCTCGCTTGGTGTCCTCGGCTTTAGGTCTAAGCGCAATGCCAAATCAATTTCAGCCTCTCTAAACAAATCTTTTAACCGTTCAATTTCTCCAACATGGCTTAATGGAACAGCAACCGCTATCAATTCATATCCAAGCGCTAGAGCCTTGTTTGCCATGCGAGAAACTTGTTCAAGGTTTTTCAAGTTTGGGCACAAATGTAAATCAGCGTATATTCTTTTCATGGAAGCAACCCGAATTTTCTGCAAATATCCACTACTTCTTCTGGACTATGCTTTTTAAAGTGTACTCGCATATGTATCGGGTCTGTTTGGCAAAGCTTAATTTCATTTAAATAAGCAGATTGCTTGTCAAGCCTAACGTAGAGATTTCCATTTTCTAAGTGTTGTTCAATTTCGCGGCTTAAGAGCTCCTTGTCTAAAATGCTTAAACCAGCCGACAGTTTCTCAAAAACCGTGTTGGCAACATTTTTTTCCTTAATTCTTGCTTCGAAGAGAATTATCGGATTTCCATGATGCCCAGTTAAATTGGATTTTTTGAAAACGACCATGTCAACCAATTCTTTGGGAAGAATAGTATGCAAAGCGTTTAGAACTTTATCTGTATCTTCGGTTGCATGCGCAAAGACCCGAATATCAATGTACGCTATCGGAATTTTAGAAGACAAATTCTTCATCACTATCTGAGATAATAAGCGAATTTAACTTTTAGATTTTCTCTTAGGTTTGGAGGTGGGTTTCCTGCTTCCCAAAAAAGTTTTGATCACTTCGATGTTTTCTTCGTGGGTTGTCCTTCTTCTCGAATCTATTGGAATGCGAAGCCTTAGGGCTTCTTTCAAGCTTAGTCCAGCCTTTTTCAGTTCTTCTCGGCTGAAGCCTTTTCCATGGCGCTGTTTTCCGCCTCTTTTAAGGACTTTCGGCTTGAGTGCTATCATGGAGGCTATTTTTCTCCTTTATGCGCTTTTTTGCTTGGTCTGAATTTTTCTGCGCCGCGTCCTTTTCTTCTTAGGCTTCTAACTTTTTTGCCTGCGCTCGTTAGTCCTCTGAAAACTCTTCGGAAATGTTGCTTTTGGCATATCCAATTAATGTCTTTGTCAGCTTTTATTGCTGGATGTTGGGTGTCAACCATTATGACTTCAAACCATTTGGAACGGCCATCTTCGCCAACCCAATAAGAGTTTAGAACTTCTAGGTTTGGAAACTTTCTCCCAGCTCTTTCCTCAGCAATTAGCTTTAGGCTTTTGGCGGGCTTATATTTTTTAACACCCATGCGCTTTGGTCTTCTTCCAGCCTTTGGTCTCTGCTTTCTTAATCCTCCTCTTCTGACGCGGACACGAACCATTACAAAGCCTTGTTTTGCTTTGTAGCCCAATTTTCTTGCTCTGTCAAGACGTGTTGGTTTTTCGATGCGGGACACAGCGTGCTGTCTGCGCCATTTTATTAATCTTTCACGCATTAATGCGTCTACGAAAGATTTTTCAGGTTTCGCCCATGCCTCAGCAATGTATTTGTACGCCATTTTTTCACTTCGCACACTTAGTTTGTGGTTCAGCCTTTTACGGCTACATCCCAGCGGACGTTTAATCCGCCAGTGGCTTTATTGATAGCATCATGCAACAAAATAAACTTTTCCAGAAAACTTGTAGCCTCTCGAAGCCTCTAGCCCCCTTATATATAGATTGAACTTTGGAGAGGTTTGTGTGCGGAAACTTGGAATTGAAAATCTTCAAGTATAATAATGGTTTAATAGTAATGAGATTAAAGTTAGTTTGGGAAGGCTTTCATGTCATCTCTTGAGCATTTGCAGAATGGTAGATATGCTATTTTGAAGAGGCTTGGTGAAGGCGGAAAGGGCGTTGTGTATAAAGCTAGAGATACCGCTTTGAATCGTGTTGTTGCAATTAAAATGCTTAAAAGCGCAGTGACAAGCGAAGAGGCGTATTCTCGTTTTATGCGCGAGGCGCAAGCTGTGGGGAAACTTAATCATCCAAACATTGTTTCCATTCACGACATTGGCAAGGAGGGTGAAAAACAGTTTTTCATTCTTGAATTTGTTGATGGGATGAGCTTGCGTGAGCTTATGGGAACGTATCCAGAAGGCAAATGCGACGTACAAACCGTTTTGAGAATTAGCATAGATATTTGCGGCGCACTTCACTATGCGCATTCTCAAGGCGTTTTGCATAGGGACATTAAACCCGAAAATATTTTGATTACCCAAGAAGGTACTGCGAAACTGATGGATTTTGGTTTGGCTAAAATGTTAAGTCAGCCTAGCATCACGCAGGAAGGAGTAATAGTGGGCACTGTTGCTTATGTGGCTCCTGAGATAGCGTTGGGGAAGGGTGCTGATGCTAGGTCTGACCTGTATTCTTTTGGTGCTGTGCTTTATGAAGTGGTAATTGGGAAACCGCCTTTTTTCGGAGAAGATTCTGTAAAAATCATCTTTGGTCACATTCATGATTATCCTGTTTCGCCGAGCAGGCTGAATCCGAAGGTTCCGCAGGCTTTGGCTGATTGTATCATGAAACTTTTGGAAAAAGAGCCGTCGAAAAGATATCAAAGTGCAGCAGATTTGCTTGCGGTGTTGAGGGAAATAGCTGAAGGTTTCTTAAGAGAAGCTTATGTTCCTTCCCGTAAACCAAGTGTCGTTGTTCCAACTGCCCGCCCTTCTGCTGTAAAAGAAGTTCAGCTTATCGGCAGAATTGAAGAGATGGGTCTTCTCAGAGAGGCTGCTGATAGGGCGGTTCGCAGCGAAGGCGGTCTTGTGTTTTTATATGGAGAAGCGGGAATCGGTAAGACTAGGTTAACTAGAGAACTAGGAGCTTATGCACGTTTACGCGGAATGAAAGTCTTGTATGGAAGATGCCCAGCACTGTTTAGGATGGACGGCGTGCCTCCTTATGTTCTTTGGAAGGAGGTGATTAAGGATTATTTGGAAATTTGCACTCCAGAGCAATTGTATAGGGTTATTGGCTTTTATCCAAGCGAGGTTTCTAAACTGGTTCCTGAAATTAAACAAAAGCTTGGGGCTATTCCTCAGTCTTTACCCCTAAACCCTGAACAGGAACGTGACAGACTTTTTGAGGCGGTTTCGCAGTTTGTTATCAACATTTCTAAGGAAGCTCCATTGCTTGTTGTTCTTGATGACTTGCAGTGGACTGACCCGTCTTCGCTTTTGCTCCTGCATTATTTGGCTCGTGGTGTCTATAGGGAACCTCTGCTTCTCTTGGGTGCCTATCGGGACACCGACATTGATGAGACGCATCCTTTGTCTCCAGTTTTGGCAGAATTGAATAGAGAGCGTTTGCTCAAGTCTGCCCAATTAAAGCGTATGTCTTTTAATGATGTTTTGGAGATGATTAAGCAGACTTTAGAGCAAGAGGATATTCCAAAAGAGTTTTGTGAGCTTGTCTATGATAAAACACGGGGCAACCCATTCTTTGTTGAAGAAGTGATCAAGTCCCTAATGGAAGAGGAAGTCATCTATCGAGAGGAGAATAAATGGAAGATTAAAGAAGTTTCGAGAATCGAGTTTCCCAAGACCGTTAAGAGCGTTATAAAGAAGAGGATAAGTCGCTTGGATGATGAATGCCAAAATGTTCTGATTATGGCTTCTTTTGTTGGAAACGATTTCTCTTTTGAAGCGATCTGCGGAGTCACTGGCATTGAAGAGAATAAATTGCTTGAAATAATGGAGAAGATGCTCAAAACTGGACTTGTTAAGGAGAGGGTAGTCCGTGGAGAAGACGTCTACTGCTTTACTGATGTCATAGTGAGAGATGTTGTGCATGAAGAAGTTAGCCATTTGAGGCACAAGAAGCTTCACAGCGTTGTCGGAAGCGCTTTAGAAAAGGTGTACGCTAAAAAAATTGATGAACATCTTGGAGAACTCGCCTATCATTTTCTGGAAGGCAGTGACAAAGATAAGGCGCTTGATTACTTTTTGAAGGCAGGGGAAAGAGCACAGAAAGTATATGCTTATGATGAGGCTTTTTCCTATCTTCAGCACGCTCTTGAGCTTCTTGAAGAGAAGAAAGATAACCTTGAAGAGAAAGCTCGCATAACGGAGAGACTTGGCGACCTTAAACTGTGGACGGGAAAACCTGATGCTTGCATGGAATACAGGAATAAGTCGTTAGCATTATGGAATCAGCTAGGAGATAAGAAAAACATTGCAAGGCTTCATGCCAAAATGGCACTTGAATTCTGGCTCGTCCTTGGTAACAGAGACAAGGCTTCTGAGCATCATCATATGGCCCTAGAAATACTTGAAAAAGAACCTGAAAGCGTGGAGTTAGCCAGTTTATATGAAGACATTTCACACATGTTTTGGCGAACTGGCGAATCTGCTGAAGCTTTGCCTTGGACACAGAAAGCTTTTGAACTAGCAGAGAGACTAGGCGACTCTGAAGTTCTTACACGCTGTTACAGCAATTTTGGAGTGTTAAGTTCGAAGTCCGGAGAACTTGAACAGGCGTCAAAATACTATGAACAAGGACTGAAAATGGCTCTTGAAAACAACTTTGTAGGACATGCTCTCACTCTGTACAATAACCTTTGTAATCTTTACTTTGTTACAGGAGAATTTCAAAAGATGTTCGAAACCGCTCAAAAAGGATCAGAATTGGCAAAAAAAGTTGGTTCCTTATACGGATTACAATGGCTTGATTCAATGCTGGCGGGGTCCTATGCGTACATGGGCGAGCTACAGAAAGCCATTTCCATCTGGGAGGACGTTTTAGCATTAGCCAAGAGAACCAAACACTCAGTTCAAATCTCAGGTACACTTTCGGGTCTAGGAGCGTGTTATCTATATTTGGGAGAATGGGACAAAAGTCTTCAATACCTAATGGAAGCTCTTGACATCGCAAAAAAGATTGGAGAATATCAATTTTCTGGACAAGCTACTTATTTTCTTGGAGAATTATTTATGGAAATGGAAGACTACATGGAATCTGAGAAGTACTTCAACGAAAACAACAACATCTATGAAAAAGCTGGAGATAAAGATGCTCAGCTTACCGATTCATTTACAGCCCTTTCAAGAGTATATCTGAAAAAGAGTGAAATCGAAAAAGCTAAAGAGCTAATTGAAAAAACCTACGAACACGCAACAAAAACAAAAAACAGACGGGTCATCGCTTACAATGAAATGTTAAAAGGAATACTTTTCAGAGAACAGAAAAACTGGGAACACTCTATACAGCATTTCGAAAAAAGTCTCCAAGGATATAAATCCCTAAATGCACAGAAATGGAACGTCATCCAATTCGCTGAACTTCTATACGAATACGGCTTAATGTACCTAAACAGAAACGAAGAAGGCGACAAAGAAAGAGCCTACTCACTTCTAAACCGAGCACTAGAAATATACCAAAAAATCGATGCCAAAAAGAAAATAGAAAAAATAATAGCTAAAAAGAAACTCCTCACAGCCTAAAACGGCATTTATTCATTTACTCTCAAGTTCCGTTTTGGTAACCAGAAAATAACCACTTTGATTTTCCCAAATTTTCTCTGCTTCAACAATCCTTATCCTTCTTTTAAAAAACGGTGCATCTAGAACAAGGGTTTCGTACTCTCCGCCTTCGCCAACAAGCGAAACGCCATACTGCTTGTTCAGCTCCATTAACGCATTAATCGTTGCCTTGTCAATCTTTCTCCCAAGCCATTCCTTGCTAAAGCCATGTGCGTAAACTCCAGTTATAATCACTTCAAAATACAAGTCTAGAATTTCCTTTAACATTTCTAGAGGGTCGCTATGCCAAAGCGGCGTTATGCTCTTGAGCCCTAGCTGTTTGCAGATTTTTTCTATTCTTGCTTTTTGATAGTTAGAAGCGATTGCCCCAGAAACTATTCCTTCAACATCAAGTTCTGCAATTAAACGCTTAAGGTCTTCTACTTCCTTTTCTTTAATCCCCGCAGTTTCAGCCTTCACAAGTGGAATCCCAACAGCCTCAGCGAATAAGTCTATTAGGCGTATGTTTGGATAATGAAACATCCAACTGTCTTCTCTCAACGGAATCATACAGGCTAGATACTTTACTTCATACCCCCCTTCCTTCAACACCCGATGAAGCGCCAAAGTGGAATCTTTTCCGCCTGTGGCTAAAACTGCAACACGCATAAAGCTACACTTCACACCTTAAATTATAAGCAACATATGGAAATAACAAGTATGATGCTACGCTCTAAGTCTTGGCCGAGTCTCTTTGAATAAAGCCTCTGTTTTCATTTGCCATTTTCTAAATTCTTCAGGAGCTTCTGGATAATTATTATAATGAGCTTTAACTTGCTTCGCCATGTTAACAGTTAACCGAAGCTTATTCAAGAACCGTATTCGCTTTAATCCTCGGAAAACGCGTTTGGCAGTTTCAGTTACTTTCAAATGAAAATCTTCGCCTAAACCTGCTTCGAGAACGTCCTCCTCTGTTAGAAGCTTATATTTCATTCCATAATCCAAGTCTTCGTTGCTGGCAGATAAAAGCAACATACGAAAAACATCCAATCCAGCCTGTTTTGCGCCGTACATCTCCATATACTTGCGGTTGTATAGCCATAGAGATTTTTGGCTTGCTTCATCATTTTCCAAGGCTTCGACTACTGTTTTTCCGGCGAGATAGCCGCTTAGCATTGATGGGCCTATTCCGCCACCGTGAATTGGATTTACCAAGCATGCTGCGTCACCGAGGATTGCAATGCCGTTTCCAACCATATTGTCTAAGGGTTTGCGTGTAGGATCGTACCATGCGCCTCCATCCAGAAGCAGTGACCCCTCAAAACGTGGTTTAGTTAAAATGTGTTTGTAGAACTGGGCTTTGGGATTTGGAAACTTGTCCCGCATACAAATGCCTAAACCAGCATTGACCTTTGCTCCGCTCTTAGGAAAAATCCATGTATACCCTCCGGGAGTAACCTTTTGGTTTAGATAAATTTCGCAATAACTTGTGTTCTCAGTTTCCTGCTTGAGCTGCCTGATTTCGCGGTAACAAGCTTCAATATCCTCGTTTGCAACTTCGTTTTCTATTCCAAATTCTTTAGGAAGCCTTCGCCGAATCACAGCCAGAAAACCACTTGCATCTAAAACCACTTTACTATTTAATTGAACGTTCTCACCAGTTTTCAGGTCTTTAGCCAAAACACCAGTAACGAAGCTTTTTTCAATCATCGGTTCCAAACATTGTGTGGAATCAAGAAGAACAGCACCTGTATCAAGAGCTTTTTTCAAGAGCCACTGCCCAAAAAGACGCCTATTCAACAAGTAACCAACAAAATCCTCATGCTCAACAGCGAATACTGTCTCTAAATCTGGCGAATAAATCTTAATGCCTTCGATTCGCTTTTCTAATTCGCCACCTTGCGGTTTTTCCAGACCCAAATTTTTCAGGTGATGCTCTCCTAGGGCGTCTCCACAAATTTTTTCTCCGATCTCCTCTCTTCTTTTTCTCTCTATTATGCAAACTTTTAAGCCTGCTTCAGCGGTTGTTTTTGCTGCTAGGCATCCCGCTGTTCCAGCGCCAACCACAATAACGTCAAATTTTCTCAACGAGAATCCTCCGATGTGATTGACTGATATATTTTCTATACCTTGTTGTATAAGTAAACCTTTATAAATTATGAAGTAAGCTCCATTACACCAAGTGTAGATCCATGGATTCAAAATTAACTTTAAGCAACGAACTCCACAAGCTTATAGAGGCGCGCATAGAACACACCATTAAAGGAATAGAAGACACCCTTCAACACATACTAAAAAATCAAGAAATAAACTGGAAAGATCTAAAAGAAGACATACAAAGCCTCGAAGAAAACTTCAATTTATTATCTCAAAAATGGAATCTCGAAATACTGTATACACTATTCTTAAAAGGCTCCACCGGTTTCAGCGAACTAAAGAAAATCCTCAGCGTAAATTCTCGCACATTGTCAGACAAGCTTAAAATGCTAAAAAGATATCAGTACATAGAAAGAACCGTGCAAGCCGGACCGCCATTAAGAGTGGGATATACTCTTACAACAAAAGGAAAGAACATTGTGCTACTTGCACTGCCATTGCTATACTATTCAAGCCCACCTAACAGATGACTTAAGTTAAATTGAGCCGCTCTTTTCTTCAGTGAATTTTCTCTAGCAATTGCCTTTTTATGGGCAAGGTTATGTCTGTTGTTTCTTTTTGAGTTTCAAAAACCATGCATGTCAGCGTTTTCTCTATACCCTTAACAAGCCTTAACTTGTCAATTACAAATTTTCCTATAGCGTCAACGTTTACAGCCTTAAGTTTTATTAGGAGATCCCAGTCTCCAGTGATTATGTGAATTTCTTGGACTTCAGGAAATTTTGCAATCTGTTCAGCAATAAACCTTTGTGACAATGGCTTTTCCCCGTTTCTGTAGGAAAATGAAGCTAAGATAAAGGCGGTCGTATCAATGTTTAGTTTTTTGGAGTCTAGGATGGCCTTGTATTCTTTTATTATCCCTTGTTGTTCCATCTTCTTTATCTTCGCGAAAACTGTTGTTATTGGAGAATCGATTTTTCGAGCGATCTCCCTCGCCGTCATTCTGCAATTCTTCTGCAACAATGTTAATATGGCTAAATCCTTTTCATCTAATTTGGGTTCCATCGTGTAATTTTTACATAATTTCAGTATAAAAGCTTAACTATTTTGGAAAAAATGCAGTATTTTTTATAAAAAATTTATAGCTCAGAATGTGTATCTGAACTGGCATAAGACAGACCGTCTCTTGAAGTATGTTAAATTGAAAGGTGAATGTATGAGCGGAAAACAAGCAATTATGCAAAAGAGCTTGACGGTTGGTGCAGGTAGGCTAATTGAGATGCCAAAACCTTTGGAGCAACTTTCCGAAAGCGAAATCCAAAGAAAACAATGCATTAGTAGAGTAATGACCTATGTGTTAAAGTCTCTTACTTGCAAGTTTGTGGATTATGGGTTTGAATGGATGCTGCCAGTAATATTTTCCAAGTCAACAGATCCTTTATGGCCAGATCCAGGATCATCCATTGAAAAACGCATTGAAGTAGAAGTTTATGGAAAAACAGTTAGGACAACATTAAGCATGATAGTTCACAAAATGGTTGCTTGTTCTTTAGCCTATCCTAAATTGTTCATACTATCCCCAAACGTTAGAGTTGAGAAAATGGAAAGGGCAAACAGCGGAGTACACGCCTATGAATTCACACAGTTAGATTTTGAAGTTAGAAACGCCACTTCCAAAGAAATCCGAAGCCTCGCTGAAAAGACAATCTGCGAATTAATAAGTAACCTAAAAAGGAAAATGAGTGAGGAGCTAATTCATCTAGAGAGGTATGATAGCTTAAAGGTTCCAGAAACACCATTCAGAGTCTATGATAGAAGGAAACTTGAAGAAAAATATGGAAGAGAATGGGAAAGTCGATTAACATCTGAGAACTGTGACCCCATATGGGTTACAAATATTCCCAGAGAATTCTATGATTTCGAAGACTTTGAAAATGGCGTGTGGGACAATTATGATTTGCTGTTGCCAAAATATGGAGAAACACTGTCTGGTTCTAGAAGAGAATTGGAATACGCTAAAATGGTTAGAAAAATGGAAAGAGACAACGTTAGAAAAGAAAACTATGAACTACTTTTGAAACTGGCAAAGGAAGGTAGGCTAAAGCCTTCAGCTGGTGCCGGAATTGGCGTGGAGAGACTGATCAGCTGGTTAGTAGGCGCAAAGCATATAGGTGAAACACAACCGTTTCCCAAAATCCCTGGAATAGTTTACGATTTGTAAGGCATGCTAGAAATCTAAGACCATTTCCATTAACTTTGGCATAAATTTATAACTCCAGTACAAGACTCAAATAGAGGAATGTCATGCAAATCCAAGAAGGCGCTAAATACGATGTGAAAAGCCTACTCCAAACAGTTTTAGACACTATGAAAAAGCTACGTCACGCTGAAAATGTAGCACATCCAACTTCGAAAGAGCTTAGACAAACAGCGGAACGCTACGGTGTTAGAACAGTTTATGGCAACTACAACTTTGTGTCAACAGTGAAAAACCGAAGCGCTTGGTTGACACTGTACATCGGAAGCGAAAAAGTGCTTCAACCTCAACTAAACCAAAGACAAAAAGAGATTCTCGCAGACGCACCAAAAACGGCAGAACTCGTACACAAATATTTAAAGAGAGTACCACTCGTTTGCGTCGAGAGAACAATGGGCGACAACCCCTATTTTAATCCTCATTGCACGCTTTACGTTTCTGTCCATAGAAAAGAAATGATACGCCTCGCATACATGGTTGGACAAACTCTCTTTCCATATAGAAAAGGAGCACGAGGACCGAAGCTACATCTCCTTTACGTGCCAGAGTGGCAAGAAAAAGACAGACAAATTCTCGTCTTCCCTGAAATAGGGGTTACTTACGTCCTCGGATCGGACTACTACGGAGAAGCAAAAAAAGGCTTTCTAAGGATGGCCATGTGGGCCGCAAAGGAGGAAGGAATGTTAGGAGTCCATGCAGGAGCTAAGATTGTCAAGGCAAAAGACAAGACAGGAACAATTAGGAGATATGGAATGATTCTCTTCGGGCTCAGCGCTACAGGCAAAACAACCCATGCTTGCCATAATCATGGCTTATTAGAGGATGGAGAAGGCCAAGAAATAGTTCAAGACGATGTAGTCTTTATCAGACCAGATGGCTCAGCGCTTGGAAGTGAAAGAGGGTTCTATCTTAAAACAGGATATCTAGATCCAAAAGTGCAACCCATAATCTTCAGGGCAGCAATAAGCCACAACACAATCTTTGAAAATGTGATGGTTGACCACCTCGGCAACGTACACTTCGACGATATAACTTTGACCGAGAACGGAAGGGCCATAATACAGAGAGACGATTTAGGAGCGGACAAATCAGAAGACGTGAATCTACCGCCTCTAGACGAATTAGATGGTATGATCATTATCTTTATCACCAGACGAAACACGGTTGTGCCTATAGCTTCAAAATTAAATCTTGAGCAAGCTGCGGCAGCTTTCATGTTAGGTGAATCAATAGAAACTTCGGCAGGCGATCCCCGCCGCGCAGGTGAGTCGGTGAGGGAAGTTGGAACTAACCCCTTTATTGTTGGCGACGAAGCTTACGAAGGAAACTGGTTCTACGATTTCCTTAAGAGACATGACGGCAAGGTTCAATGTTACCTTCTTAACACGGGAGGCGTCGGAGAGATTAGGGAAGGAGGAGCAAATAACAAGATCCTTAAACAAGCCGTTAGGATTGAGATACCAGAGATGGCAGCGATCATTAGGGGAATTGTCAGGAACTCGGTGGAGTGGAAAAAGGATTCTTACTTTGAAACGTTTGTGCCCAAAGCTGTTAATGGACTGCACATGGCAAACTTTGATCCATCCAAGTTTTACTCTCGAGAACAGATTAACGCTTACGTCAACAAACTGAAAACGGAAAGAGTCGAGTGGCTTAAAAGGTTTAAAAATTTAAACCCCGCCATAATGGGTGCAGTCAAACTTTGAGGAACATGCAACATTCGATTTGGTTAAGACGATTTAGTGTTTCCCTGAGAAATGGCAAAGAATACCATGATATAAAAATGAATTATCTATCTAGATTAGTGATTCATAATTGTTAATTATATTCATTAGCTAACCATGGAAATCAAATTGAACAAATGTGAAGGCAAGATTAAAATGATGAAGAAAGCATCTGTTAAAAAAAGTGCGATGTACACTGTTGATTTGACAAAGATTGATGGAGATGGAGCTTTCCCGTGCCCCAAATGTGGAACCGTAATATCTCCAGACGATGAAACAGAAGAAATCTACCAAATCGTTGAAACCAAAGTTAAGAACGATGAGCTAGCAGAACTAGTTTTGATGTGCAACAAATGCGGAAGCACAATTAAGCTTGTAGGCTTTTTAACTCAAGCAGAAAACTAGAAGTCAAATCAACGAAAAACTGTTTTTGCTACTTTTCTCCTTCTTCGAGTCTTCTGCTTATTACAGTAAAAACTAACCATAAAACGGAGCCATAGAAAATACCGTTAAAAATAGCACTTAAATACGTGGTGTATTCGCTTACTGCTCCTCCAATGAGAATACAGAAAAAGTTTCCTGGAAACATCGGTGAAGGAATCAACAGAGAGGCAGATGTAAACATTAAGAAGAAAACTATTAAGATGAGTATTCCTCTCACTATGAATTACCTTTTATATACCTTTTTTGTGGTTCTCTATAATGAATCTGATATAGCAATATTTAATAAATCTTCTTGTCTACCCGCACAACACAAATACAAATCTAAAACTCTAGAGAAGATACATAGAAGGCGGAATACACAAGATAAAAATCACTACCAAAGCAACTGTCAAAAGCTTTCTACTCGTAGACAAACTAGACACGTCATCCAAAGGACCTGGATGCTTATACATAGACATAAAGAGAACAAAAATAGCCATCAGATAAACTCTTAAAATAACCAAGTAAAAAACAGATAAGGCCATCAAGACAAACCTCAATTTCTCGCCAGCGATAGACCTTAGCACATGGCCCCCGTCAAGCATACCTGCAGGCAACAAGTTAAGCATCGTAACAACGATTCCCACCCAACCAGCAAACGCAAAAGGATGTAAGAGCCACCCTCCACCAGGAGAGGTCGGAGGAATCATGTTTAAACTGTGCAAACCCGGAATCAGAAGAACCCACAAAAAAGGGATTCCTATACCTTCCCCAACCTGAGTTACAGGTATCAGCATGGTGAAACCTACCACGCTAACAATAGTTGCAATGATAAATCCAGCGATTGGACCGTCGGCCCCTACATCGAACAAGGCATCTCTGTTAGGCGGAAGAGACTTTTGCATTATCACTGCACCTAGAGTCCCTAACGGCGGTGGTCCAGGAATAAAATAGGGCGGTGTTGCATCTATTCCTTTCTTGTTTGCCGTTATCTTGTGACCCATCTCATGAGTACCAAGCACTGCCAACATGGCTATTGTGAAAGAAGCACCGCCGACAAAAGGATTAATCACATCAGGAGAAAGCAGGTAACCCGTAACAAAGGTCGTGGCAATTGTTGCAAAAAACAATACCCAGTTTATTAGAATATTGCTTGGTTTTGTAGGGGGTTTTGGAACTATTTTTAAGACTATTCTTTTATCCACTTTTCGCAGCACCGCTATCGAATTCACTGCATCCAAAGTCTTGAGCAGTCTTAGAAAGGCTTGTTTTGTTTCCTGTGGCTGTTTTAGATAATATGTGGGAACGTTATTTTCTAGTAGGGCTTCTTCTATTTGGAACTCCGCGGAGACTAGACTGGATATTCGTTCAAAATCTGCTTGTTGAATGATGTGCGCATTTGGTGTTTCTGGAGCTTCGCTCAAAGTGTTTTATCACTTTTTTTACAACAATAAAGTGTTTAGAAGTAGAAAAGTCTATTGGATTTTGTTCTGTTCTTGTTCGGATTCTGAACCACTAAAAACTTTTTAATAATCGTTTAAAGACAAAACACCACACAAAGCCAAAACAAACACAAAAACAGCAACTCAAAATGAAGCATGAAAACGCTCACTTCCAAGCTTTAGTGAAACTTGAAGGTTAAGAGGTAAAGAAAACATGGCTCATACGCTGTCTAAAGCAACGAGAATTATTTCAACGATTAAAGGATTCTTTATCAAAAACCTCGATGTAGCTTTCATAATTGGATTTCAAGCACTTCTTTTTACTTGCGCTGGCTTTCTAATTCAAGGAAACTCGGCATTAGCTAATGAAATTGCGATGTATGCATACTTTCTTTTAGTCACCGGAGTCATTTTGCAAGCAGTTTCTTTTGTGAAAGATAAAGGAAAACGCGAAGGGGAAATATAACTGATGGATTACAACCCTGAAATTTCCATAATTTTGTGTGCTTACAATGAGGAAGACGTTATTGAAAATGCTATCGAGAAAGTAGATCATGTAATGGTAAAAACCGGATGGAATTACGAAATTATAGTTGTGGATGATGGCAGTTCAGACAATACAAGGCAAAAAGCGATTGAATATAGAGATCAAAATGGCAATAGTCGTTTAAAAGTCGTTGGCTACGAAAAAAACAAGGGCAAGGGAAACGCAATAAGACTGGGATTCACTTATGCCAGAGGAAAATTTGTTGTCACCATGGATGGCGATTTAGACATTAATCCAATTCTTATTCCACGTTACATTGAAGCCTTAAAAAGGAGTGATATTGCGATTGCTTCAAAATGGCATCGTCAATCGCATGTTGTAATTACGTTGAGAAGAAAAATTTTGAGTTTCGGTTTTAATATACTATCCAGATTGTTTACTGGAATAAAAATGAGAGATACTCAATCAGGGTTGAAAGCCTTCAGAAGAAAAGTTTTGGAAAGAATGACGCCTAGACTCATCGTGAACCAATATGCATTTGATTTGGAATTGATGGCTGCATGTAACCACACAGGGTTCAACATTGCTGAGTTACCTGTAGAGGCTAATATTCGAGGCACAATCGGTCTTGTGGAAATTCTAAGAATGACTTTAGATATGCTGAAAATTGCGCATCGATTGAGAGTCTTAAAATATTATCAACGTGACCAGTTTGTGCCATGCTGGAATTAGGAAGTGTCTCATTGTAATGAATTAACATGTGTGAAAGGTAATGGAGAGACTAAAGATTCTGGTGTTTAATTGGCGTTGCTGGTTAAACCCGGAGATGGGTGGAGCAGAAGTTTTCACTCGTGAAGTTTTGAAGAGATGGGTCAAAGCAGGACACGAGGTCACGTTGTTTGCTTCCAAGTTTAAAAAATGCAAGAGAAAAGAAATCGACGAAGGAATCTATATAATTAGGGATGGGGGAAAGTACTCTACTTATTGGAAAGCCAAAAAATACTATGACAAGCTCTTTTTGCAAGCGGAATATGATGTTGTCATCGACGAAATTAACACCAGACCTTTCCTAACACCAAAGTTTGCAAAAAACGGAGAAAAAATCATTGCCCTGATACATCAATTGGCTAGGGAATATTGGCTTTACGAAACGCCTTTTCCACTAAACTACTTAGGATACTATTTCTTAGAAGAAAGATGGTTAAAGAATTACAGAAAAATTCCAACAGTGACAGTTTCCCAAAGCAGCAGAGAGGACTTGGTTAATCTAGGTTTTGAAAAAGTTTTCGTTGTTGGCGAAGGCTTGAATTTTGAACCTTTAAAGGAATTAGATGAAAAAGAGAAGTATCCCGTGGTGATTTACGCAGGAAGATTGAAGAAAGCAAAGAGAACCGACTATGCTATAAAAGCCTTTAAAATTATTAAAGAAAAAATTCCAGACGCAGAATTATGGATAATTGGAGACGGCAATTTCCGCAAAAAACTGATGAAAATTGCTTGCAATGGAGTTAGGTTTTACAGGGGATTGCCAAGCGATGAACGGAGGGAACTGATCAAAAGAGCGTGGGTTTTGGTTAATCCCAGCATAAGAGAAGGCTTTGGATTGAACGTGATTGAGGCCAACGCCTTAGGTGTGCCATGTATTGCATACGATGTACCAGGATTAAGAGATTCCATAATTGATGGTGAAACAGGACTTCTTGTCAAATCTGACAATGTTGATGCATTAGCCGAGACAATCATCAAAATTTTGACAAGTGATGCTTTAAGGATTAGATTTTCAGAAAATGCTTTGGCATATTCTAAGAGTTTCAGTTGGGATGAAGTAGCCAACCAATTTATGAATTTTATCAAAGCCGCGTAATGGGGATAATAGGTGCAAAAGCCAGACATGGAACAGCCATTGGTTTCTGTGATCATCCCAACGAAAAATTCAGAAACAACCATTGAAAAATGCTTGAAGTCTATCAAAGAGCAAAATTACAAGAATTTAGAAATTATCGTGGTTGACAACTACTCCAGTGATAGAACTAGACAGATTGGCAAGGAATATGGCGCAAAAATTTGTTTGAAAGGCCCCGAAAGAGGCGCCCAAGTTAATTTTGGAGCAAAAATAGCACACGGAAAGTACATCTATAGAGTGGATTCAGACTTTGTGCTTCAACCAGACGTTATTCGCGAGGCGGTTGAGAATTGCGAAGAGTACAACTATGATGCAATTATCATTCATAACACTTCCGATCCCACTGTTAGTTTTTGGGCTAATGTCAGAAAATTGGAGAGAGACTGCTATAAAAATGACGAATTAAATGTTGCTGCACGCTTTTGGAAGAAAGAAACATTTGAGATTGTTAGAGGATTTGATGAAGACCTCATCGCTGCAGATGACTATGACATTCATAACAGACTTGTGAAGAACGGTTTCAAAATTGGACGAATCAAAGCCGAGGAAGTTCATATCGGGGAGCCAACAACTTTGGTAGAAATCGTTCGAAAGCATTACTATTATGGCAATAACATAGGACGCTTCATTAAGAAAGACCCCCAAAAAGCTTTAAAGCAGTTAAGTCCCCTGAGGGCAAGTTATGTAAAAGGTTTTTCTAAATTTTTTAAGGATCCAATACTGATGATCGGCTTTATAATTTATCAATTTGTCAGATACACGTCAACCTATACTGGAATCATGATGCGACATCTAAACTCCTTGATAGGATGCAGAAGCAAATGATGAAAGAACAGCCTTCAGTTTCCGTCGTTATTCCAACGAAAAATTCGGAGACAACACTTCAAAAATGCTTAATCTCCATCAGAAAACAGACTTACCCAAACACTGAAATCATCATTGTGGATAGTCATTCCAGAGACGGAACAGAAAAAATTGCAGAAAATTGCGGAGTGAAAATAGTCAAATCTGGCGCAAAACGATCAGAAGCCAGAAATTTGGGAGCCAATATAGCCAATGGCGAGTTCGTCCTTTTTATTGATTCTGATATGGAATTGGATTCCCATGTTATTGAAGAATGCATTGACAAGATTAAAAAAGGATACGATGCCATCATCATCCCTGAAATATCTACTGGAGAAGGTTTTTGGGCAAAATGCAGAACATTGGAAAAACTTTGCTACATTGGCGACGATTTAATTGAAGGAACAAGATTTTTCAAAAAGAGTGTTTTTAAGGCGCTTGGTGGATACGACCCACAACTAGAAGCCGGTGAAGATTGGGACCTGAGCAATCGCGTAAGAAAAGCTAGTTATAGAATTGCTAGAGTCAAGAGATTTATTGTGCATCACGAAGGGCGACTAAGCTTAAGGGATTCCGTTAAAAAGAAACAATATTATGCCAAAACTATAGACAGGTACATTCAAAAACATCCAGATCTTGCTAAAAAGCAATTTAGGTTGCTCAGACATGCTTTTATTAAGAATTGGAGAAAAATGGTGGCCGACCCGATACATGCTGCAGGACTATTTGGAATGAAAACTTGTGAATTTGTCGTAGGATGGTTGGGTCTTGTAAAAAATAAAAAAAGAGTGGAAAATAAGCTTCTTCCGGATATAGACTACGCAAAACGCTCGTTAGAGGACCGAAAAGCCTATCTGATTAACCACTTTCTGCCGTCTGGACCATACCGTTTTTTAGATTTGGGATGTGGATCGGGCGTTTATTTGTCTCTTCTTTCAAAGAAAGGAAAACAAGTTGTTGGCCTTGATGTTTCCCATGACCTGTGTAAACTGTCTAAAAGTCTGGATTTTAATATAATAAGAGGTGATGCGATGCATTTGCCACTTAGAAATAAAATTTTTGATGGCATATGGGCGTCAGAGGTTCTGGAACATTTATCTTCGTTGGATGTTTTTGATGAGCTTGAAAGAGTAACTAATCTATGCATTATTGCAACGATTCCTAATCCTCATAGTCTTAACTATAAAGCTGATTCTTCGCATAAATTGCAATATTCTATTTCATCGCTAAAAACATACCTAAAAACTAGAAAGAATTGGAACTACAAGGTTTTTGGACTCGGAGTAGAGTTGCCTACTACTCCAATGGGGATAAGACTTCCTAAATTCGTCAAATTATTAACGCTTTATCTAACTTTTTACATACCTAGACTAGCGCCGACTATCTGCATTATAGGACAAAAGAAAAATCATGGAGGCGATTTGAAATTAATTTACTGATGAAAAACATGTTTCTATGCTTTCGAAGCTTCTTGTCTACGTTTAGCTCGTGAGATTTGGAGTCGACGAGAGATCACGAGTATCATCATCTTCAACTCTCTTTTGCTCAGAAGTACCAGTAAGAAAAACGGTAAAATTATTGACGCCGCGATAGCCACTATAAAAAGCTTTTGCGTTTCATACTCCAGTGTTATAGTAAGGTCTCCTACAGTGTCTATGACCCACCCATTGGCGAATCCGTTTATTTTTTTCAAACGGTTTGCTTCCGGAACATGTTTGCCGTTTACGTAGAGTTTCCAATGCTCGTCGTAATTTTCCAGAAATCCTAAGATGAATGAGCCTGTACTTTTTATGTATACTTTGTATTCTGTTGGAGAGATTTCAAGCCATGAGAAATTTTCTGGCATTGCTAATGTTCTGCCTGTTATCTGATCGTGAGAGGTTGTGTTAATAAACATTGAATGTTTCAGAGTATTCCAATCTAAATCCTCCACGAATTCATATATGCTGTTTAAAGTAGAGCCGTTGTAAATAACATTGGCTACGTAAAACTTCTGTAACGCGTATAGATTTTCAAGCAATAAGAGCTCTTCCCATTCTGCATGCAAAGCGAATTTTTTTTCATTCAATCTTAAATCGTCAATTGGATACGCGTTGCCATATGTCATGTTTTTTTCCAGAATAAGATATTTTATTCCAAGAGTGCCAAGGAGTTTGTAAACTCCTTCAGTTCGAGCGTAGATTTGTAATTCCAAAATGTCCACCATTCTGTAATTGGAAGCCTTAGTGAAGTAGAGGCGAACTTTTGTGGCGCTGATCGGGTTTTGAAAATCATGCTGATACAGGCGGGCAGTGTTGTTCGTTTTTGTTATCTGAGTTATCCAGTCAGTACCGTTCCATGTTTCTATGTCAAAGTCTTCTGCAAATGCAGATCCAAATGAGATGTCTACTTTTGATATTTCTCGAGTTTGATTCCACTCGATTTCGAACCATTGAGGGAGACTTACTGAAGAAGCCCATCTTGTTTGATCCTGACCATCGATGGCCTTGCTAGGTTCAAGTCCTTCCATTTGAATTGAACTCGCTAAAACATTACCTTTAGGTGCTTCATTTTCGTAGTCGCTGCTTCTCAGCAATATTTGGTGGATTCCGTCTATTAAGCCTGGATCTTTTGCTTGGAGGTACTCTGTCCCAGCTCCAGATATTATGGGTTTTGAAAAAATGAGAGGGTACGGATTTCCACAACTGAGGTTGCCTTGGACGAAATCATAGGCAAGATATATTTGCTTCTTTGGAATTATGAGCGCCCAATATTCATTAGAAAGCATGCTGTTAAGCTCATCATAGGAAGAAGGGAAATATCCACCTTTGATGTCAGTGCGAAGCCAGTTTCTCGTAACATCGCCTGTTGTTAAAGGAAATGATGTTGAAAGAAATAGCAGTATGGTGAGACCTAATGCAAGTAGCTGCAATGCTTTATTCCTTAATTTATGGCACAAATTCGAGAGGGTAACACCGATTAGAATGCCGTAGCATAGTACCACAATGAAAATCCACTTCATTGGTTCTCTAAACGCTATCATCAAAGGAATGTTTGTTACTAAGGCAAAATAGAGCTTGTTAAAGTATGGACTAAAACCGCTGGTCAGAAAAAGAGAGAGCACTGCTACTCCACTAAAATAGATAGTCAGCTTGCGTGATTTAGAGGTTAATAAGCTCGAAAATGCTAGGATTGGTGGAATATATGACAAGAATATTATTAAAGGGTCACCATTTTGTAAATAGCGATTTGCATAGTAAACGTAAGGATGCCCCCAGGCACTTTCATAGAAACCCCATTTTGCAATAAGCCTCAATACATCGCATGGACCAATATGTGCCATAGCCCACAACGGTGCTCCTAGTTCGTTAATAGCCGCGGAGAGAGTGGCAAAGTTTTCTAAAATAATCGCAATAATCCACACAGAAGTAAGCGAAAGCGATAAAATGAATATTGTTACTAGTTTTAGATGGGCGAAGATATAATTTACGTTAATGGAAATATTCAACTGGTTTTTCTTGAAAGTCTCATTTTTTGTATAGCTTACTTTTAATCCATCGTACATCAACATGAATAAACACGTTAGGACTAGAGTTATGAGACATAAGAGCGTCACCGCGTAGTTGGGGAACCATCCATACGTTAAAGCGAAAGCTACTCCAGATATTGTCATTAGCTTGTATGATTTTGTTTTAATTCCTCTTGTAAATAGCACTAGGCACGGTAAAATCATTAGTGCAGAATCCATAAATCCTATAGCCGTTAATTCCCTGTCGGTTATTAGATGAATGTTTGATGTCAAAAATAATGTTGCAACAAATGCCGCGATAAAATCACCATTTGTAAGTTGTTTGACATAAAAGTACATGAGTATGGATGAAAAGAAATACAGCAAAAACACGGCTATAATTTGTGATGTGAACAGTTCGACGCCAACAGCTTGAAAAGCCGTGACAAAAAAATAGAATGGATCAAGAATTCTAGGCGGATAAACAGAAGGCAAACCAAAGTCTGTTTCATCCCATGCATAAATAACACGCTTAACGAAAGCCTCGTGAACCAAAGGGGGCTTCAAGTCTCCACCTATGACTATATACGGGTATTCAAACCAATTGAGCACCCTAAAGCTGAACAAGAAAACAACGAACACAATCCATAATTCAATCGATTTTCCACGTAGCTTCTTTTTTAGTCTGTTCAATCTTCCGCCTCTAATGGCGTATATAATGTTGTTCTTGAAGTTCAGATGGCTGTAAAAAAGAGTTTTAAGGAGACTTCGGTTTCCGATTTAGAACAAAAAAGCGTCGAAAGATTCATTATTCGCAATCTAAGAAGACTGTTTGGAATGTTTTAGAACTCACAACACGCCCGCGTCGGGTTTCTTTTAAGTTTTTGCGCAATCAATTATGTTCGAAGCGAATCACATCTCTTTCAGAAAAGAAATGGGAAAATAAAAAAGGAAGGGTTTTGGCGATTCTATGGATCATGTTGATCTTTTTCACTAATAGTTCCTAGGCGCTCAACTATACTTACCGATGGGTGTATTGGATCTGCTGTTGGATACGTGATCTTTATCACTATCGCTGTTACTCCGCGGTTCATACTCTGCAGTTGCTGAATTCCTGGCTGTGCTCCTAATCCATCCCAGAACCATTTGCTGGCATAGTAGGTGTCTTGACCATCGTAGCCCCAGATTACTAGGCCTATTGTTCCATTCAAGTCTTTGTAAACGGCTATCACTGCGTATCCTGAGCCTGAAACATTTCTGTTCCAGCATGATAGGGCTAGGATTTTGTTTGAATGAGGTTCTTCGCAGCCTGTATTGTTGGTCACGTAGAAGCTTCTTGTGAAGAAGGCATCTGTGAATTCGTTGAAGTATTCTGTTCCCATTTGAGCGACTGGCCCGCCTACAAAGATCATGTTGCTTGTTGAGATTGGATAGCCTGGATAGACATACTGTGTACCTCCAGACATGTAGATGCGTGTACACCAGTCATCTTTCAAATGTGTCCTGTTTAGTGAATCTCTGTAGTCGGCTTTGGTGCCGCTTGTTGATCCAGCCATAATGAATGGAGCGTAAGGCCCGTATGATGTATCATTTATGTCCATTCCTGCTGCGCAGACTTTTATTTCTTTTATTGAATCAAAGGCTTCAGTCACATATGCGGCGCCTAGAGAGTCTATGGTTGCGCAGTCTTTGCCGACAATTATCCATTCGTAGCTTCCGCCAGTGTCTGTGGTTAAGTTGGCGTATACCACCGTGTAGTTAGCTACTGCCACCTGTCCAGTTGTATATGTGTGGTTTGCACGTATTAGTATGTTGCCAGTAATGTGCAAGTGCTCTGGATATCTAAAGCGACTTGTCTGCAAAGTGTAGGTTGGAGTTACCTTAAACATTACGCTCATGTTACCACTGAAAGTCGTGTTGGTAGTATACAGCGTTGTGTCAGCGTAATAGTATGTGGAATTTTGAACTTCCACGTATCCGGACTCTGGTCGGATTTTAATGTCTAATACTAAACTGAGATCGTCTTGCACAGATACTGTTGAATTTTGCGTAGCAAGCTGTTGTGCGTACATTATATCGTTAAGTATTGTAATGTTATAGGTCGTGCCAAATGGGTCTGTCCATGTGGTGCTATTGATGACGCCGTTTGGAATTATCACCCCTGAGCTGCCTGAAGATATAGTTCTGCTTGTGTTTCCGAACATTCCCAAGTCTGTTTTCTCTTTGTACCATGTTGCATTAGTCGAGTACAGCACTTTAATGAATGTCCCAGCGGCAGGAACATTGCTACCAATTATCGTTATATTGCCTGTTCCGTCGCCGCTCCACTCATTACCATAGAAGGTGTAGTTGTATCCATTAAATACACTGTTTGCACGGTAGGGAGTTCTTAGCGCGCCATCCCACTCGACTTTTTCAGACCACTCGCAATACTCTGCCCAATCTGATGATTTGATGACTGGCTTATGCGTTAGGTTGAAGGAAACTCTTTCTGCTGTCACTTCTGCGCTGGTTACATTGTGGTAATCCACCCATCTTCTCGTATCTTTGTGAACTGCGCTGTAGAGGTCGTAGGGATTGAAGGTTTCGTTTAGGTAGTATTGTATTTCCGAGTCAAGCTTATTCTCGTCATGTGACGCACAATTCAGGTCTTCTCCATCATTAAGATCTGTAACTCCATAGACAGTCACGGCCCGGAACTGATCTGTTGCCTCATACATTTTGATGGCCCACTCACCGATGGTGAAAGGCGAGTTAGGCTCAGCGCTCATATCGTCTTGTTCTGTAGAGTATTTGTAGACTATTTTGACAACGTCTGTTGAGCCTGGAGTATAACTAGCTGGGAAGTATAGCGTATTATTGCCCTCACAGTATGTAACCATAGTGCTCGTCACAGAGCCGTTGATTATCCTTACATTATTGTTGACAAACACCATTGGCTCTTCCTTCCAGAAGATTCCTGTCGCGTTCTTCTGAGGATAGGAAATTGGCGTCTCATCAAGAACTATATAATTGCTTGCATCTGTGCCGTTTTGAATTTGTGTTTTAGTAGATGTTGAGGAGAGTATAACGTCTCTGTGAGCCTCCACTTGAGTTGCGCCAACCCAGCCTATGATTGGTTTAGGCCAGTAGGCAGCCCAAGCTGCATACTGTAGTCCGTCTTCTATAATCTGGCATACATCGTAGGTACCGTTGTAGTAGCTTGGTATTCCAGTAGCGTTATACCAAGCATTATAATGGCCATCATAAAGAGTTGTTTCGTTCTCAAAGAAGTGCGCATAAGATTTTGGCGGATTTCCATCTCCAAGGTCCCATTCGCCACGATTGCTGAATTCGATTTGCATATCTCCGATGTTTTTTCCAACATCTATGCGTTTGATGTCCTTGAAAACTATCACTTGCTTCTTATCCTTGTTAAAAACTATTGTAAAGGTCAAGTTTAACAGCGCAGTTGAATGCTGAGCATTGTCGTAAATCACTGTTCTAAGCAATGCCACAAATCTTCTCGGTCCATTGTATAAAACGAGAATGGGATCTGTTACCGCTCCACCATTAGTCTTTCTGCCACCTCTAACAGTGAGTCCAGTGGATCCGTCTGTTACGCCTTCATGCCAATTGCCTGCGATTCCCTCAGTGCCAGTTCCGTAGTAATCACTGTATGTTGCCCTTGCCCAAACATTCTTGTAAATCCCACCTTCAACATATGTGACGTTTAGTATCCAACCTTCAACCCACTGTGCCTCTGTAACTTTACTTGATCCCGGTGCAAAGGGATCGGTAAGGTCACCGTAGTTTATGCCAACCTTAGCATCGTAGTCTATCATTTCTCCGTATTTTGAAAAGCCAATTGTCAAGTTTTTCTTTTCAAATGGAAACAGCACATAGGAGTCAGTGGATAAAACCCCGGAAACAGTCATGTAATCTGAATTATAGCTGGATTTGCTAGCCTGTACCATGAATCTATCGATGAGAATTGGTGTTGCAATTGTGCATATGAGAATCGCTAAAAACGCTAATGCTTTAAGTGTTGTTTTTTTATTCATTTTCATTCCTCTTTTTGGGTCATGTATCAGAAAGTGCGGCACGTTTATTAAAAATTTTTTAGTGGTTCTGATTCAGATTTAGAATAAAAACCAAAAAATAGTTCAAACAAAAAATAAAATCAAACAAAACGTCTTGAATAATCCAAATCCCAGCTTTAAAACCGAACAGCATGAGCGCTAAACATTCCAAAAGGCAACAAAACTGTCTAACTCATTTCCTAAAAAACCTGAATCGCTCAGGCGCTTTACCTTTTTCGCTTGCCGCATACACTTCGAATAGTTGAAACTTTGCCCCGCAGCCTTTACATTGAGCATATACATGCTCATTTTTTATTCCCAACCAAAAACCTTCAGCAGAATTACATTTTGGACACGTTTTAAAGCGAATGGCCGCGGCTTCAATTTCTTGTAAATTCAAATACTCTCCAATCTCCAAAAAGAGTTTATGCTTTTTCAAAATTTATTAGTTTTGGTGAACATCTGATTAGATGTGCAATTAGGCGTTAATCGAGTTAAAACAGTTTATTAGCTTTAAAGTTTATCCTCTATTGGCTGTCAAACATGATGGTGAAGATGTTCACTGTAGGCAATTTTTTCACAAACTGCTACGTCGTGGCATGTGAAAAAACTAAAGAAGCAATCATAATCGACCCCGGTTTCGAAGACAAAAGCGAGACTGAAGGAATTTTTAAATTCCTTAAGACTAATGCCTTGACTTTGAAGTACATCGTAAATACGCATGGTCACCCAGACCACACATGTGGAAACAATATGATGAAGAAGATTTTTAATGTACCCATTCTGATTCATGAGTCTGATGCACTAATGCTTGGAAAAATAAACAAGAGAATTGCAGAGTTTATGGGTCTTGCAAGTTCTTCGCCACCAGCAGATATACTACTGCATGATGGAGACACGATAAAATTTGGAAAAATAACATTGAAAGTTCTGCATACTCCAGGGCATAGTTCTGGAGGAATATCTCTTTTAGGCGAAAAAGAGATTTTTAGTGGTGACACGTTGTTTTCGGGCTCCATTGGAAGGACGGACTTTCCAGAAAGCTCTGAACGTGACATGAAACTCTCTTTGAAAAAGCTAGTATACTTACCAGATAACTTTGTTATTTATCCTGGACATGGACCGATAACAACAATCGGTGAAGAAAAACGTAGCAACCCATTTTTACAATGGTTATAAAATCATAACGCATTACTGAACAAGTCTTCTTCACTTGAAATACGCAATTCTTTCATACTACATTTCTCGCAGAAAACTAAATCTTTTAAGCCTTTTAAAATGACAACAGGTCTTGCCTCTGTGGCTTGTCCCATGAGCAGTTCCGCTGCAGCAGCGATTTCGTCTATTACCGCAACGTTTTTCACTTTTAGAGTTTGCCCAAAGAGGTCCTTTTTTCCTCGATAATCTTTGAATGGATTAATTCCAGCCACACCTATTGCGAAATTTACTTGTCCCCTTCTGAAGGGGCGGCTATAGGTATCGCATACAACCACTGCAACGTTCTTGCCCGTTAGCCTCTTGATTTCCATGCGACATTTTTCCGCCGATTCGTCAGGGTTTTCGGGCAATAATACAAAGTTACCTCTGCCTTCTATGTTTGACTTGTCAATTCCAGCGTTTATGCAGATTAAACCGCGCTTGTCCTCCACCAGCAATACTTCACGAGAGGCTTTCACTATCTTTTTTGTTTCTCTTAGAACTAACTCGACAAATTTCGGACTTTTTCCAGTTATTTTTGCGATTTTTTCGGCTTTTTTAGAAGGAACAACATCTTTCAACCGTGCTATTCTTTTCTCAGCCTTTGAAAAGATTTTTTGCGCGATAGCTATTACATCGCCCTCTTCAAGTTCCAAGCCGTTTTTTCTGGCTGTTTCTACAACTATTTTAGTTATGTTATCTCCAAATTGTATTAATGGAAAGTCTTCCAAAGCAATTGCCGTGAAACTTTTCAAGCATCTTCCTCCTTGTTGCTGATAGGTTTCTCTTTTACTTCATTAAATCTCTTACCTATTTCTCATTCACACAGAGACATACTGGTATAGATTTCGAAGTTTTATTTCGAATTCATAATGCTTAAACTAAAACTAGTTAGAAGAATACTGCAGAATCACCATAAAGTGGATGCGCAAATATGAAAAAACAAATGAAACTGTTAGCTATCTCACTAATTATATTATGTAACATCTTCAATTTTGCAAACAGAAAATTATTCCAACCCGTAAACGCAACTTATGTCGAAGGCCCAATCACACAAGACACAATTTGGACACTTGTGAACAGCCCATTTATGCTATCAAACAATGTTACTGTATATCCATATGCAACGTTAACAATAGAATCCGGTGTTGAAGTTAGGTTTGGAGAAAACTTTTGTCTAGTAATCAACGGACGGATTATCGCAGATGGTGTAGAGGACAAGCCGATACGTTTCACATCTAATAAACTCACCCCAATGAAGGGAGATTGGGGAACAATCCAGATCAATGGAGCGCAACCATCCTTATTTGCACACTGCATAATAGAGTATGGCACAAATGGAATAACATTAGATGCTGGTTCACTAAGCATACTGGACAGTATTGTGAAATCCAATTCTGAGAATGGCATTACAATAAACAATGGTAATGTGATTATTGAAAACAATGAAATAACTAGCAACAGTATGAGCGGCATCTACATAGCTGGTGGTTCTCAGATTACCATACGAAACAATGTCATAAGTTCAAATGGAGATGGCATATTCTTGACTGGATATTTAACTGGAGAAATAGACATAGAGCAAAATAGCATCTTGCTCAACGGGCAAAGCGGAATAGTCCTCGAAGCAGATGCTTACGACAACACTGTTATTATTAACAATGATATCTCAGCAAATCTTAATGGATTTCGCATTTCAACTGGCACAAGTACGTATATCACCCGTAACTATATTTCAAATAACATGGTTGGCATTTATTATGAAGACGGAATTAATCACGAGGCTCACTTTAATGATATCTATGATAACAATTTAGGTATGGATGTCTCACACACAGCCACAGTAGATGCAACATATAATTATTGGGGACACAGAAGCGGACCGTTGCATGAATCGCTAAATCCGCATGGAAAAGGAAACCCTGTTGGTGGCAACGGAGTAAATATCGATTTTATATTCTTCTTGTCGAAGCCGATCGACTATGAGAATGAAAAACCTCAGGCGGTGCTTTGGACAGACAAGACTTTAGTTGCACCAAATCAAGATGTCACATTTATAGGCGCAGACTCGTATGATGATGGACGTGTTGATAAATACTTTTTTGATTTTGGGGATGGAACTAATAGTGGCTGGATTACGTTGCCACTTTTTGATCATTCATACTCATCAACTGGAACATACATTTCAAGTTTGAGAGTAGTTGATGATTTCAACGTTACAAGCGAGAATATTGTCACAGAAACAATAAGCGTGCAGAATCTTACACCGTTGGAAGTGTCCATCAGCCTCAGCAATTCTACAGTTAACTCCAATGAAGAAATTCTGGTCACCGTTTATGTGTCAAATGGAACAGGCGCCATAGAAAACGCAAATGTAACCCTATTTTCGGTGAAAGGTGGAGATTTTGCGCCTCAATCAGGTGTGACAGACTCTGCTGGTTATTTCACAACGACGTTTACAGCACCAAATGCTACCGAACTGTCCAATATTAGAATAATTGTAAGAGCCACTAAAACTGGATACGCAGATGGTTCTAACTACGAGCATCTGAAGGTTCTACCAGCTCCTAAGGTTCAGGTAGTCGCTGAACCAGCAACTGTTAAATCAGAAGAAACGGCAAGTGTGACTGTTTACGTGACAGGTAGTTTTGAAGAGCCAATTGCAGACGCCGCACTATTATTGTCCGTTGATTATGGTAGTCTTTCAGCGACCACAGGGGTTACGGACTTGAACGGCATGGCAGTATTTGTTTTCATCGCCCCTCAAACAACACTGATTGATGGACTTAACGCTACCATTACGGTAATTGCATCAAAAAGTGGATACACGACTGGAGAAGGATATGCAATAATTAACATAAAACCTAAAGTTCTTGATATTCAAGTCACTGCTGATCCTAATGAGACTGTTTCTGAAGGCAAAATAAATGTAACAGTCCACGTGTCATACGACTTGATGCACATCTCGGAAGCAAACGTTACCATAATGTCTGAAGACTTACCTACGACTTCAGGGTTAACTAATCCTTCTGGCGATGCAATATTTACACTTACAGCACCCCCAGTTAATGCACCACATGATCTCACCATTATAGCGCGAGCCTCAAAAATCGGCTATGCCGACGGAGAAAACATATTAAACGTAACTATTAACCCTGGAATACTCGAGGTTACAGTTGTAGCCAATCCATCCACAGTAGCTTCCAGAGAAGCAGCTCTCGTAACAGTACATGTGACATGCAACGCAACTTCTGTTGCCAACGCTTCAATAACCCTGTCGTCCAGCCAAGGAAGTTTATCTGCCACAACAGGACTTACCGATTCAAATGGATACTGTACATTCACTTTTAGCGCTCCTAGAACGAGTGAGGAAATTCCTCAAGTAATTGTAATAGCCAATGCAACCAAAAATGGATACATAAGCGCAGAGAATCAAACTACGATAACCGTAACTGCAGAAGTAGGAGGTGGATGGTCTCTAACCACGATACTTCTGATTCTTATTCCAGTAGTAATTGTGGCGATGGTTGCCATTCTCATCAAGTTGAAGGTTATCGTGCTTTCAGCTAAAGAGGAATAATAGTATTGCGTAACATCTCGTAAGACGCAATATTTAATAGACCGTACATATAATATAAGAATGCATAGGAGAAAACGCGATGGCAAAACTGCGACTCAAGGAAAAACTCGCCAAACTAAAGAAAGTGAGAATCAAACTTAATCTTGGAAAACGCGAACAAGTAACCATTCCACCACCCCCGCCAAAGCCCGTGCCTAGAGGATTAAGAGTTGTTGAAAAATATCCACTCTATGAACCTTTTGCGCATGTTGCCATAGTGCAGAACCCAAAAACAGGCGAGTACAAATACATATTAGATGAACTACAACTTGATCCACTGGAAAGAAGCGTTTACAATCGCATTTTAGAAATATTACTTGCAGAAATCGAATCGCCAAAAGAGGAAATCCTTGACCCTAGAAAATTCTTCGCAGAAGAAGCCAAGAAGATTGTTGACAAATACCGTATAAGTCTAGGTTGGCTACCAGACGTTTCATGGTACAAAATTCTCTATCATGCTGAAAGAGACCTTGTAGGCTTCGGCAGAATCGACCCGTTTATGCGAGATCCAAACATAGAAGACATTTCATGCGACGGAGTCACCAAGCCAGTATACATTTGGCACAGAAACTACGAAAGCATCGAAACAAACATCGAATTTGAAAATGATGAAGAACTTGACAACACAGTCGTCAAACTTGTGCACATGGCTGGAAAACACGTAAGCTCAGCCTTCCCCATAGTTGACGCTTCATTGCCAGGCAAGCACAGACTGGCGGTTTGCTACAGACGAGAAGTCACACCCTTTGGAACCGCTTTCACAATTAGGAAATTCAGAGAAGACCCATACTCAGTAATAGATTTAATAAACTTGGGCACATTCTCCGAGGAGATGGCAGCCTACTTCTGGATGTGCCTCGAAAATAGAGCTTCGATAATGGTTTTGGGTGGAACAGCTGCAGGAAAAACAACAGCCCTAAACGCCCTAGCATGTCTGATTAAACCTGGAAGCAAAATAATTACAATAGAAGAAACGGCAGAGCTGAACTTATCTCATGAAAACTGGGTTTCACTTATCGCTAGACAGAGCTATGGCCTAGGTGGAAGCAACGTCGGCGAAGTTACACTCTTCGACTTGGTAAAAACCTCGATGAGACACCGCCCAGACATACTGGTCGTAGGTGAGGTGAGAGGCCAAGAAGCCTACGTGCTTTTCCAGGCTTTGGCAACTGGCCACGGAGGCATGTGTACGATGCACGCTGAAAACTTGGATTCAGCAATCAAACGTTTAACGCAGAAACCCATGGATATTGCGCCTGCTTATATACCATTGATGAACATTGTGCTATCAATTCAAAGGGTTCATCTCACAAAAGGGAGCGAAAAGAAGGCTTACAGACGTGTAATCGATGTCAACGAAATTGCGGACTATGAAGATTACAGATGTTCCTTTAAGTGGCATCCAACCAAAGATGACCATTTACCCGCATTCGACAAAAGCATGATGTTATCGGCAATTTCTGAACGAGTAGGCGCCAGCAAAAAGGAGCTAATCGCCGAAATAGACAGACGTAAAGATGTATTACATTGGATGCGGGAACGCAACATAAGAAGTTACAGAGATGTGGCCGCAATCGTCGCAGAGTATTATGCTAGACCAAAGCAAATTTATGAAAAGATTCTTGCAGGGGAGGAGGTAAAACCAATTGCCGTTTCTAGAAACCCTTGAGGCATGGTCTTTTCGCCTCTTCGGTAAGATGGCTCCCTCTTTTTTAAAAAACATTATCGAGTTTAAAGGCTATTTAGAAAGAGCGAAAATCAAGATTTACCCCGAAACGTATGTTTCGTTGATGCTTTTCATCGCAGTGTTAACGATTCCAGTGCCCATAATATCCATAATCATTATATATCTTTACGGCTTCATACCAATAATCTTCCTGGTACCACTGCCACTATACATAATAATAGGATTCTTGTTAATACCCATGTCTAGAGCTGGTGAAAGAGCAAGCAACCTAGAAAGAGAAATGCCTTTTTCAGCCACATACATTAGCGTTATGGCCTCTGGTGGAATTGCACCTTACACGAGTTTTAAGAGGCTTGCAGAAGTCGAATTGATGCCCGCGATGAGAGGTGAAGCGAGAGAAATCATCAAAGATGTGGAAATCTTTGGAATAGATCCATTAACTGCAATTGAAAATGCAGCGAAAAGAAATCCCTTGGACGTTTTCAGGGATTTTCTCTCAGGATATGCTTCAACGGTTATCATTGGCGGAGATATTGGACATTTTCTTGAACGTAAAGCTGAGGACATTTTTAAGACAAGGGCTATGCGAGTTAAGGCTGCTGCTGAGCGACTCGGAATGCTTCTGGAAACTTTCATAATCGTCATGGTTCTGATGTCTTTATGCTTCTACATATTATTCAGCGTTGAATCCATCTACAGCGTAGGCATATCATTGTATTCGGGCATAATTCTATACACTTACTTGTTTACACCCATGCTTTCGTTAATGTTCATTTACTTAGCGCATAGCATGCAACCTAAGACTCCCGTTACGGAGATGCGCCCCTACAAAGTTTTTGGATTTTGCAGCATAATAGGAATAGTGATACTTCTATTGTTTACGGGTTTCTTAGGATACATGGAAATACCATTTTTCAGCTCATTTCAAACCATAATCGACCTGCCTATAGCGATTGCTATAGCTTTGTTTGTTGCAACAGCGCCAGCAGCTGTAGTGCACAGTAAACTTTCGAAGAAAAGAGCCAGCACTGAGCAAGGTGTTAACAGTTTTCTAAGGGACTTGACAGAAGTTAGGAAAACAGGTCTGTCTCCAGAAAGATGCATTGAAAGTCTTTCAAACCGAGATTACGGCGATTTCACCAGGGACCTTCGTAAAATAAGTTCGGAGATTTCTTGGGGTGTTCCTGTTAGAAAAGTTATAATGGATTTCGTTAAGCGCACACGAAGTTGGATGACGCAGATTGTCATGTTCTTGCTGGTTGAAACAATCGATGTTGGTGGTGGAACAATAGCCATGATTGAGTCGCTTGCGAGGTTCAACAATTTGACTCAGGAGGTTGAGAGAGAAAAGAAAATGGCTGTGCGTCCATATGTGATGATGCCTTATTTCGCTGCAATTCTTCTTGTGGCGACCACAACTATGATGATAGGCTTCACTTCGGGAACGCTGGGCGTAGCAGAAACTGGTCCCTCAAAGGATTTAAGTTCCATGATTACAATCTTCACGACTTCATGCATTTTCCACAGCTACTTGATAGGCTTAGTAGCGGGTAAAATAAGCGAGGAATCAGTTGCAGCAGGCTTCAAACATGCATCTCTTCTTGTGATAATTGCTGTTTTAGCAGCGAAGCTGGTGCCCATGTTTATAAAATTCGGCTAGGAGGGTAAAAATACGAGTTTTAGACCTTTACTGTGCAATAGGTTAAGAAAAGACAAGAAGGCAGTTAGTCCAGCGATTTCCACAGTCATACTAACAAGCGCGATAGTAGTCATGCTATTGGTAACAATAGTCTTTGCAAACAACTTTTTAAACTCAAGAATGGCGGAGAACGAGTTTAGCACTATTAAACAGTTCATGCAAACGGTTGCGCTTCAAATTGATGATGTATCATGGACTATTGGACGCACACAAACAATGCGTTACGCAAGCAAGTTTGGAGTAATAAATTTTGAGTCTTTGACATTAAATTACACTGTTTACGTGCATAATGGTACTGCATATGTATACCTCGCTAATTACACAGTGGGCATTCTTTTATTCAATATGCCAATTAGCAAATACTCACTTGGAAACGGCTATTACGAGCGTGTATTCCCATCTTCGAACAGTTCTTTCCTTCAGAAAGGCGTTTCAGCACCAGTAAGTTACGTGTATGTTATTGAAAGGTTGCCGATGAACGATGGTAACTACATAAGGGTGGTTGTTGCTCCTTCTATAAGAATGTTGAATTCTACCATATCTGCTGGTGGAGAAACAAAAAATTATTTCAAGTTTTACTTACCAGTTCTACAGCAAGGCTCACATCCACGACGTTCGCAATCTGTAACGCTTGTCGGAAGCTCTGTTTCAGTTAAAACAGAAAGCGGCAATGCAGTTAAGATAACTGTGAATTTTACAAAGGCTAGTCTAGGGTTTGATGCAGACTTCTTCAGATTTGCAAGTACGGAAGAAATAGTGTATATCCCGGGTGGTTCCGTTATCGAGTTTTACACGAGTGAGGTGATTGTTTCTTTAGGGCTGCATGCCTAGCGGTTGTTGGGAGGGATAATGGATGCCGCATATAACTATTGAATATGTGATCATGGTTCCAGTTTTAGTTTTACAGATTTTCCTCTTTCCTTTAACTGCAGGCTGGCTCATGAACATTTGGGTAGACTCCCGCAGAACACTTGCCCTTCAAGAGACTGCAAGCCATCTGGGAAGCACAATACAGCAGATATACTTCTCGCTTAACCATGCAACAATATCGGCAGGGACTGCAATGCAAAAATCGGAGGTTCCACCATTCATAGAGAATTACCCCTACACTGGAAACGCAATACTAAGAGCAGTCTCCGGTCAATCAAATTCAAGTAAGGTCTTAGAGCTAACGCTGAAACTGAAAATCGTTGGAACAACCGTAACCACCTCGGTTATTCTGGGTCAGAATGTTGTGTGGCAAGAATCCACCTTCATAAGCAACTCCACAAATGCCTGCATAAGAGCTGAAAAGTTTGCGAATGGAACCATAAGCTTGTCTTTTGGAGGATGAGAAGGCGTAAAACATGGCAGGCTCAACAATAGACCATCTAGTTTCGGTGACTGTTTTTTTAGCGGCAATACTTCTTTTCATAAGCCTCTTTAATCAAACCCTTCAAACAGCTATACTGTATCAGCGTCATAGGAACCTCGCAACAAAATGCAGTGATTTGCTTGATAACATGTTGCTGAACCCGGGTATTCCGACTAACTGGGGAAAGAGCAACTGCACCCCAACGGGTTTCGGAGTGCAAGACCCGGAGTTTACACAGTATAGGCTCAGTCCCTTCTCTCTTATGCGGTTGCGGTCTTCAACTGGAGAACCAGTCTATTATCCTAAAACAGGATTGTATTACAGTAACATAACTATGGGGTTCGGTAATTTCCTTCTGGTGCCTTTCACCGAAGCCATTAATTACTCAGCAGCTACCAGACTGCTTGGAATAAACGGTACATACGGGTTTCAGCTAACTATAACGCCAATTGTAACAGTTTCGATAGCAGAAGTGCAACCTAAAAACCCCTTAAGATTGTCTGTTAATGTTGCTGGAATGGGATTTCCTCTATCCAACGCTACAGTAAGTTATTGTTTTCTCACAGTTTCCTTAACAGGAGGCGAAGGAGCCTATCCAGCTTACACAATAAAGTATGGTACCACCTATACGGATGAGAAAGGGTCAGTTTTATTAGAGTTTGCTGATGTTAATGATGATAAGGTTTCTTACGTTTTCATTGCATATGCTCATCTTAGCGGACTCATTGGAGTGGGTTACCATGAGCGGGTAACCTCTGATAAACAATATATAATCCCATTCATTGATAATTTGGAAGAGAGAAGAGTGCTCATAGCACACAGCTACGATGTGCAGTATTTTGGACCTCCAGTAGCAGAACTCAAATACAATGCGACCTTTGTCCTGTTAACAGAAGACTTTACCTTGCGCGAAATGCCTCTGGAAAATTCCACTGGAAAAGTTGGCAAAGTAGTTTATGGCGAAGGATGGCCCTATGGTGTTGTTACTATTCCGACCTATAACCCTGGAATTTTGATAATTACGTATAGGAAAAGTGCCGTGGAAGGTGGTGTTATTTTGATGCCTTGGGGAATAAGCTCTATGGCTTTTCCGGTAACTTTCGGAGATGACACGCTCGGTAGGGAATGGGTTGCGACTGACATGCGTCAAGTCACAGTTAACGGCATTGCCTATCAAGCTAAGCTTGCGTTGTGGAGTTTAGAGGGTTATCCGGTGATTGGCTAAAATGATGCGCACAATCGAAGTGCTGCTAGTAATAATTATCGTCACAGGAGCCTTCATAATCGCTTCTTTCTTCGCTGTTTTGCCTCAGCCACGCCGTGTTTCGCCATTAAACCTCAGAAGAATTGCTTTAACAACGCTTCAAACATTGGATGTGGATTATGACTTAAGCGAAACAGTGTTCAAGAGCGAATTGGATCCAGCTTGGGGGCAATTACAGATTGCGCTTTCTGCTTGTCTACCGCCTAACATAGTTTACAACTTTACTGTTTATGAGGTGCAGAGCGGAAGTGGAACAGAGCTGTACCGTAATATTAAGTCCATTTCGAATGCTGAAAGTTTAGGTATAGCGTCGGACGCTGCTTCTTATCTGGTTGCTTCTTCTAACGTGACGTTTCGTGTGATTCCAGAGAAAATCGGCGAGCGTGGAGTTGGAGGAACCCTTTATATATTGAACTGCAGTGATGCGAACGGATGGTGGATTACAGGTTATACGGCCCAAAGTTTGGCAGAAGACCTATACAATCTACTATCACCATACTTCCAACGCACAATAATGGTGCAAAACACAACACAGCTGGGTAAAATACTAAACAACACAGCACTTCAAGGAGAAACATTACAAAACGCAGTAATCATAAATACATGTGGAGAAGCTGTACCAATACCATCAGGATACTACGCAAGCTCAGGCGTTGGATACGATTCTGCCAGAAACTCTTATGCCAGATATTGTTATACTCTGGGACAACGAGTGCGACAGTACAACTGGACCTGGGTCAGCATAGTAGGCTACCCATTATATTATGTCAGCAATACTGGTCTATTTCCAAACGAACAAAACACATGGGGCATCTACGGAATGAGACATGTCGGACCAGCTGGACTAAACGCGTTTTTGAAAGGAATAGACAACCAAGGATATTCATATAACGATCAATGGATTACTGGCAGCCCTGGCGTTGTCTATCTTTCGTCTGAAGCCTCATATTATTGCAACTATTACGGTATTTATCCTTCTCCATATCAAACAGCCACAAGAGCCCTGCCATCATCGATATTAAGTACGTATCATTTAACGGTGACATCCTACATCTTTGACCAAGTAGACAACTGGATTGCTGGCGCGGTTTACAAGAACAATGTCTCAGGTTCGTTTCTAGCGTTGGGTTTAACAAGAAGCCCAGACATTAGACTCACAGCCCTCAGTCTGCTATGCAATTTTAAACCTAGACTCTACAGATCTGAGTATACGGCTACGGGGACTTCTAGGCTTGTTGTTTTGCAGCTTGGGCAAACCGGAGGCGTATAGCACTGAACAATAAAGGTCAGTTTTCAATTATTGCGGCTCTATTTGTTGCGGTGATACTCATAGCCACCGTCATAATGACTTACTCCACGATACGTAACAGTCCGCTCCAAGACCAACCACAGGTATTGAGCGCAATAGACGAAACAAACCTAGCCTTGAAACAAATTTTAGGCTTCACTGTTGGCTATTACGGTTCAGTTTTGCAAGTTACCGGAAACTCGTCATACACAAAAGTACTGGCGACAAATTATCTTCACAGCGGATTAGTTAATATCGCGAATATGCATCCTGAGTGGGGAACATCTTTCAACGTAAGCAACTCGGATATGCGCACATACTGGTTTACAAACACAAGTTATAGCATGGGAAACCTAGCTGTAAACTACAGCTTAACTGGCCTTGGAATGTACGGAATAACCTACGAAACCTCATGCAGATTAGCAGTGCAAGTTGAAAACACAACATCGAGCAATCAGACACAGTTAATAATAACTAGAGACGAAGGCGAGCCGCTCATAAACCTGGGAAAACGAAACTTCAAATTCTACCGTTACATTTACGCGAACTCAACATGGGAGCTAATTAACCCTAGCACTGAACCGGTGGCGTTCGCAAACGGCACATACCTAATCGACATCCCGTCCGGAGTAGACCCATACTCCTACGTTATCCAGGTGGAGGATCCAAGAGGCATAATAGTTGTGGCTTCATCATTCAGCCGTTACACATGCACGTTAAACTGGAACTCAACGCTTTACTCAACACTACGAGATGCAACAATAGTCGTAGAACTGCTGCAAAATGGCACAATGCGATGGCTCGGACAAAACCTAGAATTGACAACGCAAGTAAAACCTATTCCACCAATACCGGCAAGAGCAATTCGCATCAACCAAACCATAAATGGCACAAACCAGGAAGTGCCATTCCAAATAGAGGATTGGGCGTCAAACTATCAAATTCCACTGGGCTTAGCTAATAATGCAAGCGTGTTTAGCAGCAGAACTATGCTAGTTTTTTTGGTGAACCCTAACGTTTCAAAAGTTACAATATGGTGGAACGGAAGCGACACAGTAACCCAAACACCATACGCATACACTAACCGATATTTTACAGGAGATAACCCTAGTAACGGAATATTAACAAACGGCATTCTAAGTCTAACTATACAGAGAGTATATGAAGCAGAATATGGAGCAACAGTCTTTAAAGTGACATCAACCGTTGGTAGTTCAACAGCTACTGCAAGATTCATGCGAATTAATAATAAAAATAGCACCTACGGAGCAGACCCTGCATATATAATTCACCATGGAATAATAAGGGACATAGTTCATCAAGAGGCGGAATGGAGCGACGGCGCCACTGGTTGTCCAAACGTTTATGCACATATAGTATTAACCTTGCCTGCAAACTCAACATACTACACCTACCAATTACGATTAATGTTTGTACAGTCGCAACAAAGCAGAAGCATAACAGACCTATGCCTAATACAAATACGAACAACAGTCTCGAAGGATAAATGGGGTCCAGACTGGAGTAAGACTATAACGGAAAATGGCACATCATCTGGTTATCCAATAGTTTCAAACAATGCTAGCTTCTTCTACAACCTATCAAACATCTGGAAACACCACTGGAGCGAATTCATAGAAAACAACCGCGGATTCGGAATCATGACAACAACAGAACAAAACCAACAACTTTACGTATTTGATAAAATCGCTGGAAACAAAACCGGCGGCATAAACATAACAGATTCACGAAGCGGCAGTAGCCAAACAGCAACGATAGAAATCAAACCAGTATCGTCCCTAGCCACGGTTTCCTTCACATACGCCCTTGACGCAGTATGGTGCGGCGCAGTTGTAACCTTCGACGGGCAGAAACCCATATATCCAGATACTGGCGGAACCACAGGCTTGTGGATGATCGTTGAATATCCGCCAACAATAACAGTAACCACGGAAAGCTAAGTTTACACTATTCGGTTTTAGAGTTATTCTGAATGTGGATTTTGGGTTCATATGAGTTAAATAAGTAATCTGAAGATTTCCTAAACAGCAAAAGGTGAGAACATGTTAACTAAAAGTGTTGTAAAATCCAAGAAGGCTATATCACCGATATTGGCTACACTGCTTCTAATAGTCATTGCAGTTGCAGCCATAGTTGTCACATACGCTTGGGTGATGACATACATGAGCAGCGCAGGACAACAAGCAGGCGTAATGCTGTACAAGGCAAACGTAAACTTCTACACCCAAGGTAGCACTAAGAAAATAGACCTTGACATAGGAAACTCGGGAACCTCTGACACAGCAATCTTGAAAGTTTACTGTGGCCCAACAACCGGAAACATGACAGAACAAACGCCAACACAATCGCTTCCCTTGACACTAACCCATGGTCAAGTCGTCAAGATTACCATAAACTACGAATGGACAGCCGGAGCAACATACTATTTCAAAGTAGTGTCTTCAACAGGACAAACTCTTGGACCGTGGAATGAACAAGCACAGGTATCTTAGAAACGCCGATTTCAAGAACTCATTCTTAGCCGACATTTTACGCATTCTGAAAACTTTTATCTCAACCATTAAATATTGAACAAAAATATTTTACACCTAACGGTGTTCACTGTGCAAGCACTACTCGACTTAGCGAGAACAACCCTAGCGTTGCTCTTCCTTTTGTATTCATCTTGGAGTGACTGGAAAACTCGAGAAGTAAGTGACAGCGTCTGGCTACTGTTCGCACCCACAGCATTTGCATTAACTTTTGTTGAACTGTTTCGTTACGAGAGCTCAATCATGCTTTTTTACGGGATATCCTTCGGCTTAACCGCTGTCTTCGCTATAATACTTTTTTATTCTGGAGGTTTCGGAGGTGCAGATGCAAAAGCCCTAATGTGCCTTGCACTTGTTTTACCATTCTACCCCAAAAGTTTGTTAACGCCTATTTTGGGAGAAATTTCGCTAATCTCGCAAATTCTTTTTCCAATGACTGTTTTCAGTAACGCGGTTTTGCTTGCGGCTGCAGCGGCTGTTTACATGCTTTTATACAACGTTTTTTGGCATAAGAGAACTGGCAAAAAAATCTTTGAAGAAGGCTACAGAAATGAGTCTCTTGGAAGAAAAATTTTGGTTTTGATAACTGGTTACAAGGTTTCTGTTGAGAGATTGAAGGAAAAATGGCATTTATACCCCCTAGAAGATGTAGAAGAAACCCCAGAAAAGGAGTTTAAAAGGAAGCTTGTTGTCATACCCAAAGACGAAGGCAGAGACGCTATAGTCGATAGGTTAGCCAAAGCTGTTGAGGCTGGAAAAATTCAGAATGCTGTTTGGACAACGCCAGGCTTACCCATGCTCATCTTCATCACCGCGGGTTTAATAATAGCATTGTTATTGGGCGATATTGTTTGGATTTGCGTCCGCTTTCTGTTGGGATGAAAACAAAAAAACTCTATGACGAATGAAAGCATTGTTGGAATGAGCGTTAAAGGAAGATAAGCCCATTGCAACTCACGTTCAGGATTAAGCAGCATTACCACAACAAGTATTGGAATTATGAACCAGAAAATTGTCACGCCCAAACCTGCTTTTTTAGGCGGTAGCATTTGGATCAATATTTTTCTTAGAATCCAGCCCAATGCAACAAAGCCTACAATGAAAATGACTAGGCCGACGGCAAGAGAAATAAAGTTTGTCAAGATTCCCAACGTAATCAGTTCATCAATGTCTCCAAAAGATGCTAAACCTCCAATTATGAGGTACCCAGTTGAATTTACAAGCGTCCAAAATGCAAGCCAAAAAAGTGCAAGAGCGAAATGCCAAGAAATCTTCTTTTTCCAAAGCAAAAATGCTTGCGTTACAAATGACACGCATAGACACGCCAGTATTCCACCTGCATAAATCCATGCCATCTGCGTGGAAGTTATGCCTTCCGGTAAATCCCAGCCTATCCAAGAAAAATCATAAGGCCATAGGGCACTAATGTATAAACTTGTTATTTTTCCTCCGAACAACAGAACAAATAAGCCGTGCCCTAAGACTTCGTGCACGATTTCGGCGGCAATTTTCATGAAAAAACCTAAAATTAAGAACACGACAAGAAATATTTTTTTCTCTTGCAAAGTTTTCTCTTCCTGTCGTGGCTCTATTTTCGTTTTGAGTAAAGAATTGCCCCAACTACCAAAAGTACAGATGCAACTACCGCCAAAGGAATCGCATAATCTCTGTAAGGATAATTTACCACAGGAAGCAAATCTTGAGGCTCATAAGAATATAAGAAAGCGCTCACTATGTATAGTATGATCGCCAGTAAAAGCAAAGAAATCTCTGCCTTAAACCTCAACTATTATTCCTACCTTATCCAACAGAGTTAACCCTATTACCCTAAACGTATTAAAATAGTTTATGAAAAAATGTTATCCGTGTTAAACAACCATCTTGCTTCAGGTGAACAGGAACTTGCCTAATGACTTTCTCGAAGAACTGCAAAGTTTTCTAAAAAAAGAATTTGAGAAACTTAGCGTGGTCGTTATGCCCGACTTTTTCCTTGACCGCCTAATAAATCTAAACCTTGACTTGAAAAATTTTTCAGAAAGCCTCGGGAAAGTGGTGAGACGAAAGGGCGGTAGCATAGATGGAATAGCACAAACAGAGCTTAGAGGAGGAAACGCGATAAACACGGCCTCTGCCTTAGCCGCGTTAGGCGTGGATGTTACTCCAATAGTGTGCACAAGCAATCTTGGACTGCAACTAATCAGATTCTATCTTAACTCACAAAAAGTCAACCTCTCGCACACTAAGATCTTTGAAAAGCTATCAATAACAACAGCCATGGAATTTAAAATGGAAAAGGGAAAAGTCAATGTCATGCTCAGAGACGTGGGTGCACTAACCAACTTTGGACCGCGCAGCCTAGATACTGCGGATTTTGAAGAGATTGAAAATGCAGATTACGTTTGCGTTTTTAATTGGGCTGGAACCAGACGCTTTGGAACAGAATTAGCTAAGAACGTTTTTCATCATGCAAAAACAAAGGGGAAAGGCAGAACCTACTACGATACGGCTGATCCAACGCCTAACAAGGAAAAGATTCCCGAGTTAGTGAAGAATGTCTTGCAAAGCAGATTCGTGGACGTATTGAGTGTAAATGAGAACGAAGCGATTTGCTATGCATCACTGCTAAGCGACGAACTAAAGAAGCGTGGAAAAAGTTTGCGGTTCGACGAATTGGCAAAGGAATCTGCAAGAACATTGGCTTCGCATCTCTCAGCAAGAGTTGACTTGCACACGACAAACTTTTCGGCAACATTCACCAAAAAAGGCGAGACAATTGTCCCCGCGTTCAATGTTCCAGTTTTAAGAGCAACAGGGGCAGGCGACGCTTGGAATGCTGGAAACATTTTGGGAGACGCTTACAAGCTTTCATACGGTTGTAGACTGGCGTTGGCTAACGCGGTCGCAGCCTATTACATCTCCGATCCCAATGGAATGCATCCCACGCGAAAGCAGTTGATGAAATTTTGCGACAAGATGAAGCATAAAACATCGTTTTAGTTATTCACTTTTATTTTCTGCTTAAATTATTTAAGTGCATTTAACATTTTAACCATGAAGACTTATAATACAGCATAGAGGCTTGGAAACTTGTCTAAACTATTCGGAAGCTCTGGTGTACGTGGTTTAGTTAATGCTGATTTAACGCCGATTCTGGCAACGAAGATAGGTCTGGCTATTACAGCATTTTCTAGAACAAAAAAAATTGTTGTTGCCCGAGACACGAGAGTTTCAGGTTTAATGCTTGAGAACGCGCTAGTTTCTGGTCTTTTAGCAAGAGGAGCCAACGTCAACTGTTTAGGGATTGTGCCTACTCCTGTTTTGGCTTATCTAACTAAAGAATTAAACGCTGACGCAGGCGTGATGATCACCGCCTCGCATAATCCGCCTCAGTATAATGGCATAAAAATTTTCAACAGCAACAGCATAGCTTATGATGATACAAGCCAAAATAGGATTGAAAGAATCATAGAAAACGAAAGCTTTAGGCTGGCAGATTGGCGTAATATTGGTGAAGCATGCTCTATTGATGAAACCCATCTTTACGTTGACATGATAAAGAAAACGCTAAGGCTGCACAAAAAATGGCATGTCGTAGCAGACCCTGGATGCGGAGCAACATATAGCATTGCACCAGCCATTCTGAAAAGCTTAGGATGCAAAGTAACAGCCATAAACGCGCAGCCCGATGGATTTTTCCCAGCCAGAAGCCCAGAACCAAACGCTGAATCCTTAAAGCCCCTAGCCAAGATTGTTCAAGAATTAGGTGTTGATGCTGGAATAGCCTACGATGGCGACGGTGACAGAGTAGCTTTTATCGATGAGAAAGGTAAATTTGTGGATTTTGACCTTGTTTTAGCGGCATATGCAGCACATATCGCAAAGAAAAAAGGCGGCGGAATCGTGGTTACAAATGTTGAGGCGTCTATGTGCGTTGAAAAAATGGTGAAAGAACAAGGCGGAAAAGTCATAAGGACAAGGGTTGGCGATGTCTATGTCGCAGAAGCAATAAAGAAGTGTGACGCTTCCTTTGGCGGAGAACCATGCGGAGCCTGGATACATCCACAATTCCATTATTGTCCAGATGGAATACTTTCATCCATACTTCTTCTGAAAGCCTTAGAAGACGAAAATAAGAGCCTATCTAAATTTATTGCTGAAACGCCTCACTATCCAACCCTGAGAGAAAACATTGCCTGCAGAAATGAAGTGAAGCATAAAGTTGTGGAAAATGTTGGGAAAAAAATAAAATCTGTTTTTCCAGCCTATAAGGAGTTTTCAACAGTTGATGGTGCGCGTCTAGCCCTTGAAAACGGGTGGATTTTAGTTAGGGCTTCTGGCACAGAACCCCTTATTAGGCTAACGGTGGAAGGTGAATCGTTAAAAGTGGCAAAAGAAATAATGCAGAAAGGAGTAACACTTATCAAAAAATTTGTCGAGGGAGCAAAGAAATGAAAGCTGTAGTTTTAGCCGCTGGAGAAGGCGTAAGACTCCAACCAATCACCTCAGCTAGACCGAAACACTTGATAAAAGTTGGAGGAAAACCAATCCTTGAACACTGTTTAAATGCTGTGAAAAACTCTGGAATGGACGAAGTTTTAATAGTCACTTATTACATGGCAGACGCGATTCGCCAATATTTTGGTGATGGCAAAAATTTTGGGTTAAAAATTGAGTATATGCAGCAGAAAGCGGTGTTGGGAACTGGCAACGCCATAGACGTTGTTAAGCCATACGTAACAGATGATTTTTCGGTGGTTTACGGCGATTTATTATTCACCGCTGAAGTTATAAAAAACGTTGTCGATTTGCATCAAAAAGAGAAGCCAGCCGCAACCATGGCTGTTGTTCCTGTTGAAAAACCAGAAAATTATGGCATAGTAGAACTTGAAGACGAAAGATACGTTAAGCGAATAATCGAGAAGCCAAGCCGCGAAGAAGCGCCGACAAACTTGGCTAATGCGGGTATATACGTTTTCTCAGGGGAAATCTTTGATAAAATAAAGGAGACATCAGCTTCAACCAGAGGCGAATGGGAAATCACTGATGCAATCTCATTGTTGCTGAGGGATAAAAAGAAGGTTTTGGCTGTAAAAATTTCAAAGGATGATTGGATAGATATTGGAAGACCTTGGGATTTGCTTGAGGCAAACCGCTGGGCGCTGATGAGGATGCAACATAAAGTTTATGGCCTTGTGGAGAATGGTGCACACTTGATTGGACCGATAACTGTTGCAGAAACTGCTCGCATACGCTCTGGAGCATACATTGAAGGCCCAGCGTTTATAGATGAAGAAAGCGACGTGGGACCAAACTGTTACATACGCCAAGGCACGAGCATCGGCAAAAAAGTTCGCATAGGCAACGCTTGCGAAATAAAAAATAGTTTGATTATGGATGGAACGCACATAGGACATTTGTCATATGTTGGTGATAGCATACTATGCGAAAATTGCAACCTAGGTGCTGGCACAATAACGGCTAATTATCGGCTTGACGCTGGAACAATAAAGATGATGGTGAAAGACAAAGTTGTGGATAGCGGAAGAAAAAAGCTCGGGGCGATTTTAGGTGATAACGTGAAAACTGGAATAAATGCTCTTTTAATGCCAGGCGTTAAAATTGGAAACAATAGCTGGGTTGGTCCAAATCTCGTTGTCCACAGAGATTTGCCTCCCAACACAATTGCTTTGTTGAATCAAAATGTGGAAAAAAGAGATTTGAAACCTTAACTTTTTTATTATGACCTAATCGCCTGTTTATCATTGAGGTTTTGTTAAAATCCTAAATAGTTGTTTTGCAATCTCGATATGTGAATGGAGGTTTGGAATTGTCTGTAGCGCAAAGGAAATTCTTCTCTGAAATTACAGCGTTGGCAGATAAACATGTGATTGTTGCAACGACGACTGGGAAAACGTTTAGTGGAACGCTGATAGGCGTTAATCCCGACTCTTTAAGCCTCTGCCTCGCAGAGGCAAAAGATGATCAAGGAAAGACATTGCACAGAGTTATCCTTAACGGGAACGTTGTGGCCCAAATTTTGGCTGTGGAGAAGCCCTTCGACTTGAAGGCTCTTGCGGACCGTTTGGAAAAGGTTTTTCCAACTATGGTTAAGCTTTACGAGGATAAGGGGTTTATTTGGGTTATGGATAAGGTTAAGTTGACGGAGAAGGGCGTGGCGGAAGGTTCGGGTCCAGCCGCTGAGCGGGTGCAAAAGGTTTACGAGCAGTTTGTCAGCGAAATTAAGGGTTAGATAAACCAGCGGAACGGTTGTTCTTCTTTCTTCTTTTCTTCTATGGCGGTTCTGATCAAACCGAAGGATTCTAACACTTTTTTGGTTTCTTCTGCTGCAACATCTAATCTGGATAGGTCGAGGTTTAGGTTTAGATATTTGTTTAGCGCCGTTAGAGCGTAGCGTGCGGCGTTTGCGTCGGGATATGTGCCTAGGGTTTCAACTAAAAGCGAGAAGCCTTTTAACTCTCTTATTTTGCTTAGTCCGATGATGAGGCCTGCGACGCCGAATATTTGTCCTACCATTATTTTTGTTCCGAGGTTTAGGGCTTCGTTTAGGGTTTCGGGGTCTGTGGCTGCGCAGTAAATCACTGGGGTGGTTTTTATTTCTTCTTGTTTGAATCCGCCTATGGATATGATGAAGCGGCAACCTAGTTCTTCGGCTATGTCTAAGACACGTCCGCAAAGTTCGTATTGTCCAGAAGTTGTTAGTGCTTGTGTGTTTCCGTACCAAATTATTAAGTCGCGTCTGCCATTGCTGTTTTTACAGTAGTAGAGTTCGTTTATTGGGGAGCGTGTGTCTCCTGTTTCGGTGGTTACTGTCAAATCTTGGAAGGATGCGGATAGGATTTCGGCGAAGCGTGTAGCTTTTAGTTCGCGGATTAGATGTAGGGCCGCGATGTTGGCTACAAATCCTATGCCGGGTAAGCCCTCAATTAAGATGGGGTTGTTAAGTTTCGGTTTTTCGTGAACCATAACTGCGCAGACCATGTTTTGTTGCTTCCTCTTTTTTGTGTTAGAAGATGAGGTGATAGTATAAGTGTGTTTAGTTTTGCTCATAATTTTTAAATAGATGGTTGCCATCTTCGTGTGGTGGTTGGTTAGTTTGATAAGGGGCAATGAAAATGGGCTTTGGAGCTTATGGGAGAAATATTCTAATCCTTTCCATCGTTTTCTTAGTGTGCTCCTTTGCCCTTAACTTGATCAGTCCGCTGTGGCCGATTTACATAAGTTCTCTTGGCGCTTCGATGACTGAGTTGGGGTTTGTGTTTTCTGTTTCGAATGCTATGGCTACTGCAGTGCAGATTTTCACTGGATTTTTGTCGGACAAGTATGGTAGAAGGCGATTGCACGCGTTGGGTACGTTGCTAGCGGCTTTTCCGCCTTTGATGTATGCTTTGGCTAGTGGCTGGTTGGATTTGGTGCCTTGGGTTATGTTGTCTGGTCTTGCGACGGGTATGTATATTCCCTTGCGTTGGTCGATTGTGGCGGATGCTTCTTCGACTGACACTATGGCTTCTGCGTATAGTTGGACGAATATTGCTTGGTTGATGGGTGCGACTGTGGCTCCTTTGATTGGTGGAGTGGTGGCGGATTTGTTAGGCATAAGGTTTCCTTTCTTTGCTTGTTCTGCGTTAATTTTCGCTATTTTTCCGCTTACGCTTCTGATGCAAGAAACTAGAAGGAAGCAGCAAGGTAACACTGCGAAAGATGAGGGTAAAGGCGGTGATATGGTTAATGGTTACTTGTTTGTGTTGGTTCTGTTTTCGTTGATTAATATTGTTCAGGGCATTGGCATGGGCGTGACTTCGCCTGTTATTCCAATTTTTGTTGAGCAGAACTTTCCTGTGGATTATACGTTTATTGGCGTTTTGTATGCTATTGGTTTTGGAGTTGCGTCTATTGTCGTGCAGATTCCAGCAGGCAAATGCAGCGATTTGTTTGATAGGAGATGGGTTATGTTTGTCACGTTTTTGGCTTCATCGCCGTTTTTCTTAGTGTTTGCTTTTTCGCGAAGCGTGGTGGAGTTGGTTGTTTTTATGTTTCTGTCAAATGCGATTTTAAATGCCTCCTGGCCTGCGTTTCAGACGCTTATGATGGAGGCTACGCCGTCTTCGAAGTGGGGTTTGGTGAATGGGTTGTCGGCGACGACTTTCTGGATAGGACTGATGACGGGAAACGCGTTAAGCGGCATATTATGGGACGGATGGGGCGCGTATGCGCCATTTTATGCATCCGCATTTGCTATAGGAATATCAGCAATACTGTCACTACCACTAAAAGAAACCAGACGTAAGACAAAAAATCCTTAGTAACAACATTTTTTATAAATAGGTTTATTTGAATTTGTTTAAGGTCTGAACTGTTGCCTTTTGAGATAAAAGAGAAAGATTTGCTTGCGAGGATTGGTAAACTTAAAACCAAGAGTGGTGTAGTGGAAACTCCGCTTTTGTTTCCAGTAATAAATCCACTCATACAGCCTATTCCTCCGAAAAGAATAAGGGATGAATTTGGTTTTGAAGCGTTAATAACCAATGCGTACATTCTCAAAAAACATTTTCAAAACCAGCCCATAGAAAAAGGCTTACACAAATTCCTAAACTTCAATGGGACAATAATGACTGATTCAGGCGCTTACCAAATCCTCGTCTACGGCGACGTACAAACCAACCCAAAAGAAATAATAGCCTACCAAGAGCAGATAGACACGGACATAGCCACAATCTTAGACATACCCACAAGCTGGAAAGTCACAAAAGCCTATGCGGAACAAACAGTAAACGAAACCCTAAAACGCGCTAAACAGCTTTTCAAAACAAAAACTCGCAAAGACATTCTCTGGGTTGGTCCAGTTCAAGGCGGAAAACACCTAGACCTCGTAGCCAAATCAGCAAAAAAAATGAGCAAACTCCCCTATCAAATATACGCCTTGGGAAGTCCAACAGAAGTCATGGAAAACTATCGCTTTGATGTTCTAGTTGACATGATTATGACCGCAAAAATGAATCTACCAATCGACAAGCCGCTTCATCTTTTCGGTGCGGGGCACCCCTTCATGTTCGCCTTGGCTGTTGCTTTGGGATGCGACTTTTTCGATTCTGCCGCTTATGCCATATACGCCCGACAAGACCGCTACATGACAGAAAACGGCACGCATAGGCTTAATGAACTAAGCTATTTTCCATGCACATGCCCCAAATGCGCAAAAACAACGCCTAAACAAGCGCTAGAACTGTCAAAAAAAGAGAGAGAAGTCCTCCTAGCCGAACACAACCTATACGTGTGCGCTGCTGAACTGAAACGCATAAAACAAGCAATAAAAGACGGGCGCCTATGGGAACACATGGAAATGCGAGCCCACGCACACCCTGCCCTACTTCAAGCCGTAAAAAAACTAGCCAAATATCAAGAATTCATAGAAAGACACGCTCCAACAGTGAAAAACAGCGGATTATTCTTCTTCAATTCTCTTGGGCTTATGCGACCAGAAGTAGTCCACTACCGAAAAACCCTAAAAGCACGCTACACACCGCCAAAACAAGCCAAAACTTTGCTCCTAATCCCGCAAACCCAGACAAAGCCCTTCCACAAATCGCAACAATTTAAACAAATTATAAAACTCCTCAAAAATAAACTAAAAGAAAACTTTGACAAAATTCACGTCTGCTTTTACGCTGCCCCTTTCGGCGTAATCCCAATAGAACTAGATGAAGTGTATCCGCTGTCTCAACATGAAACTGCCATGCCACTAGACAAAGAAACAATCACGTACGTTGCAAACCAAACAGCAGACTACATCAGTCACACAAATTACAAAACAATAATACTCGTAAACGACCCAAAAAACTGGAACAAAACCATCCAAAACACAATCAAGAAAACCTGCAAACAAAAACGCGTCCAGCTAAAAATTATCAACACTGAAAAAGCAAACACATTCTTTTCCAAGCGATCGTTGGGTAGTTAAGCGTTTTTTCATGACATAAGCAATGGCGAGAGCGGTAAACCCGACAAAAAATTCTAGGGAAAATGCTATTTGAAGCAGGCTTAAGCTGAACCAGAGAAACTGCAAAAGGTCAGATGGCACAGTATACGAGCTCGCATAAGGAAAGAAGTAGCCAACTAAGCGACCAGTCAAATTTCCAATGAAAAGAGGCACAAGAATCAGTGGAAAATCCGATGTTAAGTCTATGTTTCTTCCTATGAGGTAGAAAGAGGCAAAAAGCAGTAATGGACTAAGTATGAAACTAATCATGTTAGTAGAGAAGACTACCAAATCCCACATCTCATGATTAAGCGTTCTGATCAGAAACGTGGAGGTATATGAGGGAACAAGAATAACGAAAGAGAACACAAAAGCAACCACGAATACTGTCCAATTAAACTTCATAACCTCGTATCCTCTGAGGTATCTTTTCACTCAACCTTCTCCTACAATTAATCAAAAACACACCACAAAATTAAAGTTTCCCAAAAAACGAACTTACTTAAAACGTTGCTTGATTCTAAGGTTCAATCTATTTATAAGGGGGGTCTAGTCTCCGCAGAGCAATAGAAGCAAACCACATAATAACCCCTTCACACAAAATTCCTGCACAAAACATGAGCGAATAAGCTTGATCCGCGCTGATTTGCACATTCACACAAAATATTCACACGACGCTTCAATAAACCCAAAAACCATAGTAGACCAACTCTACGCGCATCCAACAATCAAAGCCATCGCAATTACAGATCACAACACGCTGGAAGGCTACCACAAAGTACGCGAACTAGCATCAGCATACAAGGACATCCTAATAATCCCAGCAGTCGAAACAAGCACACCAAACGGCGACATAATAATCCTAGGCACAGAAGAACTCCCCCCAACACCATGGAACATCCAAAGTATAATCGACTTCGCAAAACAAAGAAACGCCCTAACAATCGTCGCCCACCCATACAGAGCCTTCGGTTTAGGCGACACAGCAAAAAACTATACGTTCGACGCAATAGAAACCCTAAACGGCGCTTCCACACCGCACATCAACAAACTCGCCGAAAACCTCGCAAAAACAATGGGCTTACCAGGCGTTGCAGGAAGCGACGCACACGTGGCTGAGGAATTATGGACAGTTTACACAGAAATCCAAGCCTCTTCAGATATCGACGAAATCTTAAAAGCCATCAAAAAAGGACAAGTCAGAGTCGCCACGACAGAAAAGTCAATACATTTTTAAAAGAGCAGAAAGCATGATTATTGCATTAACGGATGAAAAGAAATGAGTCCATTACAACTAAGGTTTCTAGGCGGAACCCGAGAAGTCGGCAGAATAGCAATAGCCGTAAAAACCGAGAAGACGCAAGTTCTGCTAGACTATGGAGTAATGCTGAACCACACGCCAGGATTCCCAATGCACATACCACCAAAAGACGTAAACGCGATAATCCTAACCCACAGCCACCTCGACCATTCAGGCGCAATCCCAATATTTTACATCCAGGGAAAAAAGCCAGTATACGCAAACAAACTCACCACAGAACTAAACCAAATACTAATCTCAGACTTCATCCACCTCTCCAGTTACTACTTACCATTTGAATACCTAGAACTTAAATCCATGATGAGAAGCAGCAAACACATAGACTTCGGCGTCAAAGAAAAAATCGGAGACATAACATTCCAATTCTTAAACGCTGGACACATCCCAGGAAGCACACAAATACTAATCGAAGCAGAAGGAAAAAGACTGCTCTACACAGGTGACTTCAACACCATAGACACAAGACTCCTAGAAGGCGCAAAAATGGAGTATGAAGATTTAGACGCGATAATAATCGAAAGCACCTACGCTGATGAGGAACACCCAGAACGCCAACAACTAGAAAAAAACTTCGTAGACGAAGTCACAGACACCGTGGAAAGAGGAGGCACAGTCCTCATCCCAGCATTCGGAGTTGGAAGATCCCAAGAAATCACATGCGTCCTAGCGTCTCACCATTTCGAATATCCCATCACCATCGACGGAATGGCACGCGAAGCAAGCAGAATAATAATGAACTACAAAGAGTTCCTCAGAGACCCTAAACTCTTCACGGATGCCTTACATTCTGCTGATTGGGCTGAAGGCTGGAGAGACCGCAGAAAAGCAACCAAAACACCAGGCGTAATAATTTCGCCAGCAGGCATGCTCAAAGGCGGTCCAGCGGTATTTTACACATCAAAACTCGGGAAAAAATCACAAAACGCCATATTTTTGGTAAGCTATCAAATTCCCGGCACTCCAGGAAGAGAACTGCTGGAGAAGGGAATATGCGTCATTGATGGAAAAATGAGGAAAGTAAAAGCCCGTGTTCAGCATTTCGATTTTTCATCACACTGCGGAGCGAGCGAACTTAAAGAAGCCGTGAAAAAACTCGGTGGAAAACCGAAAATCTATGTAGTTCACGGCGCAGAAGCAAACTGTGAACTTCTCGCAAAATGGGCAAGAACCGAATTAGGTTTAGAAGCAGTAGCGCCCAAAACTGGAGACGCATTCCAAGTTTAAAGTGGAAGATATATGAATCTTGGAATCTTGCGCATTGGAGAAGTAGACTCTCAAACAGTGAACAGAATTCAAGAAAACCTAAAAATGATTTTCCCAAAAACATCATGCACACTGATCGCTGAGAACATGCCAACCCCAAAGGAAGCCTACAACAATGAAAGACAGCAATACCGTTCAGACATCATCCTAAACAAAATTCATTTTTATGCTGATAAACAAAAAATGTTAAACCGAATTTTGGGCATTGTAGATATTGATATTTTTGTCCCAGAGTTAAATTTCGTATTTGGAGAAGCCGAATGCCCAGGAAAAGTAGCCCTCATATCTCTATGGAGGCTTACACCAGAATTTTACGGGAAGGCTCCAAACAACGAGCTTTTTGTGGAAAGAAGCACAAAAGAAGCTGTGCATGAGCTTGGACACACTTTAGGCTTGAAACATTGTTCCAACCCGTTTTGCGTTATGTATTTTTCTAATTCCATTTTCGAAACGGACAGAAAGCAAAGTTTATTCTGTAACAAATGCTACTTGAAAGTTGAAGCAAGCATTAATGAACTAGGGTGACAGCTTTGGATGCCAAGGTTAAAACTGGGCTTATAAACTTAGCCCCAATCATTGTGAGCCTATCTTTTGGAACGCTTTGCGCCTTCCTAATTTTAACATCCTCAATGGAATTTTACAATATTACTCCTTTTCCTGAAGATGCCATAGGATCTTTTAGCAACGCATGCTATTTTGTCATTCTCGTTGGAGTTGGCGCGTCACTCTTATACCTGCTTTTAAAAAGGAAAAATCATAAACTGATTAGCATAATCACTGGCTTTGCCCTTACTGCTGCGGTTTTCATGCTTTCCACAGTTTATCTGTTTGCGACATTTTCACGGTTTGCCATCCCCCACATTGGAGTTCTAGTTTTAACCTTGTCTTTACCCATAACAGCTTTAGCTGACTATGCAATTTTTAGAGCTCATAATAAAGTATGCAATCAAATGATTCTTTGTTTAGGAGGAGCCTTGGGCGCATTCTTAGGATTTTCGGTTCCCACGTTAAGCGCAATATTGATTTTAGGCTTTCTCGCGATTTATGATGTGTTTGCTGTTTATCATGGACCTGTCGGAAAAATAGCTCGCAGCGGACTTGAGCAACTTCGTGGTTTAAGCTTCTCTTTTAGGGATATTCAGATGGGGTTAGGTGATTTGACGTTTTATTCCATGCTTTCTGGGAATATGCTTCTCAATTTTGGCTTTATTTCATGTTTAGCCTCTATAGTGGGCATCTTGTTTGGATGTTTGCTTTCTTTTAGAATGTTGGAAAAGAGGGGAATGTTTCCTGGATTACCCTTGCCTGTGTTCTTCGGTTTGGTTGCAGGTCTTCTTGTTTCATTAATATGATTCTGGTCTTATGTTCATCAGCGGATTTAAATGCTTGATAAGACTAGGCGTGTTGAGTTTACATCAACTTCTATGATTTTGCAGTTTTTGAACATTTTAGATTCACCTAGCACATCCCTAACGACCACATTGCCGTTCTCCATCTTTGCGTAAACTACGTCTTTGAAAACGGTTTTTCTATCAAGTATAACATTGAATTCGCACATTTTTAATCAACCATCAACTAACAAGCTTCAACTTGGCTATAAACTTCCTCTTAAAAGCATTAGAAAAACAATGATCTTAGACGTTTATGTGCGGGATTAACCTATATCTTCTTTAGATGCGTATTTAGGATAAATAGTTATAATTCATGAAAATTATAGTTCTTAATTCTCATAGTAAGGTCAAAGATGAAAGAGAATGCCTAAGAAGAAAAGGAAGCGCAAAGAACCTTCGACTGTGAATATATTTCAAATGTTAACAGAGACTATGGAAAAGGAGAGGAAGAAACGCAGAGAAGAGTTATTGGCGCCTTTAGGTGTGAAGGAGTTTTTTGTTGAGGGAAAGATAAGTATTAACAAGAGAACATGTGAAGGCGTGGAGTGTAAACTCTGTATAAAGGCGTGTCCAACTAATGCCTTGTTTTGGAAGGCTGGAGAAGTTGGGATTATAGAGGAGCTTTGTGTTTATTGTGGCGCCTGCGTGTTAAGCTGTATTGTGGATGATTGTATTATGATTGTGAGAAAAAGGGAAACGGGTGAAGTTGAAACTTTTAGCAAGCCTAGAGAGTTTGTGACGCTTCAGTTTGGCATTAATGCAAAGAAACGTTATGAAAGAATTAGAGATGTTTTTCCAAAGGTTGAAGATTATCTTAAACGATATGGAAAGCAGAAAACATGGAAAGAGTAACTGTGCCTCTAGATTTTTGGCTAATAGCTGTAGATTTGTTTGGTTTTGGGAATTTTTTGTTGAACAACAATTGTGGCGTAGTGTGGTTTCTGTAGATTTGTCGCTGAGCTGAAAAATTTGTTATGGTTGTGTAAGGGTTCTCACGGTTTTCGAAATGCCCATCGAATGGAAAAAAGAGTTGGATAAAACTGTTTCCATATGGATAAAAAAGGGAACGAAGCCCTATCTGGCTTATGTTGAGAGAAAACCTGTGGGAACTGCCAGTTTGTTCTCTTCAATAAAAGTTGGATGCATATTCAACATTGGAACATTAAAAGAATATAGAAAACGCGGTATCGGAACAGCATTGACAGCTAAGACCGTCATTGATTCTATGGAAGAAGGAAATGAAATTCACATGTTACAAACAGAAAAAGGAGGAAATGCTGAGCGTCTCTACAAAGAAATCGGGTTCGAAATCGACCACACAATCTCATTTTACGTCAAAAATTTCCATAGCAAAAATTAAATTTCCCTCATTCCTTAACGTGCCATTTTTCTTGCAGGAATTTTGGTATGTCTGACGAGTCGCGTGGTCCAACGAGTACTTGCCACCCGCTTAATTCTTCTATTTCTCCACTTAGACGCGCTGCCTTACCTGGAATTACGAGTTTTCTATGTTTAACCTTGTCTTCTACTCCGGAAGCCTTTATCGCGTCTGCAACCTTTTCCGCTGTCAGTTTTCTTCCAGCCACAGCACTGTCCACAGCAATGCCTTCAGTGTCAACAACCAGCAAATACACGTTCACCTTTGCAGATTCCACATCAGAAGCAACAGTGTAATATGTAAGCGCAAAATTCGTCGTAAACATCACAGGCGAATTCTCATCAGGACTGCCAAACACTTTCAAGCCAGGCTCAACAGCCACAGGCTTCCGCGGGTCAGTGTAAATGTTCTGCCGCAACACAACAGGCGGCAAAAGCGACCAACCATCAACACTATGCACTATGGCAACGTCTGCAAAGCGAACAATAAGCAACGACGCCAAATATGCCTCACGCCACTTCACAATCTCTTCAGGCGCTTCGCCACGCTCCATCCAAGCAACCATAGGCACACCAATCAAGGGAAAACCCAAAAGCTCATCTCCGCTCTTACACGCAGCTCTGCGAATCATAGTAAAATTGTTCAACATGTCACCCAAACCGTCACCAGCAAAAGTGCCAGGATCCAAAACCAAGTCTTCAACACCATACGCAAGCAACGTCTTCGCTAAAGACCTAAGCAACTTCAAATCGTTCGGCGCGAAAACCGTTAACGGACAATTATACATTAGGGCAATTTCAGCCATGTCCTTCCAATTATCCTTCGTCGCCGCGTACAAAAGCGGTCTCGACTTGGGAACAGCAGTCAACCCTGCTTCTAGGACGTTTGAATTCAGCGAGCACAAAATCAGCGGCAAATTCGTGTTTTCAGCGACCTTCTTAACAGCCGCCTTAAACTTCTCTGGGTCGTTTGACGTGGAGCGAACAGCAATCATGTCAAGCTTCAACGTCTGCCCAATATACTCAAAGCTAAACTTCTCAGTCCGCTTTATCCTATCCAAAATTTCTTCATCAGCCATCTCATCAGTCACGTCAATCGCAATCGCCGTCGGATTGAAATATGTGAACTCATGACGATACATGACCAGCTTTCCGCCAATCTTCACAGCCTTATCGCCGGTGCCAACAACAACCTCTTTTATGGCTGGCTTCAGCATTTCCTTCAACTGCTTGTAAGCTTTCTCATGCTCCTTAGTCAGAAGCGGAGGACACTTCTCAATAGGCACTTCGCGGTTTACAACCTTCGTTGCAAAAGCCATGCAGTTTTCTTCGCCGCACTCTTTACAGTTTGTTCTTGGCAAGAGCTTGTAAACATCTATCGGGCTTAGCTCTCTTATGCCAACTCTTCCTTTGCTTTCCCTCTCACTCATACGCATAACGCTCCAAGTTTAAATTTTCATGGAAACCCATTCAACAAGCTTGTCAGCGTTACCCGACCCGCCGCTTACCAGCATGCTAGTTATATCCTTAAGAGTTTTAACCGCGGCTGGATGCATCATCATAAACAAATCAACACCCGCAAGCAACAACGTCAAAGCAGTAACAACCTCCCAAAGAGGACCTCTCAACTCACGAGGTTCCCACTCCGGAGCCATCTTCAACCAAGCCTCTCTAGCCGCCCAAGCGTTCGTTGTTCCAGAAGACATGGGATGCGCCAATTCAGGATCACCCATCAAACCAGCAAGCCTAGCCCTCTCCATATTAGTAAACGCATAGTCAAGACCGTAGCCCAACGCAGCAGTAGTCAAATCCATAACTATGTCTTCCTTCGGCAGAAAATCATAAAGCCGGCGATTAAGTTCTCTAGCCAAATTCAAATCCATCGGAGTAAAAGATAAAGCAACATGCCCATTCTTCTTGATGAATTTTGCACAACGCTCAACATCCATATCACGCGTTATCGAACTTAGCAAAAACCTCTCCCCAGCAAAAGTTTTAGCAATCTCTGCGAAGACAGCCGCATCCTTCACGGGATCCCCGCACCCTCCGATTACAAGTGGCACATCAACAGCCTGAGCAACTTCTTCCACAGTCTTCGCAGCCGCTTTCGGCGAAGCATCCTTAAGAAGTGGATCAACACTTATCAAGTGAATCGTCACAAGATCAGCGCCAAACTTTTCAACCGCAAGCTTAGCCCAAGCCGCAGGATCACCCAAAACCTCCTTAACATGCATTTTCACAGCCTTTGCAAGAGGCACTTCCATGTCAAAAACGTCCAAAGTTATTACCAGAGGATGCAAAGTAGGCCGTTCAAAAGTGTAAAAGGCTGGTGTTGTTTCGCCCCCAATGACAACGGATTTTCCGCGGCTTCCACCCTCACTTTTTGTGGCTCCCAACTTAACTTCAACAACCTTACCAGGATAAGTCTCGATTGGTGGAACAAACTCAGCTTCAATGATAGCAGTCGGTTTGACCTTCACTGGTGGAGCAAGCTTCGGAGGAGCAACTGCGGGAGCGGCGACAGCACCTGGTTGAAGCCATAGCTCCAAATCACCTACTTCCATCTCGAAATCTTCAAGTTCCAGCTCCTGAAGCCTCGCAAGAAGCTCCATCAACCGCGGACTAATTTTCAGCCCTAAAGAATTTTCGCCTTTCTCCTCTTCAGGCAACCTTTTTCACCTTTTCTCAGATTTTTCGCCTTTCATCGAGCGGATAATCACTCTCTTTGCGTAAATTTTCGCATCTTTTAGTATTATTTTGAAGCCGCCAGCAGCCAAAGGCAGAGTTGCAGCGGTAGCAACAGGCACAAGTGGAGCCTCCTCTCTCGCTTCAGCAGGCACAGCCTCTTCAACCGCTATCGCCTCTTCTTTCCAGCTTGCAACAACAGGGTGCTCACGCTCCTTCAGAAAAGCCCTCAACTCATCAATCGACTTCGCAACATCCTCAGTAGCAACTTTATCAGCAAGTTCAGCTGGAATAAAATTCTTCACCCTCTCCTTGACTTCCTTGGGCATCCACACAACGCGTTTCCATCCGCCGTCAGCCTGCAAAAACTTTGGAGACCGCATATACTCAATGGATATTCCGTGGAACCCGTCTACTTGGCGGCCACCTGCTGTAGAGTCAGCGAGAGTTGAGAAGGCTAACCCGTTCACAGTCACATCCTTATAACCCCTGTGCACAATGCCAAAACCATCCACCTCTGGAATGTAAAATGCTACACCCTCGAAGCAGCCGCATGAAGTGTGCGGATGACCAAAAGCCGTGTAAAGACAAACTTGAGTAATTTCTCCTAAAGATTTCTTTTTCACAGCCTCGTCTACACCTGAATATTCTCCCTTAACAGGATCAAGCATCTCTCCTCTCTCAATGGTGAAGACAGGACCCTTCGGATCTATGCTTGCCGCTGCTCTTCCGTCAAACCAGCTTATTGCTCCACAGTTTGAATAGCGTTGAGGCGTGATTACACAAACGTGGGTTGGAGCAAAGGACTGGCACAGGACGCATCCGTAGAATTTGTCAACTTCCTCGTCCTTCAGCCCTCTTGCTCTGGCGTCTCTTGCCTCATAGATTTGCAGGGCTTCATCGTAAAGTGGTTTCACTTTCTCTGGATCGGTGATGAACGTCACTTGCATCTTCTCAATTATTGGCAGCTCACTCTTGAAAAGTCTGTGCAAAACTTTCCCGATGAAGTCAAATGAGTTTAGACCTTTCTCATACGATTTCTTGTTCAGCCTCAGCCAGATATCGTACCGCTGGTTCAGATGCATGAATCCTTCGATAAAGTTGCAGTAGGCATGAATACGTCTCTCGATGACGCCTTCAAGTTCTGGCTCAAGCTTGGCACCAGCAACCTCGATTAGAATGCCGAATGAATAGGCTTTTCCTTCCTCCATGTCCTTCAAGTCTGGTCCTATTATGCTTACTTTTTCATCCTCGATTTCCTCTGGTTTTCTCACTTTTGCCAGTTCAAATTTCTCTTTTATGTCTGGTCCGCCGAGTTCGATGTACATGTCTTTTCTGCGGATTCTTTCGCCTTCGTAGATTACACCTACGTCCACTGGTATGTCTTTAAACATGGACATTTTCTAAGTGCCTCCTTTTTCTTCAAATTTTTCAATCATGACTTTGAGATTTTCCATCCAATCTTTAATGGAAATGTTCGGGAAAGACCAGCTTGCATGTGGTTGATAGAAGTTATCCAATGTTATGGTTTTAAGATTTGGGGCGAAATGCTTCAGTCCAGAAAGAATAGTCCACTCCATATAATACGGAAGACCAACAAACAAGGCTAGGTCGTGTTGTCCTTTACCATCAATTCCGATCCATTCTGGGTCTACAAGCCTGTTTCCAATGTCCACAGCGGGCATAAATCCGGCTGGTTTATAATCTCTCTTCAAAAACTCGCGAATAATGTGAGCAGTGGCTACTGTTGGAATATTCGTCTTTTCTGCAAAATCAATCATGTAATCAATTAATTTCTTGTCGCCTAACTCGGTTTCTGCAGCCATATGACCAACAATAAGTATTGGATGTCTGGCGCGCTTAATCATTGCAACAATGACATCAGGCTTCGTTATGACTAAAGCCTTTTTCGGTCCGGGAATTTCTGCCGTTTGCCAAGGTTCAGCTGTTGCCATATCATTTCACTCCTTTTTCTTTCTAATCATCCGTGGAAGAAGCGTAGGGTCGGGAATCACGGTTTCCTTCCATTCCTTTGCTTCAAGAATTTTTGCAATCTCATCCTTCATGGTCACTGGCACATCAGCAATTGTGCGCACGAATAAGTGTATGTCTTCTGGCATTGTTCCATACAATCTCTTGTGCAAGTCAATATAATGAGTAAGTTTTATGGCTCTTCCCTTAAACGTGTCATTAGGCCTCATACAAAGCTTAGCAATTATAACCATTGCTTCCTCCTTTGTTTCAGCAGCATAAAACAAATGCTCAGGCGCGGGTCCAACATACACTTTTTCTCCGGTGCGCGCATCATAAACATACCAATCTTCTTCGTGGTCTGCTCTGCCTAGAAGCATACGCCGGTACTTGATTCCATGGGGGCCAACTATTACTGGCACGCCTAATCTCCAGAAGCCACTTGCAATTGCAGCTGCTTTTTGGGAATATGCGCCCCATGCGACGCCGACTGCGCCTACGCGGTTGTATATGTAGTCGGCTATTTCTTCGTAGTTTGCTCTCAAATTTCGCTTTGCAAATATGTTTGCGATTTTTATTGCAGCGCCAGCAATGTGGGAGTTTGCAACGCAAGAACCCACATTTATAATTCCACCAGCGGTAAATTCACCCGTAAATGCCTCATAGGGTGTTTTTCCTTCCTCGTTCCTACACATGCCAGCGGACATCGCCGAGCATCCGGAGGTTACAACTATATAGCGTCTGTTAGCGAACTCGGTGCAAATTTCAGCGACATCTGCTCCGCCTCTGGGATAGTTGGAGCATCCCACCACGGCAACTACGCCGGGAATTTCACCAAGCACAATTGGGCTTCCAACATTTCTTATTTCAACGTCTTGTATGGCGCCTCTTCCTGCCCGCATTTTGTAAGTTTCCTGTTTCAGTTTTTTCTCTCCAGCTTTCACGATAAAACTGTGAACTTGTAAGCCGACTGGGCATGCTTCTTCGCATCGTCCACAGCCGATACATAACTCGTATAAATCTGCAAATTTGGCTAGGTTTCCATCTGCCGCGGCTTTCATTGCCTCTGGTACGTGCAAGTCTTGGGGACATGCTCTTCTACAGTCGTTGCATTGTTTGCACTCCTTTGCCCTTCGAATGACCTCTTCAACTTCTGGAATTGCCTTGAACTTCTTCCGAATTGGAGCCACTTTCAACGCCACTTTTACAGCGACTTCTCCAACTTTTTCAGGATCTAGAATTAATGCTCCGGGCGATTTTCCGCTTATTAGATCTTCCACTATTGCGTCTGCTGGGTCATTGGTGCGGTTTGGCAAGCCCATGCAGTTCTTTTCGGATGCAACAATCACTGGCGCTTTAATATTTTGAGCTTCGTTAAAGGCGTCGGCTCTGACACACTGTTCATCCAATACAACTACGTCTGGAACGCCGCTTCTTATGAAGCGCAGTTGCCATGAAATTGGACCGATAATTTTTCCTCGGTTATAGTATCTTGTTATGTCGTGGGCTGTGCAGCACAGTCCACAAACCTCAATTTCGCCGTCAAATCCATTATCCTTCATGTAATCTATTATTCCAATAGAAGGAACAACATTGTGACCTATACAAAGAATCACGGGTTTTTCCACATTTACGGTTCCAAACCCTAAATCTACAAGCGGAGCTTCAGGGTCTGCCTTTGGAAAGCCATAGGTTGCTATTTGGGCAATGTCTGCAACTTCCATTCCAACGTGGTCAACCATGCCAGTGTGAAAAACCTTAGACTCAAAGTCAAGATTGCTTCCTTCCTGTCCAGTGTGCGCAACGGACAGTAAATGGGTAACTTGAGTTTCGACGTAATCTAAAACTTCTTCAAGGTCGCCAAGTGTTTCTGGTTTTACTCCGCAGACAAGACGAGTGACTGGCGCCTCAACCTTAATGTTTAACCCGCCTATATCTAAGGGGGTTCTGCGACCGAATTTTTCGATTAAATGTTCAACCATGTGCCGAGCGTGACCGATGTGGGTCGCTGCCCCAATACAGCAGGCTAAAAGCACTATTCTGGATTGTTGGGCTGACATGTTTATTCCACATGCCCCGCGTTTGTTTCCTGTTAAATCGCATTTACCAAAAGTGCAGAGGCAACACACATCACAGAAAGGCAGGTAGAATGGCTTGTAGCGTTGAAGTAGCTTCAGGTCCCATTCTCTTAAGGCTGTTAATGATGGAAAAGGCGTCGGTCCCATGGGTTCCGCCCATTTTTCCTCGACTATTCTGCCAATGGAAAGCTCCAGATCCTTAATGATTCCAATATCAGCCTTCATTTCACCAATCTTTACGTGCACACCTTTCCTACTCAACCGTAAACACAACCTAGAGAGTTAGAATCAGTAACGTTATCAGAACGTTGTTTTAAGCTTTTCTAGAAACATCTTCTAGTGTTGCCTTTTTAGGCGCCTAGCAAGCTTAGTAAAGAAAGCTAAGCGGATACTTTATTATTTAATGTAGCCGGCGTTTTCCATTATTTTCTTCACAGAAACATAGGCTTGAGTTTTAGAAGGCAAATTCAACAATGATTTCCCAGAGAGAACATATTCTTCCACATTTTCATCGCGAGCTATGTTACCCAAAAATTTAAACTGCAACGGTTTTCCAACTCGCTTTTCTAAACCTTCAGGAAACCTAAAACCTCCAACGACATAGAAATTCTTAAAGTCTATTTTGACTTCCTTTGCTATGCGATGTGCTCGGTCGATGTGCTTGAAGGATTTTTGGGAAGGATCTAGGACGGCGAAGATGTCATCCACTTTTGACGTTATTCTTCGATTTAGATGTTCTAGACCTGCTGGCGAGTCTATTAGCACATATTTGTAGTTTTTAGTTAGTGATTCGAGGGCTCCTTTCAAAGCCGCGTTTGGCATGCAATAACATCCTTCAACCCATTTCGTTCCGAGGGCAATAAAGTCAAAACAATCGCCTTCATACATCCCATAAGACCAGACCTTGTTCTCGATTCGTTCGGTGGGTGGAACACCAACTGTTGTTCCGCCCTCTTCAAGAAAGGTTTCCACGAGTAATTCTGAAATTGTCTTTTTTCCTTCATCTTTTAAGTCTACGCCAACCATTTCACCAAGATTTTGGTCCGGATCAGCATCCACCAACAACAGAGGCGTGTCTCCAACTTCAATAAAGTATTTTGCCATCAAAGCCACAAAACTTGTTTTTCCAGTTCCTCCTCGACCGATTGTAACAAGCATTTTCATGCGCTTAGTCATCTCCTAGCGTAATAAGTTTCACTTCCAGTTTATTAGTCATTTTTTAATTAGCTCACCACGCAATTTTTCTATGGCACGCACAGCTTCAGATTCCTTATACCTAAGCGGAGTTTCTCCCCGCATCTCTGCCTCCAAAATCTTATGGTCGAAGGGCACAAAATCCAAAATTTCTAAATCATTCTCTTCAGAAAAATTTTTGACCACCTCTCTTTGAATCTCGTTTCCAATTTTGTTTCCAACCAGAAAAACATGCTTCATACCAGCGTCAGTTGCCAATTCATGAATGTGCTTAGCGGTCTCGAGAGATTTCATATTCGCGTCCGCAACAATCAGCATCGTATCTACATGTTTTGCAGTTGCCCTACCCATGTGTTCAACGCCAGCCTCCATGTCAAGAATGACAACTTCGTCTCGCTCAACAACCAAATGGCGGAGCAGGGCGCGAACAACAGCGTTTGCTGGACAGGTGCAGCCTGAACCCATGGAGCGTATAGTCCCCATAACGATTAGGTTCACACCAAATGGGGTTTCCACAGAATACTCGCGGACAACATCATCCACTGTGAAAGATAAGCGGAAAACACCAGAATAGCCCGTGCCTGTCTTCGATTCAATCAATTCTTTGTTCTCTGATAAGGGCAATATTTTGCGCGCTTCTTTTTGTGATAAACCCAAAGTTAAGGCAAGATTCGGCGAAGGGTCAGCGTCAATCGCGATCGTTTTCAGCCCTTTATTGGCAAACGAATGAGCGAGACCACCAGCAATCAGAGTTTTGCCAACGCCTCCTTTACCAGAAACCGCAATTTTCACGTCTCTATCTCCATTTTCAAGATTCTTCTATGCTGATAGACACTTAATTGCTTATTTATGTTTTCTGAAGTGCCTGAATTTTTACAGAAATAGATCTTTTTCCTTTGGTCTTATCAGCTCTGTTGCCCTCGCATCTTCGGTTTTTAGGTAGTTGTATCCACGGATTATAGCTACTGGAACTCCCTCGTCCGCTTGTCCTATCACCAGTTCAGCAGCAGAAGAAAGCTCGTCAGCAACCGCTGTTTGCTTCACTCTTAAAACATATCCAAACAAGTCCTTTTCGCCTCTTCGGTCTCTAATCGGCTTTATGCCAGCAACCCCTATCGCCACGTTTATTTCACCCTCTCTTAAGGGGCGTCCATGCGTGTCAGAAATAATGACAGCAACATCGCAACCAGTCAACCTCTTTATCTCCCCTCTAATTTTTTGGGCGGAACTGTCAGGATCTTCTGGCAACAAGGCAACAATTGTTTCTCCTTGGACATTAGATTTATCAACACCCGAGTTTGCACAGACAAACCCATGTCTGGTTTCCGTTATGATTTTGCCGTCGCCCATGCGTTTGATGCTTTTTGATTCTCGAAGAACAACCTCAACTAAGGCTGGGTCCTTTTCATACTGCGCCGCTATGTTTTTTGCAAATTCAGATGGAGTAACCTCATCAAGGTTTACAATTTTTCCTTCAGCACGCGAAACAATAACATGCGTAACCACGAGTATGTCCCCATTTTGGATGGAAGTGCCCTGCCTTTCAGCTGCATTACAAATAAGTTCAGCTAAGTTGTCTCCTTCCTTCACGATTGGCAACCCATTAATTCCAATTATTTGAATGATACTCATGACACTTCACATTCGCATTATAAGAAAGTGAAGTTCCTTATAATTTCGCCTAAACTTTTAATAGTCAATAAAATCTGCACCATAATACCACCGACTATCATAGTTACTTAAATGCACTTCTCTTCGTGATTTTTGTGATATCAATGTACAAAAGATTTTTAACTTCAAAGCTATTTTCTCCTAGTCAAGATGAGGCTCGATGAAAATACTACATGAATTTGTTCCAACACGAAAATTTCTGAAGCTTGCAGAAGAGGTCAAGGATTTAGTTGATGGATGGAACGTCACTGACAGTGCAGCAGGACTCCCAGCGCCCAGCGGCACAGTTGTAAGTTGTGTACTCAAGGCGAAATATCCTGATAAAATGATAATCCCAATATTCATATTGCACTATAAGGGCCCAGTGGAAGTAGGAGGTTTGGCTTTAGCGGCGGATGCTATAGGTCTTGATGGCCTTGCGCTTACTATGGGCGATGCTCCTAAGTATGGAGAACCTATAAAGATGTTAAAATCCTCTGAGGAAGCCCGAGATTTCTTACGCACAACGGTACGCTTAAAAAATCTGAAGTTAGGTTGCTTGCTTACGGCGCGCCGATCTGTAGAAGATAGTATTGCTCGAGTGAGAGAACCATGGGACTTTATTTTCTTCATGAGGCTTGAAGATAAATCCTTCCCCGCACTGGAGCAAATAGCCAAAGAATGCAAACGTCTAGACAAGCCCATCTACACGTACTTATTGGTGGAAACGCCTAAAAATCTAGAGACTATGAAAATGATTGGGTGGACAAGCACCACCTCCATAAATTGTGTTGAAGAATACGTGGCAAAGTTGGAAGGTATTGTAGACGGCGTAATCGCAACATGCGCTGGAGACCATGAAGGCGATAAAGAACTATTAGAAAAACTTCAAAAGTTCAGAAAGTGAAAGAGCTTTTGATTTTTGTTTGTTCCATATATATTCTATACTTTTAATAGAAGAGAGCTTTTCCAAAACTTTTAAACTTAAGCGTATAGGTTATTCTTCTATAAAGTGGGCTAATTCATGAGTTTCAGCAAAATAAGCTTTGAAGAATCGCTTGGAAAAAATGTTATTGCTGCAGGAAAATGCGTTGGTTGTGGCACATGTGTTGTTGTTTGTCCTTTTGGTTGTTTAGAATATGCGAAAGGGGAACCTCGTATAGTTAAGGAGTGCAAAGTCTGCGGTATCTGCGCACAAACGTGTCCAACACATGAGTGGACATGGTCAAAAGTGGAAAATTTTGTGTTTGGCAGAGAAAGAAAAACCAAAGAAGATTTTGGGATTCATCGTAGACTTGCCGTGGCACAAGCAAAAGATGAAAGAATATTGAAAGTATGCCAAGATGGAGGCGTCGCCACAGCACTATTGCTATTTGCTTTAGAAAATGGACTTATTGATGGCGCAATTGTTTCGGGAATCAGCCGAGAAAAACAGTTCTATCCATCTCCAAAATTAGCCACAAGTTTGAAAGAAATTTTGGAATGCGCGGGAACAAGGTATTCCTATTCGCCTAACATTCTCGCACTTGCTGATGGATTGAAGCAAAAGAAGGCAAACATTGCGTTTGTGGGAACGCCTTGCCAAATTCGCGCAATAAGAAAGATGCAAATGGCAGGCTTAAAGAAGTACACTGCTCCTTTAAAATTTGTAATTGGACTGATGTGTTCCGAATGCTTCAATTATGAAGGGCTTATGGAAAACCATATTCAAAAAACATTGGGGATTAACTTGAATGACATAAAGAAGATGAATATTAAGGGGAAAATGCTTGTCACAACAAAATCTGGAGTCCAAGCCATTCCTCTCGCAGAAGTGAAACAGTACACTCGAAAAAGCTGCAGTTTTTGCGACGACTTCAGTTCTGAACTGGCGGACATTTCAACAGGAGGGTTGGGATTGGATGGATGGACATTCACAATCATCCGCACGGAAAAAGGCGAAGAACTGTTCTCAAACGCTGAAAAAGCAGGAGCAATAAAAACCAGAAACGTAAATGAAGAGGCAAATGCTTTGAACCTCTTAACAAAACTCTCAAAAAAGAAGAAAGAAAATATACGGATGATAGAATAAATCAAACAGCATGAGGCACTCATGAACTGCTTGACTGTGCTTTGAGCGCTGAGAGAAAATTCTTGACTTCAGGCCTTAAAAGTATGAATTCTATAAGAGCGCTCGAGATTAGTATTTCAATGAAGGCTTTTACAATTATGAAGGCTATTATAGGCTGCGGAACGTTATAGACTAGACACGCAAGCCACATATATGGCGCATATGGTATGACTGCAATAACTCCACAAACTGGTGGCGGAAATCTGAATTTATCGGCTAGCAGACCAGCTATACCAGCAAGCAGCGCATTTCCAAATGGAATAAAAATATTCCCAATCTGCATCGTAGCCATTATCAAACTCAGAAAGCCTGTTATTGCTCCAGACAGTGGATCAACCGACACTGCAAGTAACAAAGAAGGTAAAACAGATAAATGAAATGCTACGGTTGTACCAGGCGCTGAAGGTAGCCTTATGGAAAGGAGACCTAAAACATTTCCAAGGGCGCTCATAACAGCAATTAGTGCAATCAATTTGACTGAGGAATCCATCGAATCACCTTGTCTTTGTTTGCTAGATATCTATTTTCTTATAGTATTTAAATTCACTTTAGTCAATTCTACACGTCTCGCAGGTTTCCATATTGTGTTTGTTACGGCCAAAGATTGAACATGCATATTTCGTCTAAAGGTTTTCGTGGCGGTGGCGACGGTTTTTCGTTTGCATAACCCATGATAATCATAGCTTGTGGTTCGAGTTTTCTTGGTAAGCCGAGAACTTTTCTTACAGCGATTTGGCAAAAAAGGGGGGCACAAATCCAACACGCGCCGAGGTTATAGTGATGAGCTATTAGCAACAGAGTTTGTATGTATGCGGCAACGCTTTGAACTCCCATAACATACTCAGCCTTTTTCCTTCTGAAGTCTGGATACTCGTGCATGTCTTCCATGGTTAGACAAGCTATCACAACAACAGGGCTTCTTGTAATTCTGTCCCAGCTTTCTTGCTTCACTATTTTTTTGGCTCTACTCTTTGGAACTCCATCCACAAGCATGTCAGAAAGCCATGCTTTTCCCATTTCGGTTGCCAGCTTTTTCTTAATTTCTTCGTCATCAATTACTACAAGACGCCAAGGTTGAGCATTGTGAGCTGATGGAGCCCACCTCGCCAAATCTAGCACGGCACGAATGATGTCGTGTGAAATTTTGGTGGGTTTAAACTTTCTAATGCTTCTTCTAGATTTAACTAACTGAGTTGTTGTCAAGTTCGGCACACCTTTTAATACTCTTTACAATCTCCACATTTTAAAATGTGGGGGTTAAAGAGGTTAGCCTTATGAGGTTAGAGTGACGCTTTAACATTGTGATAACTTATGGGACTCGTGGTAGCTCTTGCAGGTGGAGTAGGCGCAGCTAGGCTGTTAAGAGGTCTTGTTCAAGTTATTTCTCCAGAAGATTTGGTGATTGTTGGCAACACAGGCGACGATGTCGAGCTTTATGGACTCCATGTAAGCCCAGATTTAGACATAATTATGTACACTTTAGCTGGGATCGTGGACGAAGCGAAGGGATGGGGTGTTTCTGGCGACACCTTCAATTGCCTTGAAATGCTAGGAAAATTCGGATTTGAAACTTGGTTTAAGCTGGGTGACAAAGACCTTGCAATTCACATCGCGAGAACTAAATTGTTAAGAAATGGCATGACTCTTTCTCAAGCTACAACAGAGCTTTGCAGAATGTTGGGAGTAAAAGCTAAACTCATACCAATGAGCAACGACCCCGTGCGAACTAAGGTTATCTCAGGTCAGTTACGTCTAGAGTTTCAGGAATACTTCGTCAAGAGGGGGACGAAGGATGAAGTTACAGGTGTGTTTTTTGAGGGGGCAGAGAAAGCTAAGCCTGCACCAGGCGTTATCAATGCAATAAAGGGGGCTGAACGTGTCATTATATGCCCCAGCAACCCTGTTTTGAGCATATCTCCAATACTCTCAATTTCTGTGATTAATAAGGAGTTAAGGAACAGCAGAGCGCATATCGTAGGTGTTAGCCCAATCGTTGGCGGAAAGGCAATTAAGGGGCCAGCTGACAGAGTCATGGCTGATATGGGACTCGAAGCCTCAGCGTATGGTGTGGCCAAGTTTTATGAAGACTTCCTTGATCACCTCATCATAGACAAAGTTGACGAATCCCAAAAGAAGCGCATTGAAGAGTTAGGTGTTAAAGTGACGGTTACAGACACGATAATGAGAAATCTCGAAGACTCTATTCGCCTCGCAAAAGTTGTGATAGAGACGAAATAGGGCAAGTGATTATATTTCTCGGATTTCGCATTGAAGCTTTTTTAGGACTTCCTCAGCCTTTACAGGTTCAACCTTTAAAGTGTAAAGCCTCTTTGGCGTACGAAGCTTCAATTTCACAACATCTTTCAATCTTTTCACTGCACAGTATTCTGCGCGTCCGCTTATTTCAACGAATTTTTCAACATCGAAGATTTCAGACGGCATAGCCTTCACCAGTTTGGTTGCTCATGCTTATGTTTGCGTGCATATAATCTTTTTGCGGCTGGATACTGACTGATAAGCATCAATAAGCCACCGAAGACAACGTAGTAGTAACGATTGACGCCGTAATCTACTATCAGGTAATGGATCCAAAGAGAGCACTTTACGAAGTAGAAGACTTCGAACTGGCAATAGTGAAGCTGGCTCAAACAACACTGAGAAACATCGTGGGTGAAATGTCACTGGATGTTTGCTTAACATCTAGGAAAAAATAAACGTGGAACTTAGAAGCGTGCTGGACGAAGCAACAGATAAGTGGGGAGTAAAAGTAAACAGAATAGAACTGCAACGGATAGACCCTCCAAGCGACATCCAAATAGCCATGCACAAACAGAAGACAGCCGAACAGGAAAGGAGACAAATACGACTGTTGGCAACTGGAAGAAAAGAGGCAGCAGCACAAGACAAAGAAGGCACCATACTCAGAGCCCAAGGAGACAAAGCATCAGCAATACTTAAAGCTGAAGGAGAAGCCAAATCTATCGAGATCGTGGCTGCAGCACAAGCTCAAGCAATAAAAATGGTTTCCGAATCCGCAAATCAATACTTTAAAGAGAACGCTCAACTAAACAAAAAACTAGATGTCATAAGAGACACATTTGCGCAACAAACAAAAATTGTGGTTCCATCATCTGCAGAAATTCTTAACGTGATCGGATTGGAAGGCGCGCCGCTGATTCCGATAAAGTCAGAAAAGAAAACAGAAACCGAAAAAAGCGGACAAGAAGGGACTAAATCATAATGTTCGATGCCATCCTTATCTTGTGGTTTCTAATTATTATAATACTAGTTCTAGCGGCTTGGCAGGGACTAAAAAGGACAGCGCCAAAAGCCAGAGGCTTCGGTAGAACATTGAATGATGAACAGATGGAAATTGATTTGAGGCTTACATACAAAAGATTCAAAGAGCTTTACCCCTTTTCACAAATCTCATATCAAGATTACAAGAAATTGCAAATGGAGAGAGCGTTCAAACGTGCCGTAAGTTCGGAGAAGAACAAGAGAATGGTTAGATAGACGCAACACCCACTCAAACAGCGCATAATGTTGGTGGGCCGGGCCGGATTTGAACCGACGACCTTCTGCACGTCAAGCAGATGTCCTAACCGAGCTAGACTACCGGCCCATATGCCTTCTTTATTTGATAATTCTTCTTTTAAAATAGGTTTTCGGTTCTAATATGATTAGCGAGTAAGTAAACATTTTTAACACGGAGCCAACTAGATGAGCTTAGCCGTTTGTGCCGGGATGGCAGAGTGGATAATGCGCAGGCCTTGAGGCAGAGAAAGCAAGTAAGCCTGTGGATCCTTTGGGTCCGCATGGGTTCGAGTCCCATTCCCGGCGCCAAACTCTAAGAAAAATGTAGAAAAACGCTGTAATAGTTTCATCTAAATAAGTGACTAATTCTTGTCCTATGTATCACTGCTCTCGGCTCAAAATCCGTCGGTTTACTGAAAGCATGCTAAAAATTTTTATATATTAAATCATAAAGACCTCTGCAAGATCTATCGCTGGTGGTTCTTATGAAATACAAGATTATACCTTTCCTCCTAATTTTCTCGTTTGCGGTTGCAAGTTGTGTTAATGCAACTGTTGTTGAGAAGGCAAAATCCGAAGAGGTTTCTCTTCCCATAACTTCCAGAAGCTTTCTCATAGGTGTGACTCCCACATTCAAGTTGAATGGAACCCTTGAAGAAGTTTACGAGACAGCTGGTTCAGTTGCAGATGTTATGAACCTTTGGTTTGTAAATGTGCCATGGTATAACACTACTATGCATCTGAAAAAGCCTGAGACACAGGGGCTTTTGGGGTTAATAAATTCAAGTGGTCTGACACCGATTTTTCAGCTAAACTTTTGGAATGTAAGTGGTGGAAAAGTGATTTTGCAGGTTCCTCCATACATGAACTCTACCACGACGAATCTTGGAACACCTGAGCTTCGCCAGTTGTGGATTGAGCAAGCAGTTAACATTTCGCGGGATTATCATCCGAAATACTTCTGCATAGGAAATGAAATCGACACCTATTATTGGAATTGCAGTCAAGAAGACTTTGACAACTATGTCAGTTTGGTAAGCGAAACATATGGCAACATTAAGGCAGTGTCTCCACATACGAAAGTCTTCGTGGTTTTTAGGCTTGACACGATTGATTCCTATAACGGTTGGTTCTTAATAGAAAAATTCGACAAAGACAAAATTGACCTCTTCGGCTTTACGTCATATCCCTACATGCTTGGTTATCCAGGAGTTGCACGGTATGAAAAACCTGAAGACATACCGTCTGACTACTACACAGGGATATTGAATTACACGGGAGTTAAACCGATTGCCTTCAGTGAAATAGGATGGACTAGTTCAGAACTATTGAGAGGTAGATCTGAACAGGAGCAAGTTGAGTTTCTGCTTTGGTTTTTGGAAAATACAAAAGATATGCCTCTGGAAATAGTTAGCTGGTTATGTTTACACGACCTTCGCACAGTTGAAGAAGAGACAAATCCCAATGCCAAGCCTAATGATTTCGCAGGATTGAAATACATGAATGGAACAGAAAAAGCTATTTGGATTTATTGGCAAGAACTTTATGCACTTTCTTGTTCAATTCCAGAGTTCCCTGCAGTCTGGCTTATTTTTCTCTCTTCAATGCTTGTTACATTTGTTGTGATTTTGCTTCATAAAATGTTGATGAACTGTTCTAAAAACATCATCAAACATTAGAAAAGCATCCGAGTCATATTCCAGTGCTAAACCGCATAATTTGCGTCTAGTTTATGGTGTATGCAATCTGTTTTCACTGTATAGTGTAGTTGCTTGTCACTTTGGCCTTAGCCCTTAATGTGGCTCCTACAGAGCAGTATTTGTCTTCTGAAAGCTGTATAGCACGTTGAACTGCGTTTTCTTTGATGTTCTTTCCCCTGATTTTGTATTCTACATGGATGTGGCTATAGATCCTAGGGGGCTCCTTAACTCGTTTTCCAGACACCAATACCTCTAAATCGCTGATTTGTTGCCTCTGCTTTCGCATAATATGAACAACATCCATACCCGTACAACCTCCTAAAGCAACCAAAAGCAATTGCATAGGACTGAAACCCGAATTTTCACCGCCGGATTCTTTTGGGGTATCCATCACAATAGAGTGCCCCGCGCTGTCCGATGCTACAAATCGGAAGCCATCTACCCATTTCACCTTGACATAGTCTGGCGTAGAAGGAACATTCTTTTCAACTTTCTTCATAGATCAACCCCACAGACTATTTAGTATTCTATTTACAATAAAAAAGTGATGGATTATAGGCTATAGACCTAACAATTTTAGCAGATTATTGTTTGCGATTAGCACAGCGAACAGCGAAGCGACCAGCGACATCACAGTTATCATTGTGTTAAGCGAAGGCCCCGCAGTATCCTTGAACGGATCGCCAACAGTGTCTCCTACAACAGCAGCCTTGTGAGCCTCCGAACCTTTGCCGCCATGTTCTCCAGATTCGATCAATTTTTTGGCGTTGTCCCACAAGCCACCAGCGTTAGCCATCAACAAAGCGAAAAGCAATCCCGAAAATATCGTGCCAGCCAAGTAACCGCCTAACGCTTGAATTCCGCCTACAAAACCTACCAGCAATGTTACGCCTATGGCTACTACGCTTGCAGGCATTAGTTCCTTCAAAGCACCTTTAGTTGCAATGTCAACACATCGTGCATAATCTGGTTTAACGCCTTCTTTTCCCTCTTTCAACCCTGGAACCTCTCTGAACTGTCTTCTAATTTCTTCAATCATCCGGAAGGCATTTCTGCCGACGCCAAGCATGACCATTGCTGAAAACACTGCGGGCATAGCGATGCCTATGAAGGCGCCCAGAAGAACTAGCGGATTCATGAGATTAAATGTGATGTTGCCACCGGCTCTTTCTTGGAATGCAGCTAACAGCGCAATAACGGTTAGTCCTGCAGCACCTATGGCGAATCCTTTAGTTATTGCTTTGGCAGTGTTGCCTGCAGCGTCCATTTCATCTGTTACGCGTATAACTTCGTCACTTAGTCCACCCTGCATGGCTATTCCTCTTGAGTTATCAACTATTGGACCGTAAGCGTCATTTGAAACTACGAGCCCTACTATTGAAAGCATTCCTACAGCGGCCATACCTATGCCATACAAGGCATATTTATCTCCGAGTGGAAGACAGAGGTAATATGCAATTGCTGAAGCTACGCCTATTCCTATCAGCGGTGGAAAAACGCTGTGCAAGCCGTATGAAAATCCAGTTATAATGTTTGTGGCTGTTCCTGTCAATGATGCTTCAGCAGTTTTCTTGACTGGAGATTTGTCTTCTGATGTGAAATAATCGGAGGTCATACCAATTATTATTCCTGCAATTAAACCCACAACTGCCGCGCCCCAGATCCTAGGGTCATATTGGAGATAATACGAGGTTAAGCCTGTTAGAACCCCAAAGATTATGCAAGTAACGTAGGTGCCCATGTTTAGCGCCTTTCCAGGATTGCCATGCTTGCCAACCCTAACTGTTAACGCGCCTAGAACAGCTGCTATTATGCCTAAACCAGCAAAAACCAGTGGAATTCGTGTATAAAGTCCTGCAGAACCCGCGAGTATATCAATGGCTTCTCCGAGGATCATCACTGCGACGATGCTTGCCACGTATGAGTCGAAGAGGTCGGCTCCCATTCCTGCTACATCGCCTACATTGTCGCCCACGTTATCAGCTATAACGGCTGGGTTTCTTGGATCGTCCTCAGGAATGCCTAATTCTACTTTGCCGACTAAGTCTGCGCTTATGTCAGCCGTTTTTGTATAGATGCCTCCACCAGCCTTAGCAAATAATGCAAGGGAGCTTGCGCCAAAACTGTAACCTAAGACTATTTCTGGATTGCCTGTAATCGCATAAACGGCGCTTATTCCAAGTAAGCCAGCACCTACGACAGCTAAACCCATCACTGCTCCTCCGCGAAAGCCTATTGGAAAAGCTTTGTTCAAACCCTCTCTTGCTGCGTTGGCTGCTTTAGTGTTCGCCTTTGTTGCGATGCTTAAACCTAAAACGCCCGCTAGGGCTGAGCAGAAAGAACCAAACATGTACGCCATTGTCAGCTGAACATTCTCTAATGGTTTTAGAGTTTGCCATATAGGTTCGGGCAAAAAGACGCATAATAGGACGGACACAATCACTACGAATATTGCCAATGTTGTGTATTCCCGCCTTAGAAAAGCATTAGCTCCTTCCTCTATCGCAGAAGCGATTTCCTGCATCCTTTTAGTTCCACTGTCTTGTTTCTTCACATAATAATAGAAGTAAAGTCCCACTAGAATCGATATTAGAGCTGAGATTGGTGCAATCAACCAGGCATATTCAATCAAAATTACGCCACTTCTCCTATCGTTTTTCCCATTTATTTTTTGATATCTCTAAAGTGATTTACGAATTCTCTTATAAACTTATTTGCCAATCCTCGCCCTTGCATCAGAAAAGATTATAACTAATGATTTGGCAATATAGACGGTTTATGCTATTGAACGAGGAGTGGAGAACACGTCAAAGCCTTGGCATGCAATGGAAATTGAGGAAACCCTGCAAGCTTTAAATGCTGAAAAAGCTGGTTTAAGTCAAGAAGAAGCACTGAAACGTTTACAACAATATGGACCTAACGAACTTAAAAAGGAAAAAGGAACTTCTCCCATAAAACTTTTCATCGAACAGTTTAAGGATTTACTGATCATAATTTTGCTGATTGCAACAGGGCTTTCCATCTATCTGGGTGAAGTAACTGATGCAATTGTCATCCTAGCTATAGTCATAGCCTGTGCGGTTCTCGGATTTGTTGAAGAGTACAGATCCGAAAAAGCCTTGGAAGCGTTGAAAAAGATGACAGCGCCGACGGCTGTGGTTTTGCGTGATGGAAAAGAAGTTAAAGTTAACGCTGCCGAAATTGTGCCGGGCGACGTTGTCTTACTATATGCAGGCGATAAAGTTCCTTCAGATGCTCGAGTTCTCGAAGCGTTTAATTTGAAACTAGATGAAGCGCCTCTAACAGGAGAATCTACACCAGTAAACAAAGAAGTCGCAGCGTTGCCCGCGGAAACATCGCTTAGCGATAGGCGAAACATGATATTCACAGGCACAGTGGTTGTTTACGGGCGTGGAAAAGCACTTATAACTTCAACTGGAATGAACACAGAGTTTGGAAAAATAGCCAAAATGGTTCAAGTGACGCAGGAGGAGGAGACACCGCTTGAGAAGAGAATGGCTTCTGTTGGTAAATGGATTGGAATTTTGTCAATTGCAGTATGTCTAACCGTGGCGGCGATTGGAATGATTGAAGGACGCGACATCCTCCAGATGATCTTATGGGGAGTAAGCCTAGCTGTTGCCGCAGTTCCAGAAGCCTTGCCTGCAATCGTAACAGGCGCGTTGGCAGTTGGCATGTATCGAATGGCCAAAGTGAACACGATAGTCCGCAGGCTCCCAGCCGTTGAAACGTTAGGCTGCACAAGCGTCATATGCGCCGACAAAACTGGAACAATGACAAAGGGCGAGATGACCGTTCAAAGAATCTACGTGAATGGCCAAACAATCAAAATTTCAGGCGTCGGGTATGAACCTCAAGGCGAGTTTATGTTTGAAGACAAAAAGATTGAGCCGTCAGATGAAGAACTTCAAACCCTCTTGAAAATCGCCACTTTATGTAACGACGCAAAACTGGAAAAGGAAACCCAAACTGAAAGATGGATGATCAAAGGCGACCCCACAGAGGGCGCGTTAGTCGTTACAGCAGCCAAGGCAGGATTGTGGAGAGAAGAATTGGAAAAAGATGCCCCACGCATAGGTGAAATTCCATTCTCTTCCGAAAGAAAATGCATGACCACCGTCCACATCGTTTCGGGAAAGAAGAAGTTGGCTTTCATGAAAGGCGCACCGGAAATCGTTGTAAGCAGATGCACAAAAATTCTCGCCGACGGCAAGGTGCGCAAGTTAACTGAAGAAGAGCGAGCAAAAATATTAAAAGTAAACGAAGCCATGGCGCTTCAAGCATTAAGGAATTTGGGCTTTGCTTTCAAAGAAATGCCAGAAGCTGTTACAACATTTGATGAGAAGATAGAGAAAGACTTGATTTTCGTCGGAATCATGGGAATGATTGACCCGCCGCGCGAGGAAGTTAAGGACGCAATTTATCTTTGCAGGAACGCAGGCATCACAGTTGTAATGGTGACTGGAGACCATAAATTAACAGCAATTGCTGTGGCTAAGGAACTTAACTTGCTCGGCGAAAACGAGTTGGAAGGCAAGGTGCTCACAGGCGAAGAGTTGGATAAAATCAGCGATGAACAGTTAACGGAAATGGTTGAAAACGTAGTAATTTACGCTCGGGTTTCGCCTGAACATAAAATGCGGATTGTTAAGGCGTGGAAAGCGAAAGGACACGTTGTCGCCATGACAGGCGACGGAGTAAACGATGCTCCAGCATTGAAAATGTCTGACATAGGTGTCGCAATGGGAATCACAGGCACAGAAGTAACCAAGGAAGCGTCAGACATGGTTTTGACAGATGACAACTTTGCATCAATCGTGAAAGCAGTTAAAGAAGGACGCGAAATCTATGATAACATTAAGAAATATTTAACGTATCTTTTGCGTTGCAATGTTATGGAAATACTTGTAATGTTCATAGTTATGGTCGGTGTTCCATACTTGGCAGGCTCAGCAGAACACGAGCCAGGGTCGGTGGTAGCCCTAACAGCGATACAGCTGTTATGGGTTAACTTGATAACAGATGGTTTGCCAGCCTTAGCCTTAGGAGTTGACCCAGGCGACCCAGACTTAATGGAGAGAAAGCCCAGAAGCCCAAATGAAAGCGTGTTTACACGTGATGTTAAAATTTATTTAACAGCGGTACCGATGCTAATGACCGCATTGTTGCTGACCGGATACCTAATGTACCAGCCATGGATAGACCAAGCCCACTTAACCGAGGCTAGAACACAACTGCTGACGGCTATGATTCTGATGGAGTTGGTTAACGCCATTTCAGCCCGCTCATTAAAGTATCCAGTATTCAAAGTTGGCGTCTTCAAAAACAAGTTCCTTTGGTATGCAATACTTTCATCGCTTGGCCTTCAGCTTATAGTATTATACACGCCTCCACTACAAGCATTATTTGATGTGAGCACACCAGAACTCACAGATTGGGCAACAGCGATACTGTTCACCGCAATAGTCTTCAGTTCATTAGAGATAGGCAAATACATTGCAAGCAAAAGACGCAAAACATAGCCAGAAACACTTATATCCAAACCATTTTTTAAAAAGGCTTTCACAACAAAAGGAAGGAGGATTAAAAATAAGATGAGTGAAAAGACAGCAAATCCAGCGCCACTTGGACTTTTGGGCTTTGGAATGACAACAGTTCTATTAAACTTTGTTCATAACGCGCAATTAGGTCCAATCGACACAATGATTCTGGCAATGGGCTTAGCTTACGGCGGATTAGCACAAGTAATTGCAGGAATAATGGAATACAAAAAAGGCAACACTTTCGGAACCGTGGCTTTCACATCATATGGTTTATTCTGGTGGTCTTTCGTCTTCCTTAATGTGTTACCGAAATATGACTACTTCTACCCGATGTTGCAAACACCCTCAGACTTGGCTATGGCTGCTTATTTCTTCATGTGGGGACTCTTCACCTTCATCATGTTCTTCGGCACTCTAAAAACCAATCGTGCACTACAATTTGTCTTCATGAGCCTCGCAATACTATTCTTCCTACTCACAACCAAATCAGCATTCCTCGCATACACATCAATGACATCCGCAGACTTGGAATTGTTCACCCGCATAATTGGAGTTGAAGGCATCATCTGTGGACTAAGCGCGTTTTATTTAGCTCTAGCAGAAGTACTAAACGAAGCTCATGGAAAAACTGTACTGCCAATATGCCCAGTAAGCTAAAACTCCTTCACTTTTCCATTTTTCACTAAAAACATTTATATTGTCGAAAAAAAGTTCCACAAACTTCATAGAAGGTTGAAAAATGTCAGAAGCCAGTTTACCCTTCAATGAGAAAATGGTTCCCATAAGGACTTTAAATGAAGAATGGGAAAGGTCAATAAAAAATCCTGAAGAATTTTGGGCTGAAAAAGCCAAAGCCATTGACTGGTTCAAAACATGGAATAAAGTCCTAGACAATTCAAACCCGCCATTTTACAGATGGTTCACAGGCGGTCTTTTGAATGTGTCCTATAATGCGTTGGATAGGCATTTGAACACGCCTAAAAAGAACATGACCGCGTACATTTGGGAGGGCGAGCTTGGAGAAGTTAGAACATACACGTACTATCAGCTTTACAGAGAAGTAAACAAGCTTGCAAAAGTCTTCAAAAACTTCGGAGTTAAGAAAGGCGACAGAGTAGCCGTTTATCTTCCAATGATTCCAGAATTGCCGATAACTTTGCTTGCGACTGCACGCATAGGTGGAATTCACACAGTAATCTTCTCAGGTTTCAGCGCAGAAGCACTTGCTGACAGGATAAATGACAGCGGAGCAAAAATTCTCGTAACCGCAGACGGAGCCTACAGACGTGGAAAAACTGTTCAACTGAAAGAAACAGCGGACCGCGCATTGGCAACCACGCCAAGTATAGAAAAAGTAATAGTTGTGAAAAGAACTGGACAGAACGTTCCAATGAAAGAAGGACGTGATTGCTGGTACCATGACGCAATGGCTGAAGTTGAACCGAACGCCTATGTTCCGCCTGAACCAATGGAGGCAACCGAACCGCTCTTCATACTTTATACGTCTGGAACAACAGGCAAGCCCAAAGGAGTCCTGCATGGCACAGGAGGATACTTGGTTTGGGGTTACTGGACACTTAAATGGGGTTTCAACCCTAACGAAAAGGACATTTGGTGGTGCACTGCAGACATAGGCTGGATCACGGGGCACACGTACAATGTTTATGCTCCATTAGCGTTGGGAATAACATCATTCATTTTTGAAGGAACCCCTGACTACCCAGCTCAGGACAGGTGGTGGGACATAATTGAAAGGCATGGGATAACAATACTGTACACTACGCCAACAGCCATCAGAATGTTCATGAAATTTGGAGAAGAATGGATAAATAAACATGACTTAAGCACCCTTAGATTGCTAGGAAGCGTAGGCGAACCAATAAACCCCGAAGCGTGGAGATGGTACTACCGAGTCGTAGGAAAAGAAAAATTAGCAATCATAGACACATGGTGGCAAACCGAGACAGGCGGATTCATGATAGCTCCCTTAGCAGGTCTAGAACTTGTTCCACTAAAACCAGGATCAGCAACAAACCCGCTACCGAGCGTGTACGCTGAAGTCTGGGATGAAAAAGGACAACCGACACCAATAGGGAAAAGAGGCTTTCTTGTCATTAAGACCCCCTGGCCAGGCATGCTTGAAACCCTCTGGAAAGATCCAGAAAGGTATAAGCAAGCATACTTCGAAAGATTTCCGAACGTCTATTACACGGGCGATTATGCGATTAAAGATTTAGACGGTTACTTCTGGCTTCTCGGAAGAGCTGATGAAGTGCTGAAAGTTGCTGGACACAGGATAGGCACAGTTGAGCTTGAAAGCGAATTGGTTTCGCATCCCGCAGTTTCTGAAGCAGCAGTTATGGGTAAAGAAGACCCAATTAAAGGTGAGGTTCCAGTAGCCTTCGTCGTGTTGAGAAGTGGATACTCGCCTTCGGAAGAACTGCGCGCAGACCTTATAAAACACATCAGAAACTCAATTGGTCCGATAGCCACGCCAGACGCGATAGTGATTGTCAATAAGTTGCCGAAGACACGCAGCGGAAAAATCATGCGAAGACTTCTTAAAGCAGTATTGTCCGGAGCGTCTTTGGGTGATGTTTCAACATTAGAAGATGAAGCCTCTATCGAAGAAATAAAAACGACATACGAAGAGCTAAAGAAGCAATTAGAAAAGAAGTAGCTTGAAAACTTTTCAAATTTCCCAATTTCCGAAAGAATCTAGCTAAGATAGGTTTAACGTCGCTTTTGTAAGATCTTCATCAACTCGTTCCATTTTGAAACATTTTTTAGTGCACAAATGAAACATTTTGGTGTTGCCCGACATTATAAAGCCGTAAATTGTTTTCAGGTTCATATCTTTGCCAATTTCAATAGCATAATCAATCAGCTTCGCCCCAAGTCCAAGTCCTTGCCACTGATCCCCTACAACAACAGCGAACTCGCCACATTTTCCACCGGGCTCTAAAATGACACGCGAAACACCAACAATTTTCCTTTTATCTTCTTGCGTCTCCGCGACTATGGCAATTTCGCGGTCATAATCCAAATTGCAGTACCTAGTTAAAGTTTCGTGAGATACATCTTTGATTATCTGGAAAAACCGAAACCGCATCGTTTCTTCTGAAAGGGATTTAAAAAGCTCATCTAAAAGAGTTTCATCTTCAGGCCTTATGGGACGCAGAACAACCGCTGTTCCGTTCTTCAGCTTCCATTGAGCAACATACTTTCTAGGGTAAGGAGCAATGACAAGATGCTCGTGAGGTTGAATTCCTTTTAAGATTTTTTCCGTGTCTATAACTATGCGAGCGTCAACAGCCACAGCATTGCCTTCGTCAACAATTAAGGGATTTATGTCCATCTCTTTTATTTCAGGAAAATCTATAATTAGCTGAGAAAATTTGACCAAGATTTCTTCAACAAGCTTTAAGTTAAGAGGATATCCACACGATTCTAAATGTTTGTAAATTGCGGTTTTCTCGATGAGTCGCCTTGCAAGTATTCGATTTAAGGGTGGAAAACCTATACACGTGTCCTTTAATAGTTCTGTTGCAATTCCGCCCATACCGAACACTATTACTGAACCAAATTGAGGGTCTTTCTTGGAGCCTACTAGTAATTCGCATCTTTTTTTCTGAATCATGGGTTGAAGGACAACGCCTTGAAATTCTGCTTCAGGCTTGTAATTCTTGACTCTTTCTGCCAACTCGTTGAAAAACGTTCTCACCTGCGTTGGAGACCAAACGTTTAGGATAACTCCTTCTGCTTTGGTTTTGTGAGTTATTTGTGGTGAGAGCGCTTTCATAACTACAGGATATCCCAGTTCAGAGGCCATGGCTTCAGCCTCATCCGAATTCTTTGCAACTAAAGTTTTTATTGTTGGAATTTTATACGCTTCAAGGAACTGTAAAGATTCAGGCTGATTTAGGATTCTTCGTCCCTCGTTAAAAGCCCTTCTTAAAATTTCTTTAAGGAATGTCGGAATGGACAATTCCACAGGAAGCTCTTCTGGAGTTTGATATAAAAGCTCCAAGTTTTGAGTGTAGTTATACATATACATGAAGGTGGAAACGGCTTGTTCTGGCGTTGTAAATGCTGGTATGCCTTTCTTTCTCAAAATTTGTCTGGCTTTACGGCAACCGTCTTCGCCCATCAATGATGTTAGAACGGGTTTTGTAGTTTGCCTAGAAGCTTCCACAATTACTTTTGCAGTTGCGAGAGGGTTGGCTACTCCTTGCGGTGTGAATATTATCAAGAAGCCGTCGCTATGGGGATCTTGGAAGCAGATTTCCAACGTTTTTTGGAACCTTTCTGGAGTGGCTTCTTCTAATACGTCAATGGGGTTCATGATGCTACAATAAGAAGGCAAAACGCTCATTAAGGCTTGATCTGTTTCGGGATTTAATGGCGAAAGTTTTCCGCCTCTGGCTAATAGAAAATCAGTGGCCATAACTCCAGGTCCACCAGCATTAGTGATTATTGTAAGATTCGGACCTTTAGGATTCGGCTGCATCGCCAACGCTTCTGCACAGTTAAAAAGCTCATCTATCGCTTCAACACGAACGACTCCTGCGCGTCTAAAAGCAGCATCATAAACAGCATCATCACCGCACAAGGCACCAGTATGAGAAAACGCTGCCTCCGCACTCTTAGGAAATCGTCCCGCCCTCACAACCACAATGGGTTTAGCCCTAGCGAATCCCCTTGCCGCACTCATAAACTTTCGTGCATCCTTGATGGACTCCAAGTAAAGCACGATGCTTCTTGTCTGAGCGTCACTTCCAAAATAATCAATCAAGTCTCCAAGATCCACGTCAAGCATTGAACCTGTCGAAACCACAGCACTAAATCCTATATGAGCCTCCGAAGCCCAATCCAACACAGAAGCGCATAATGCTGCACTTTGCGAAATGAACGCTATTTTTCCGTGCATAGCGGTTTTGTTCGCAAAAGTGGCGTTAAGCCTTATTTTTGGTCGCATCACTCCGAAGCTATGGGGTCCGATAATGCGCATACCATATTGGTCTTTGCACTTGAGAATTTGTTTCTCAAGAGCTTCTCCTTCCTTCCCAGTTTCTTTGAAGCCCGCTGAGATAATAATTATCCCCGAAACCCCAGCTTTTCCACATTCTTCGATAATCTGTGGAACAGTATGCGCTGGAGTTGCTATAATTGCAAGGTCTACTTGCCATGGGATTTTTAAGATGCTCGGATAAGCGGTTATGCCTTGAACTGTGGATCTGAAAGGGTTTACAGGATAAACTACTCCTTGGTATCCTACTCCGATCAAATTTTGTAATAGTTTAGCGCCTACAGAACCATCTCTGTCACTCGCTCCGATGACGGCGATTCTCCGAGGATTGAAAATTTTGTCAAGGTTTTCAGTGCCCACCCTCGAAGACCCTCTACAAAAGCCACTTTTCACTATACTCTATATAGTACACGCTCTTTAAAGTATTCCTAAAATAAGAGATCATGTGCGTTCCCAAACTTAACAATCGGGTTTCTAATTCTTTTGCGTGATGTTTCAAATAGACTCATGGATAGATTCGCGTTATCGTCCTCGGAAATGGAATTGTCTCACGTATATGCTTTAGCTTACAGATCCACGTAACAGTTCTTTCGATTCCCAACCCAAACCCAGAATGCGGCACCGAACCATATCTCCTTAAATCTAAATACCACTCATAAGCCTTCTTCGGCAAACCGAACTCTTCGATTTTCTGCTCAAGTAATTTCAAGTCATGAATTCTCTGACTTCCGCCTATTATTTCACCATAACCCTCTGGAGCCATTAAATCAGCGCAAAGCGCAACTTCAGGATTCTCTGGATCTGGTTGCATGTAGAAGGCTTTGGTTTTTGCCGGATACCGGTGAACAAAAACAGGTTTATCAAACTTTAAAGATATGAACTTCTCCTGCGGCGCTCCCAAGTCTTCGCCCCAATCTATTCTGTGACCAGCTTTCTGCAACATCTCTATCGCTTCTGAATAGCTTATTCTATCGAACGGCGGTTCGACCTTCTCTAAGGGTTTCATGTCTCTTTTTAAGAGCTTTAGCTCTCTGTTTCTTTTTTCCAAAGTTTTCTTTACAATGTAGGTTATCATCTCTTCTTGCAGTTTTAGGTTATCTTCAAAGTCAAAGAAAGCCATCTCTGGTTCGACCATCCAGAATTCCGTCAAATGACGCGGAGTCTTTGATCTTTCCGCGCGAAAAGTTGGACCGAAACAGTAGACTTTGCCGAAAGCGGCGATTGTGGCCTCTACATATAGTTGACCGCTTTGCGTTAGAAAAGCCTTATCGCCAAAATATGGAACCTCGAACAGGGTTGTTACTCCTTCAACTGCGGCTGGTGAGAGAATCGGGGAATCTGTAAGAGTAAAGCCTCTTTCGTCGAGAAAATCTCTGCATGCTTTTATGACTTCCGCTCTTATTTTCAGTATGGCAATTTGTCTCGGACTTCTTATCCACAGTTGCCTAACGCCCATCAGAAAATCGATGCCATGTTCTTTCTTACCTATAGGATATTCCTGTTCCGCCAAATGAACAATTTGCAGATCCTTAACTCTTACTTCATAACCATCTGGTGCTCTCTTGTCTTCTTTTACTATGCCTTTAATTATGATGGAGGATTCTTGTGTTAGTTTATCCGCATCTTCAAAGACTTTTTGGGCGACTTCGTCTTTGTGGATTGTAGATTGTATTGTTCCAGTTCCATCCCTTATGAGCAAGAATTGAACCCCACCGCTCGAGCGTTTAGTGACTAACCAGCCTTTTATTTCAACTTCCTTTTCAGTCAGTTTTCCATCTAAGACATCGCTAACGCTCATCAGCGAACACCAACCTTTCATCTAAATACTGCTTTCAATCCTAAATGCATATCTCTTTTTAAGCCTTAAACTTCCTTACGATGGGCTCAGAGACTTTTAAGAAGACAAACATAGGCCGATGGCACAGATTCGCAACTAAAAGATAATTCATGAATTACAACCCATAATTCTTAAATCTCTGGGGTCCATGCATTATCAACTGAATCTTAATGCAAGACCGAGATGGCAAGTATAAGCTGAAGCCGCTTAAACTTTCAGCAATCGCAATATCAAGTGTAGTTATTGTGGAAGTATCATTAGGTCTTGCCGTTGGCAGTTTGGCAATTTTAAGCGATGGTTTACATGCGTTACTTGACACGTTAACAACATTTGCGCTTTTTATTGCAACTCGTGCCGCGCTTAAACCTCCAGATGAGGAGCATATGTATGGGCATGAGAAAATTGAATCAATAGGTGGTCTAATGGGAGGAATCGTGCTTGTAGGTGTGGCACTATTAATAATGTTTGAGGCGATTCTCAAAATAATGGAAAACCAACCCTACATCACTCCAGGATTGGAGTTTGCTGGGTTTATTTCTATTGGCTACACGTTTTGTATCGACTTCTTTAGGGTTGGAACATTCAGTAAAACAAGAAAAGGCAAAAGCTCCACAATGAAAGCAGGATTTTATCATGCGCTTGCAGACTTAAGCTCAACGGTCATCGCACTTCTGGGATTTGGACTGGCAACTCTAGGCTTTCACAGCGGAGATTCCTTCGCTTCCATAGTTCTCGGTCTTTTGTTAACCTATTTGAGTGTTAAACTAGTTTGGAGTAGCGGT
>CAZLCE010000006.1:0-73321 GCA_964558305.1 uncultured Candidatus Bathyarchaeia archaeon
GAGGGTTGAAACTCACCCTCGTGAACATGGAATCCCTAGTAATCGCGTGTCACTATCGCGCGGTGAATACGTCCCTGCTCCTTGCACACACCGCCCGTCGTTCCATCCGAGCGACTCTTGGGTGAGGCGTGGTCCTTTTGTGGCTGCGTCGAATCCAAGTTTCGTGAGGAGGGAAAAGTCGTAACAAGGTGGCCGTAGGGGAACCTGCGGCCGGATCACCTCCTAAGAAATACTGCCTAGTGAGGCTGACTGGAGGAGAAAGGTGAAAAAGCCATAGAACGTCAAAGCCCAATTTACAGTTTTTTTGTGTGCTCTCTGGTGACTAGACCCCCCCTTATATATAGATTCAACTTTTGATTAGATTATGTAACATTGTAAGAGAAGATTAGTTTCTCTGGGCTGTCTAGCCTCTCCCTTATAAATAGATTGAATCCAAGATTGACTTCCTATTTCTGTTTTAGGGAGTTTTCAACTATCGAGATTTCTTCTGGTGTTAAGCCGTATAGTTCGTAGACTTTGGAGTCTATGGTGTTGTCGGTCTGTTGAATTTCTTTTTCGAGTCGTTCTTTTTCTTCAACTGCTTTATGGAATTCTTTCATTATTTTTTCGATGATTTGTCTGTTCTTTTCTGGGTTTTTGTCGAAGCATGGTATGGGAGTGTTTAAGATTTTGGCGAGAAGGTTTCCACTTCCCCAAGGCTTCTTGTAGTTTTGGAAGGTATAGAGAAGGAATTTTCTGAAAGATGTATTTTCAAATCTGCACTTCAAAATTGGAAATTCAGTGAATTCTTCTTTGGTTTTGTCTGTTTTAGTAAAATAATCTACTTTGAATGTAAGCCAAGTGTCTTGTTCCTCTATTTTGATTCGTCTGATGGTTCCCTTGCTTGTCTTGTCTAGGGCTTCTTTATCTTTTATGTCAAGTTTGTTGTAGTATTCTTTGAAATTGATGTAACCCATTATAGGCTCAGTAAGGTATCTATCAAAATCAGTGCTTATCGTCTTTAATTGTTTATTCAAGAGAAGCATTTTGTCAACAAACTCAACAAGATCGTCGTGTCTTTTTTTCTCTGGAGGATTCGAGAGATCAATTCTGTGAATAGGCATTTTTGCAAGTGGTTCTACAAAATATTCCAAGACCTCCCCTTTAGGTCTTCCAATGAACCGATAGAGGAAGTTAAGCGTCTTTGAATTCAAGCAACCCAAAATATATTTGATATTGACTGTGCACTCTGGCTTTGGAACGATGACTCTAATATCACCTCCATCATTGAAGAATTGTTGGTTGTCGTACGCAAATCTATTTTCTGGCGCTCTAAACGGAACAACAATCTTTTCTGGTGCTTCCCACAATTTTTGTCTTCGCGGCCTTTGTAGTCTATACCATGGATATAGGTTGTCTCTGACCTCGGCTCTTTTGATTAATTTCTCGTAAAACTTTTCAAGATACTTCTTTATGTTTGAGAATTTTTCTATGCTCGTATCATCTGTTGTATAGATTAAATATTTGTCTTTCCAATCAACATCATATCTTCGGATGTCACTGTTTTTGATCATTTTTCTCAATAACTGCGTTTCTAGATTATACTCACGTATTTGAGCATTGGTGACCGAGAAAACTTCGTTTAACCCAGACTTTTGTCCTTGCTCAATTTCGCATAAGTCAGAAAGCTTCCAACAATTCTTGTTTATTTTATCAAGTATATCTTGTGACTTTGAAGTTGCTAAAACCCATGGTTTTGAGCTTAAAGCCTTTTGTTGCAAAGCAAAAATCTGGATGAAAGCATCTTCAAATTCTTTGTCTTCCCAATGAGACTTAATATGAGTAGGCAATTCTTCATGTGGCTTGCTCCACTCAATGACTTTAGCAACTCTGATGGTATTGTTTCTTCTTTTTTCGGTTTCCATATTTTTGTTGAAAATGCAGATACAAGTGTGATTCCCTGAATCTCGGAAGATTTGCAATTTTCCAAAATCTATTACCTCTTCTACAGTTGCATTGTTGAGTAGAACTTGTCGAAGTTTATCTCCATAAGTGGCTTCTAACCAGTATCTTTCCACTATAAAGCCAAGTGTTCCTCCATCTTTCAAGAAGTCAAGACCATAGGCAATGAAATAATAATAGACATCATTCTTGCCTCTATAAAGGTCTGGTCTCATATTTTGAAAGTAATTCTGTTCTTCTTTCATTCTGGTCTCCATGCTGTAATATGGAGGATTTCCGATAACTGCGTCAAACCCGCCTTTTTCAAAAACGTCTGGAAATTCTTCCTTCCATTTAAATGGTTTTTTCTCTTGTCAATTTTCCCCAAAATGTTCCATCATCTTTTCTGCTGGGCCAAAAATGATAGAGTTTCCAGATTTTATGTGGTCACCCATATAAGGTAATTTCTTGCTTGTTTTTACCGCCTTAAGACTTAGGCTTAGGATTGTAATCTCTACTGCTTGTGGGTCAAGATCGACACCATAAAGGTTGTCGGTCAATATTCTTTCTTCAACATTTGGGACGAGAGGAAGATGAACGTCAAGTGTGTTAGGAGTAGCTCCCAACTGGTTTTGTCTATTATAACGATCATACCACTCTTTTATCACGTCAAAAGCTTTTATAAGAAAGGATCCTGAGCCACAAGCTGGATCAAGCACTTTAATTTTTGATACATCTTCGGGAGTCTTGCACTTCTTAAGCAGTTTGCCCAAGGTATTTCTAACAATGTAATCAACTATATGTTCTGGAGTGTAGTAAATTCCATGTTCTTTCCGAACAGCCGGTTCTTCGACTAAAGCGAGCTCGTCTTCCTTAAGTGTTCCTTCTTTTTCTCTAATTATTGTGCCAATATAAAGTTCGTAAGCATTACCTAAAACGCTAACAGGAATTAAATCAAAATTATAATTGTACAATAGAATAAGGATTGCTTCTAAAATCTCGTTATCAATGCGCAAATCCTCGCAAAGATGTGGCGCAAAAAGTTTTCCATTATACACCGCGTCAAAGTCTCTAAAAATGTTCTTCAAATCCATCATAAACGTTCTCACAGTCTTATCAATCGCAATTTTCTGCCAAACTGAAAACTGAGTCCATAGGCTTTCGGCTGAAATTATCAGCCTATCTTCGCAACTTCTAATAAACATAAGCCTATCCAGAATTTTCTGAGTAGCCTCATTTATCTCCTCTTTAGAAAGTTGTGCATTGTTCTTGCGAACATTCGAAACCAACAATTTACGACAATACACCAAGTCTTTTAGAAGCTCCTCATCAACTTCCCTTCTCAACCGCCTCTTCTCATAAGTATCAAGCAAGCCAGAAACAACACTGTCCTTAGAAATGAGCCACAACTTATCAAAACTTGCCAAATACTCATTATACTTTAACTTAAAAATCAAACCTTCCTCAGGCTTTTTAACCCGCGAATAATACAGCCTAATCTCCTCAAAATTAGTCAAAACAGCCCAATCAGCCCTCGACTGCCACGCATAATCAATAGCCATCTGCGGAAAACTCTTAACCTTTCCACCAACACGCCTAGAACCATCCAAATCCTCCTCAAACTTCTTCAACTCCAAAAAAATCTTCGCAGTACCACCCACATTAAAAAGCGAATAATCCGCAACCCCAGTTAACGTTCTCCTCTGCTCCTTAACATCCTCAATCTTAGTCACATCCCAACCAAGCGCGCTCAAAAGAGGAAGAATAAACTTAGACCCCACATCAGCCTCACTAAATTCAGCCTTCTTCCCCAATCGTACAACAGCATCAAAACTTTCAGCCAATTGCCGAATTTTTTCTTTAGCCTGATCCTTCTGCATTAACGACATCAGCCAATAATTTAGTGTCAACTCAGATTGTAATATGTCTTTGCCTTTCCAACGTTGTATAGAATTTTGACTTATAATATTAAATTCTGCAAATAGAAAAACTGGGCTGCGATTAGTAGAATTATAGAAGTAGAAGTTCTAGTGGTTTCAACTCTCCTGTTGTTGGGTCTACTTGCAAACCAAGTTCCTCTAAAGTGGTAACACCCAAAACCTCAGCGTTCAAGCCTTCACCAAAAACCACAATCGAATACGTGCTATGCCCCTTAATCTCCACCTCAATCGCACCATCATCACGCTCAATAACTCGCCCATCAGCAGTCTTAAACCGCCTCTTATCCCTAGGCTCAACACCAAGTTTTTCCAGACTTTCACGCCACAAAATAGTATAAATAGCACCAGTATCCACCAACAAATCTGCCTCCACTTCAAGCTCAGGCTTATGAATATTACGAACCTTAACCTTCACCTTAAACCTACTCAACTATAACCCTACCCTTACCATAAGGAATAAAATCTCTTACTGCTTCAACAGAAGCCTCCACAACCACCTCTCGCAGATCCTTCGGCAATTTCACAGCCAACCCTCTCAAAATACGTCTAAACAACTCTTTACCACTAAGGTCTCCGGGCACAACAATAACGTAAGCATTAGCCTTCGCCTTGACAGCGTCCACCGGACCACCGCCAATACGAATCAAGCCTTCCTCCTCGTTCACAGCAACGCCAATGGCTATTCTGAGGGGAACGTTGCGCATCAAATTTCTTTCACCACGAATAACAAAACCGCCACGAGGCACAAACTCTCCGGAAGGCCCACCCTTACTCAACTGTTCTGGCTTAACCCAATAAACATCAACACTTCCGAAGCCTTCGCGCCACCCACGCGAAAAGGCGGCTGCAAATTCTCCAGCTTCACGCAGGCATTGCTCGCTAGGCTCTTTTCCTTCAGTTTTGACAACAACAAAAGGTGCACCAGCAATATCCGCATGAAAAACAATGTCATGTGACTCTGTGTGCTTCTTAATCAAAACTTCATTGCTAACTGCGTCCTTGCCAGCAACAACCAAAAATCCATCAGAAGAAACAAACCACCTAAACTTCTCAAACCATTCCTTATGCTTAAACTTACGCTTAGCAACTTCCTCCATGGCTTCAGTCGGCTTGGCACTCTCTAAAGCTTCAGCCTCTCTAATCTTTTTTTCAATTTCCACCAACTTCTTGCGGGTTTCTTCCAAAGCATTTTTTGCACCTTCCATCTTCTGCCTAGCCCGCTTACCTCGCTCATAAAACCGTCCAGCATCCTCAAACAATTTTCCACGCAAATCCAAACCAAACCTTAACCCATCAACACAAACATTAATCACCAAACTCTTGGAGTCGAGAGATTCAAAAAACACCCATGGCTTGACGCCAGCTTTCTTTTCAGCCAAAACTTCAGAAACAATTTCACTCCATTCTTTTCCGTCTTTTTTGCCAACCAAAAATCTATCCAACAGAACTTGCAATTCGCCAACATTCGCATAAATAGTGTCTCCAATACGCTTATCGTATTCGGATTTAGCCTCAGCCTCGACCAAAGCTTTCTCCTGTCTTTCAATGATTCGCTTAAGTCTTTCCGCTTCACGTTTTAAGACGTCAACTTCTACGCCAGCCTTAGCTTTCTCAATCGCTTTAACCCTAACATAGAACTCATCCAAAGCCTCATTAAAACTGCCGTAAGACTGATGCTTGAAGCCTTCATAGCGCTTAAGCCTAAAAGGCACAACATCAACAAACCTGCCAGCCTCATCCAAAACAATACAAGGCTCTAATTTGTCTTTCGCAACAAGCGAAAGGAGAAACTGTAAACCATCAAAAACTGCATTGAAGTCTTTCTCGCCTAACTCACTACAAGGCATAGCTTTATCAATTCCAGCCCTTAACAAAACTTCTTCAGCATAAACGCCGCCAATTCCCAGAAAATGTACAAGAGCCCGAACAACCTCAACATCACCAAAACCCTTCAACCCCTCAGCAAATTCTTCTCGATTAACCTTGAACGGATTCCGTCCACTAGACGGCGGAAAAGCAAAAATTTCACCGCGCAGAATATTTCGGTCTCGCATGCGTTTGTACGCCAAAGCCTGCAAAATTCTTCCATCGTCATTTACCAAAATAACGTTGCCGTCACCAAAAAGCTCCAAAACAAGCCGCAACTCGCCCATTTTAGTCTTGAAAATGAAAACAACAATCCTTTCAAACTCATATTGCCCAATATCAGCTAAAAACACGTTCCGCAGATGCTTCCTCAAAGCCATGCAAAAAGCAGGCGGTATCAAAGGCTTCTCCAAGGCATAAGCCGTTAAATGCAGCCGTTTACCAGACTCCAAAACTAGCCTAAAAGCAGGCTTGTCAGGCTTATGCAACTTGAAAAGCAAAGTCTTGCTGTCCAACTGGTAAACATTGCTAACACGAGCATCCACAATAGTTTCTTTCAACTCTCGAACAACAGCAGCGACATCAAAGCTCGTGAACTCCTTCTTATTCAACCCAAACCACTTTCTAAAACTGTATAACCACCAAACTATAAATAGACATTACATTCCTAATGAAAGCATCTACTGCAATAGTTAGGATGAAAAGCGCATGAAAATCCTCGGTTTAGTCGCCAGTTACCGAAAGTTAGGAAACACTGAAGTTTTGGTTAAGGAAGCCTTAATAGAAGCCCAACACCTAGGAGCCGAAATAGACGTGTTGCGACTCACAGACCTTAAAATCGAACCCTGCAAGGGATGCATGGCTTGCGTTTTCAAACAAGAAGAATGTCGTATCCAAGATGACTGGAACACCTTCCGAAACAAACTAGCGGAAAGTGATGCAGTCATAATAGGAGTCCCCACATACTTCCTAGGACCAGCTGGAATCATAAAATTGATCACTGACCGCAACATTGCCATTCACTATGGGACAACCCAGAAAACAGGGAAACCAGGAGCCATAATAAGCGTTTCTGGCGTGAGAGGATGGGAACCTTTTGCTTTGCCAATGCTAAACGTTTTCATGTTCACTTGCGGCTTAAGAGTTGTTGACCAGGCAATGTTTTATGCTCAAGGTCCAGGGGAAATTTTGTTGGATGGTTCAGCCGTGGATAGGGCAAGGAAAATTGGCTCCAACGTTTTCGAAGCTGCTAGCAAATCGATTAAAGAAAGAATATACGTTGGAGATCAAGGCGTTTGTCCCGCTTGTCATCAAAACCTGTTTTCAGTAAAAGATGGATTATTGGAATGCGCATTATGCCAAGCTAAAGCTGAGCTTAAAACGGTGAATGGTGAGATCAAACTTGTTTTCATCCCAGAAACCTTGAAAGACCATCGTTGGAGCGAAGAAGCCTTATTCAAGAATTTTTCCTCGGCCATTCTTCCTTCTGGGCCTAGATTTTTGAAGGAAATGGACGAAATTAAAAAGCGAGCTCGCAAATATGATAGCGTTGGCAAAACTTGAAGTTATGCGCCTTTCTACTTGTCCTTCAATAGGTAATAGGTTAAGAGACTCTTGGCGACTAGATCGCCTTCATTGTTTTTGACTTCTACGTCGCTTACGAAGATCCTAGAGCCTTTGTGTATGTTTCGTGCCTCTGCGATGAGCTTGCCTGATGTGACTGGTTTTAAAAAATTGACTTTCATTTCCACCGTGACTGGAATGCCTTCAAAGTTGCTTGAACCGAAGACAGCCCAGGCTGCTGCTGAATCAACTAAACTTGCTATGACTCCGCCGTGAACTGTGTTTAGAAGCTGCATATGTTTTTCAGCGATTTCCATCGAAAGGCGCGCATAATCCTCTTGCACTTCTTCAATTTTCACGCCCAAAAGCTGGTAGAATGGACTTTTTTCGCCACGACTGATGAGCACTTCTCGTGCAGAGTGCATGCTTACTCACCATAGGAATGCAAATATCGTGTAAGTATTTATTTTTACGCTCTCAAACAAGATTTTAACCTTGTCAAAATTATGCGAAGCAATGTTTGAGTAGACAACTTTAAATTATATTTCAAAATATAAAATGTAAGGTGTTGAAACATAATGAAACCGCTTCAAGTCGTTTATGTTTTAAGAGTAGTCTTTGGCATAGTAGCAGCTCTCTTGGCCACTGCCTATGTAATAGGGATAGGAGCCGTCTCTAAAACATGGTCTTCCCCTAACTGGAGCATTTTATTTAACGGTATGAGCCTCGCAATAATACTATATATAGTATCCTTCTACGCCATAAAGCGCTTTTTCGCGCTTAAAGTGGAAAAACCGCAAAAGCTCTTTACAATGGGAATAGGCATTTACTTCCTCACATGGATAGTTTTCTGGATCCTCATGTACACGATAATAGCTAGCTTAGCTTAATCTTCTTCTTTAAGAAAATTCTCCATAGTTTCCTGGCTCTTGTCACTTTTCAAGGCTTCAAGCTTTTCGTTCTCCGGAATTGCATTGATTGCATTTGGAACACTTGCGATGTCCATTCTGCTGAGCACTCGCATGCAGTCAGTCCAAGCTGAGAAGAATCCGCGGTCAAAATCTCCATGAAGCCCGTTTCTTGTGTGATTTTGAAATTCTCGTCTGTAGTTATGCAGAGCTGCTTTGTCTTTTAAATCTAATTTTGAGAAAAACGCATCCACATCGTTATTGTTGGATCGGCGCGCAAGCAGCATCCCAAACAAAGCTCTGAAGTAACCGCGGTTCCACTCTGTTTTCTGCATTTTCTGTTTAAGCCTTTCCAATTCGCGTGCGGCTTCAGTAAACTGTCTATTAACTAAAAGCTGGAAGTAACGTGTAACTAGAGTTTGAGGAATAGGCATTTTTAACGCCCGCGGGGCTTGGTTTTCTCTTCTTCAGAAACATCCTCTATGCCGTTCTCAGTTATTTTAAATATTTCTTCCCCTTCGGGCAAATAGGGACTAGAAACTAGGCGAGCAATTCGTACTGGACCATGGGCAGCCCTTCGCAGATAAACACGCGTGTGGCTGGTGTGTCCAACAATGTGTCCGCCAATGGGATGCACGGCGTCTCCGAAAAACACGTCTGGTTTAGCCATGACTTGATTTGTGACAACAGCTACAGCGTTAAAAGCCCTAGCCAAGCGAATAAGCTTATGCATGTGCTTGTTAAGCTTCTGTTGTCTTGAAGCCAACATTTCACGTCCAATGTATTCGCTTCTAAAGTGTGAAGTCAAAGAATCAACAATTATAAGCTTCACGTTGTTCGCTTTTATTATTTCATCAGCGTTGTCTAATAGGAACATTTGATGGTCTGAGGTGTAGGCTTCAGCGTAAATGATGTTCTTAGCGACCTGTTCAGGGTCAAGTCCCAGATGTTTAGACATCTGCACGATGCGTTCTGTTCTAAAGGTGTTCTCTGTGTCAACATACAAAGCAGCGCCGTTGAGTCCACCACGTTCAGGAGACAACTGAACATTTACGCACAATTGGTGACAAAGTTGGCTTTTTCCGCTGCCATATTCGCCGTAAAATTCTGTTATGGTCTGCGTTTCCAGTCCGCCATCAAGAATCTTGTCCATAGCCTTGCTTCCACTTGTTAAACGTAAAACACTCTGTCGCATTTTGAGAAGTTCATCCGCCTTGACGAAAGAAACGCTGATAGAAGAGCGGGCAGCATCAATAACTGCAAAAGCCTTTTTTTCGCTTATGCCTGCGGGCTCCAACTCGCGAGCTGTAGCCATAGCTAAGGATTCAACAGTGTGAAATCCCATCTCCCGCAGTTTTTGAGCAGTGGCTGGGCCTATTCCTGGGAGGTCTTCTAAAAGCTCGTATTTTCTCTTAAGTGCTACGTCTATCTTCTCCTCTTCTTCTGTTGCCATAACGCGTTTACTCTCCTTTTTTCGCGTTCACTGAAACAGTTGAGGCAAGCGGTATTTAAAACAAGCGAAGCATAATAGCGTCTGTTCCGTAGAGAGATGAGTTAAAGTGAAAATTAGGAAGTTGGCTGTTCTAGAAAGTTTCCTTAAGCCTTGCTGTTATTGCGTGATAAGGTATAAGTACATGGTTTTTTCATAAAACTGGTCTAACAAGAGGGAGATAATCATTGGAAAAAGCAAAAATCGTAGAAAACGTTGCTTTCAACATCTTAAAACAAGCTGTCATTTACCTACCTGAAGACGTGAAAGAAGCGCTCAAAAAATCGTATGCAGAAGAAACAAGCGAAACTGGCAAGACTCAGCTGAAGGCGATTTTGGATAACATTGAATTAGCTGAAAAGTATGAGGCTCCAGTATGCCAGGACACGGGCACAATAATTTTCTACATTAAAGCCGGAGTCAAGGCAAAGAATCTGGACAAAGTTGAAGAGGCGCTGATAAATGCGACGCGGAGAGCCACAAAAGATGTTCCCCTTAGACCGAATGCGGTTGACCCGTTCACGCAGAAGAACAGCGGAGACAACACTGGAAGATTCATACCATACGTAAACTGGGAAATCGTGCCAGGCGACAGTCTAGAATTGACGGTTATGACTAAGGGCGGAGGTTCTGAGAACGTCTGTGTGACGGGTATGCTCGTGCCAGGTGAAGGAATTAAAGGTTTGAAAAAGTTTGTTGTTGACGCCGTAATAAAGGCTGGTGCTCAACCTTGTCCGCCGAACATTTTAGGCGTCGCTGTCGGAGGTGGAGCCGACATATCTATGAAACTAGCCAAAAAATCCCTGCTAAAATCCTTAAACGAGCCTAATCCAAACCCTGAACTTGCCAAGCTTGAAAAGGAAATTTTTGAGGCTGTAAACATGACTGGAATTGGCCCAATGGGTTTGGGTGGAAAGACAACTGTTTTAGGCGTGCATGTGGACTATGCTTTTAGACATCCAGCGTCTTTTCCTGCTGCTGTTGCCTTCAATTGCTGGGCTGCCAGAAGAGCTTCGGCACGAATTAACGCGGATGGAACAGTTGAATATTTAACGCATAGACTAAAATGGTGAGGTGAAAGAAAGATGGCAGTTTTTAAACTTAAGACACCCATTTCTGAGGAGGAAATCCGCAAACTCAAAGTGAACGATGTATTATATGTGACTGGAACAATCGTAACTGCAAGGGACCAAGCCCACAGAAGAGCCCTAGAATATTTTAAGCAGGGAAAGCCCTTGCCCATAAACCTTGAAGGCCTAGCAGTTTTTCACTGTGGTCCAGTGATGAGCAAACAAGGTGACAAGTGGATTGCGGTGGCGGCTGGTCCGACAACGAGCACGAGGATGGACATTTTTGAAGACGAGTTCATAAAGAACTTCAAAGTGCGCGTTGTCATCGGCAAGGGTGGAATGGGCAAGAAGACAACTGATGCCATGGCAAAGTACGGCGCTGTCTATGGCGCTTTCACTGGTGGAGCCGCAATACTGGCTGCGAAAGCCATTAAAAATGTTAGAAGTGTCGAGTGGTTTGATCTAGGCATACCTGAAGCAATGTGGATTTTTGAGGCTGAGGAGTTTGGTCCTTTGGCTGTGGCTATTGATTCATATGGAAACAATCTTTTCATGAACGTTGCAAAGGGCGTTGAAGAGAATAAACAGAGGATTTATCAGAAACTTGGTTTGTCGCCATAATCTCATTTACACCTTTTTCTTCTTTATTGTTGTGTCTGATTTTTGATAGTTAGTTTGGATTGTGTTTAGTGTATCAGAAGATTTAATATTAGATTTTTACATTCCATTAGAATGGTGACAGAAGGTATGCTCAAAAACTTCAGGGACAAGATAGCCCTTTCCGGGGTCACAGTGCTGATGATAGGCGTAATTCTGCTGGTATTCACTTTTATAAGTGCTTACGGATTTCTAACTCAAAGCCTTTCAATAATTGCTTCTGAAGATTTGGTGCAAACGTTTGGTGAAGCGCTGGCTCCTTTGATTGCGACGTGCATACGTATAATGTATCTTGGAGTGATGGGTTGGGTTGGCTCGCTTTTAACAATAAGAGGCGTCACGATAATAGCGCATGCACCACAACCAGCCGTCGCTGTTCCACCACAACAGCCTAGGGCAGAACCGAAACCGCAGCTCCAACCGCAGCTGCAGAAGCCAAAAGTTGAAAAACTGAAAGAAGAGAAGCCTATAGAAGAGAAGCCAAAGGAAGAAGTGAAACAGCCAGAACCAGAGTTTGTGGTTATTCCTCCAGAAGAAGTTTCGCAACCACAACCGCAACCGCAGCAAAAAGAACCTGAAAAAACTAATTCTTCAACGCCACCATCCAATCAATAAATCTTGTATTAAACACCGGAAAAGGAGCCATCCCATGCGAGTATCAATTCGAATGATTGGCATAGCTACAACGTTTTTTTGGATATTCCTAATCATTTTTTCCGTTTCTGCATTTTATTCTGTTAAGGATTTGCAGTTTGCTTTTGGAGAGCCGCAGATGAGTTTAACATCTGATAATGAACTGCTTTTTTCTTTGCCAATAACCATTGCTAACCATGGATATTATGACGTTGGCTTCTTCAAAGTAATGACGGAAATATCAGATGACGAGGGTTTCATAATTATGCAAGGATCTACGCTTGTGCCTGTCATAGTGAAGGGTGAAAAAGTAGTTATTACGCATAATATGACGATAGATGTTGATGACATGTTACAGAGTAATCAAAGTTATTTGTTCAATGATGCTGATTTAAAAATTTACGCGATGGTAGGCATGAGACTTGCTGAACTGATTCCGGTTCAAGCTTCCACAAACCTTTCTATGCCTTGGGGTGCACCCCTATACAATTTCACGTTGGGAGAAGTCCAATACGCATCCTATAATCTGACCCACTTTAGAGTCACTGTTCCGATAAGCCTCGAAAACCACGCGTTCTTTGATTTAACTGGAACAATCCAGATACGCATGTATAACAGTACTGATTCTCTCTTTGGTGAAGGCCAAACCGACATTGCGGCTGGGCAACACTCTCCTTATAGCGGGTTTGTAGAGCTTTATGTTTCGACAGTGGCAATTAGTGAAAGCGGACATTTTGAAGTTTATTTTCAAACGCCACTTCTCAATTACGGACCCTTGGTGATTCCTTATGGCTAATAACAGCAGCAATTCTAAGGGAACTCTTCAAAAACTCACGTTCAAAATCTTAAAAGCAACCATAAAAGGGGTTCTTTTCTACGCGGTCTACTTTGTTTTATGGATGTTCATTTCTCCAGTTTCAGAGTTGATTCCGGGTTTTCAGCAGATGGTTGAAGTCTTTGTCATCATATATGTCTTTTTAATCATCGTTGGAGAGTTAACTTCTGGCACGATCTTTCAGCACTTTTTTAATGCAGCCAAATCATTGTTTACGATTTGCTATCTGATTCTCTCGTTGAACGGCGGAATGTTTGGCATAACCTTTCAGAATGTAAACTTGATGGTTGATCTTCGCTTGTTTTTGATAATTGCCATTTCTCTCGGTTTGTTAGGATTTGCAAAATCCGTGCTTCAGGGCATAAATTACATGAGCGAAAAGGCAGAAATCGCACGCATTTAGTTTTCTTCATTTATGTTTTGATGTAAATTCGCGGCTCATTAGGTGTGCGTCTTCTCCGTCTGCGTAATATCCATGAATTGTGCGAGTAATCTCAAATCCCAACTTCTTATAAAGGTTAACCGCAGGCTCATTAGTCATTCTAACCTCCAAAAAACACTGTTTCGCATTATACAATTGCATACCTTCCATAGCCTTAACAATTAACGCTTCTCCTATACCTTTACGTCTGTACGGAGGCAAAACAGCCACCGAAACAATGTGTCCCTTCTTAATCAAGCCCTTAAAACCAAAAGTTGACAAGCCAACTTCAATGCGGCACATTATGTAACCAACAACCTTTCCATTTTCCTCGGCAACAATGAAAGTTTCAGGAAATCTTTGGTACAAGTCGATGAAAAAGTAATCCGTGTAATTTTCTGGTAGACAAAGACGATTAATGTGCATAACACTTTGCAAGTCGTTCATGTTGAATTTCCGCAGTTCAAATGTCTCCTGCAAACTTCGGTTCTCCATCCTGCTTTGATGCGTGAATTTTAAGAGAGGTTAATCATCTTTCCTATTTAACTACTTTTAGGTGCTTAGCTCCTCGCTTGCTTTAACCTCTGGCAATGTAAAGTTTCCATAAGGCATTGTCCAAACCTTGGCGTTTTTCTCAACAATATTAAAAGCTTCGTTCAAGGCGTCATTTACTGCTCTCGCCGTTTTTAACTTGAAAATGCTCGTGGCATAATAATCAGGCATAGAAGAAACCAAAATTATCTGAACCTTCTGCAAAGCCCTCATCAAATAATAAGCCTTATGCCCACCCAAAACAAAATTGCGTTTAATTTCCTTCTCAACAACCTTCAAATCCTTAAACTTAACCATCCAATCATAAAACACCTGATTCCCATGTCCCTCTGGACACTCGGCAACTAAAATTATCACACCACCACGCTTAACAACCTCAAGCGCACTGTCAACACCCTTGTACGCTTGAAAAAGATTTACATCCGCTGGATATCCACCTGGACTAACAACAACAATGTCTGCCTTGCGGTCTACTGGTATGCGGTACATTTCATCAACAACTTTTACGCCTTCGAAAAAGACTTGCTCCAAATCTCCCGCAAAAGCCTTGACAACTTCACCTTTACTGTTAGTCACAACATTCAAAACGAAGTCCACCTTAGCCAACCTTGCAGCTTCAACCATGTCCTCATGAACTGGGTTACCATCCAAAACTCCAGTTTTCGCGTCTGGATGCAAAATCATGGCATGATTATGCTTTATCGTTTCCTCGCCTGAAACTGCAGGCAAAACACTTTTCCTTCCGCCGCCATAACCTGCATAATAGTGAAATCCCACGTCTCCAGTCAAAATTTTCACATCTGCCTCAGCGAAAACACGGTTCAAATAAACCTTCGTCCCATACTTCTGAGTTGTACCAACATAAACCAAATCTTGAGCCTTACAATCATGACTTACTGTTTTCACGCGTTTAAGGACTTCTTCGCCCAACAACCTAACTGCTTCTTCATGCGTAACAGCCCTATGCGTTCCACAACCAAAAACAACCGTTACATTCTCATCCTTAACTCCAGCCATGTTTAACTCATCAAGTAATGGCGGAACCATGAGATGGCTTGGCGTGGGTCTAGTCGCGTCATCAACAACTATTGCCACTTTATTTTCAGTTTTCACGGTTTCGCTTAGCCTTTTAGAGCCAATAGGCTCCTTTATGGCTCTTTCAACTTCAGCCCGAGCGTCTGCTGTACTTGGTTTCTCTCTTGGCTCTATCAACCCCAAAAAATTTCGTGTGGGAATTCTCACGCAAGTCTCTGTTTTTCCATATGGAAGCCAAACGTCAACCATGAAGCATCACTATGGATATGAAAAAACGTAAACAGCAACTATTAAGCCTTTATCAAGAATAAAAGGAATCAAAAATTCTTTAAAATCCAACAGACATAATTATTAGGTTGTGAGGAATTGAATATGTCAATCGAAAAAACACCTGCAAAAAACGAAATCTTATTCGTATGGTTTAACAACTATGCAGGAACAGCCATAAAAACTCCCTCAAAAACACTAATTGTAGACCCAGTAGACATTAAACCCCGAGACTTCAAAAATGTTGACGCAATTCTAATTACACACGAACATTACGACCATTTCGACCAATCACTTGTTTCAGAAATCCACAAACTAACACAATGCACGATTATAGCTGACCAAACCTCAGCGAGAAGATTGAGAAACGTGATTTCTTCAGAAAAATTAAGTGAAGTTCAACCCGGCTCAGAAGTGAAACTTGATAAAGTTTCTGTAAAAGCTGAAAAATGTAATCATCCTGCAGCCACACCAGTTTCCTTCATAATAACAAGCGAAGACGGCGTCAAAATCTTCCACTCAGCAGACAGTTTACCCTTCCCAGAAATGGCAACCATTGGCGAAAGAGAGAAACTTGATGTTGTCTTCTGCACTGTGGGGGCGATTGCGCCTGGCGCATCACCGGAAACTGGCGTTGAAATTGCAAGATTAACAAAACCTAAAGTGGCAGTTCCCTATCATACAGGCTCGACAGCAGACTTGAAGAAATTCGCTGAAATTCTAAAGAAGGAAATGCCAAAAACTACATGCCTGATAGCTGAAATTGGCAAAATCTATCAGGTTTCCAAGAGGGCGTGAAACATTGCCCAAAGAAAAAGGCAGCGAAGCCATTAAAGTTGAAATTTGCAGAATTCTGAACAAGATAGGTGCATTGCAATTCGGAGCCTTCAAACTGTCAAGCGGAAAAATAAGCCCCTATTATATAGATCTGAGGATAGTTCCAAGCTTTCCCGATGCTTTTCACAAAGTCTGCGATTTCTACGTAAACTTCATAAAAAATGAGATAGGCGTAAAGAATTTTGAGAGAATAGCCGGAATTCCAGTTGCTGGCATACCATTTGCATCCCTAATCGCTTACAATCTAAGGAAGCCGTTTCTGTACATACGTAAAGGTGTACGTCTTCATGGAAGACAAAAAAGAATAGAAGGAATCCTCGCCCCCGGAGACCGCATCTTGATAATTGACGACCTAATCACGACAGGACTATCATTAAGAAAGGCAGCAAAAGTCTTAACTGCAGAGGGTGGAGTGGTGACTGACGCGCTTGTGCTTTTAGACAGGGAAGAAGGTGGAAGAGAAAAACTTGAAAAAAGCGGAATAGAACTTCATGCGCTGCTTAACATTAGCGAAATAGTCAACAAGCTGTACGAGATAGGAGCGATAGAGGAAGAACAGCTGAAAACAATTTTGAAGCAAATTAAAAAGAGATAAAGAAGTGGAAAAGGTTTTCATTCGTAGAATATGAGTTCTTGTTCCTCGAGTATTTTGTGAAGCTTGTGCACAGCATCATAAACGTCTTGTTCTTTCTTTGCTCCAGTGCAAACCAATTTCCCGCTTGCAAACAACAGTATCACAACCTTAGGCTCATCCATCCTGTAGATTAGTCCCGGAAACTGTTCGGGTTCATACATCGTTTTTCCAAGGGTATAAGCCGACTTTTCCAAATCTATCATTCCACCTAAGCTGGCAGAGGCAACAATATTTTGAATTTTTAGCTCTGGTTTGCTGATGATTATTATCCCGCCTTTTTTCAATTCTTTAATAACCTTCATAACAGCTCTACGTGCTTCTTTTTCCGATTTTGCGCCTGTGCAAACCATTTTTCCAGAGTTAAAAATCAACGTAGCTGTCTTCGGTCTCTTAAGCCTAAACACCAATCCAGGAAACTGTTCTGGACGGTATTCTACGCCTGGATAACCTTTAACGACAGCGTTTAAGTCAACTTTCTGGTTCAGGGTTGCAGAAGCAACAACATTTTCAATGTTTATTACAGCTTTAATTTTCGGCATTAAACATCACTTCTTATTACTGAATGTTTATATACCCTTTATAAAGCCTTGTCTTCAAAAGCTTTCTCCACACCTTCTTTCTCTTCTATTTTTGCTTCTTTCCGTGTGAATGCTGGGATTACGAATTCTGTGACTACAAGGATAATTAATAGAACGATTATTATGAGCATTCCTGAACTATTATGCATAAAAAGCGCAACATGTCCAATCCAAGGAACACGCAGAACAACTTTACCGACCAAAAGCTTTTCGGAAACCATGCCGCTCCAAGAATAGTTTTCCCCTCTGTAATCCCATGACCATTGGTCTCCTGAGGGACTTGGACTGCCATCGCCTCTCGTCCTAAAATAAATTAATCCATTGTCCTCTCTGGTAACGTTGGCTATTGCTCTGTGAACTATCAATTCGTCAGCATCTGCGGCATTAGACCTCGGTTTGTGAAATACTATTATGTCTCCTTCGGGATATGCGGCGGCTTTAATGTCTTTTGGATCTACTCCTTGAACAATGATTAAATCTCCAATGTGAAGCGTATGTTCGAATGGATGTGTCCATCCATCGCACCGCATGTATTCCACTTGGCACATGCTGCCAGAGGCTACGGCTAATGCTGGATGTTCTGTATTTAATGCTAATTGCGTGCCATACCAGAATCCAAAAACAACTACTACAATGAGAATAACCATCACTGCAGTTTTAAAGTACTCGTTTTTCCAGAGTTTTTTAATTGTCGCCGTCAATGCTGTTCCTTCTGTTCGATGAAGTGTTCTTGATGATTTAGGCTTAGATGTTTTAAAACTTAACGCTTTGAAAAATGAAAAATAGGGGGAAGGAATGCAAGCTTAAAGTTCTACGCCTTCAGCGCCTAGTTTGGCTTTACTTACGATTCCCTTGAATTTCTTGCCACATTTGGGGCATTCGTACATGCCGAATATTGTTACTGTGATTCTCATTTTTTTGTCTGGAAATGGGGCGATTAGCTCCCACGTTTTATATGGGTCTTTTGGTGGTGTTCCACATTCTGGGCAGAGGTTTTCTCTTGCTTTCGGCATGTTAAGTTGCCAGCGTTCTGTGCGTTTAAATTTTCTTCTTGCTTAGTACTTCTCGGAATGGTTTCTTACACTTTGGACAGTCGAACAGTCCGATTTCCAACTGCATTCTTTTTCCTGATTTGTCTGGGCGTCCAGCCATTGTCCACTTCTTCTTTGGTGACGAGACAACGGTTCCGCATTTTGGACATTTAGCCATTTAATTTCCTCCAATATGTTCTCGATAACCATGGTTTCTTATGATGATACATAAAAAACTTTCCATTGTTTTCGAATAGAAAACCTAAACTTGAACATTATAGTTAAACATTTTTGTCGCAAAAAACCATGAAGGCATTGCAAAGGCTTTTAAGTTAAAGCCTAAAAAATGCGTATGTAACTGGATGGAATTGCCCATGGAGGAAGATTTGGCTCTATTTGCTGTTGAATATGCTTCTAAAATTGGTGCAGACTATGTTGATGCAAGGCTTGAAGATCATTATAATGAGCTTATAACTGTTGCTGACGGCAAAGTTCAGCGGGGAATCATCAATCGCAAACGCGGAATAGGTATCAGAACATTAGTTAATGGTGCATGGGGTTTTCAGTCGACAACAGATTTAAGCAAAAAAGGCGTAAAGCAAGCGGCTCAAATTGCATTAAAAATAGCAAAAGCGTCAAGCAAACACGTCCCATCACCGGTAAACCTTGCGCCCACAAAAGCCTACAAAGCCTCCTACAAGGCTAAAGTGAAAGTTGACCTTGAGAATGTAGCCTTTGAAGACAAGTTGAAGCAAATAATCGTTTGGGAGAAAAAACTTCACACATCCAAGAAAATAGTTCGAGGACTTGCAGAATACACTGGAATAAAAATCAATAAAACCTTTGTGAATAGCGAGGGCGCAAATATTCGTTTTGCCAACTCGGTAACGTGGATTTCATTAAAAGCAGATTCCAAGAAGGGTGCTATGACGCAGTTTTACGAGAAAACAGTTGGTCATTCGGGAGGATACGAGTTATTCCAAAAGAACGACATGGAGAAAATAAGCTCAGAAATAGGACGTAAAGCAGAAAGCCTCCTAAACGCCAAAGCTGCCAAAACCGAAAAAAACGCTACAGTGATCCTTGACAGTGAATATGTCGCATTGCTTGTCCACGAAATTGTTGGACATCCAAGTGAAGCTGACAGGGTTCTTGGACGTGAGGCAGCTTGGGCTGGAACAACGTGGTGGGCTGGAAAAATCGGCGAGAAAATAGGTTCAGACTACTTCACAGCTTATGATGATCCAACAATTCCAAGTACTTTGGGCTATTACCTATATGATGATGAGGGCGTGAAAGCCGAGCGAAAAGTGCTTGTTGATAAAGGTGTTTTGAAAGGGCACATGCAGAGTCGTGAAACTGCTGCCATTTTCGGCGTTGAACCGAACGCTGGAATGCGGGCAATAACGTTTGAATATATCCCATTAATACGCATGTCAAACACTTTCTTTGGCGAAGGCGACTGGAAAAAAGAAGAATTGATTGAGGAGACTAAACATGGATACTTAATCTCATGTATGCGCCATCCATCAATAGATGATAAACGTTACAACTGGACGATCAGTGGTCAAGAAGCATACGAAATAAAAAACGGCGAACTAACCACACATTTAAGAGACGTGGCACTGACATCCATAGCACCTAAATTCTTCAAAAGCATAAACGCAACCACAAAAAAAGTTGAAATTTCACCTTTACCAGGATGCGGAAAAGGCGATCCAATGCAAGCATTATACGTTGGAAACGGCGGTCCATACCTTCGTGGAATAGCCACACTTTTGGGGGTGCAATAAACAATGGCGTCAATTTTGCCCATTCTCAAAGAAGCTGGGGAAAGAATTTTGAAAATTGCTGAGAAACAAGGCTTGGATGAAGCTGAGGCTTATCTCGTTTCAAACAAATTGTTAACCATACGGCTAGCGAACAACGCTGTTTTTGAATCTAAGGGCGTGTATGATATAGGCGTTGGAGTTAGAGTGATTAAAGGCAACATGTTAGGCTTCAGCTCAACAGCAAACCTCACCAAAAATTCTCTGGAAAAACTCGTGGACACTGCTGCTTCCACGGCAAAAGCCAGAAAACTGCCCTTCAAATATTCTCTTCCAAAGCCCGGAAAAATATCGAAGGTTTCGGGAATATATGATAAGAAGTTGGCTACGCTTCCCTCAGAAAAAGCTGTGGAACTTGCCTATGACATGGTAGACTCATCATTAGCGCAAAACAAGAAAATTAAGGATAATGCTGGCGTGTTGAACATCGTGAACTTTGAAAACTTGGTTTTGAATACCAATGGAGTTTCAGCTAAAAACATGGGAACGTTCTTCGAAGCAAGTTTAAGTGCAACAGCCAAGAGTGGTGGAAACGTCTCCGAGGGTTCTGATGCGACTGCGGGCAGAAGCTTGAAAGAGTTGAAGCCTAAGGATGTTGGGGAAAAAGCGGCGGAAATGGCTGTTTCTGGTTTGAAATGTCAAAAGTTAAAGGAAGACACGTACACGATAATACTGGATTATGAACCGACACAAGAAATTCTTGGATACATAACAATGCTCGTAAGCCCAATGTTTGCAAGGCTTTACTTCCCATTATTCCTAGATAAGCCCGGCAAAAGAGTAGCTAGTCCACAGATAACTCTATTTGACGATCCACTCATGCCCAAAGGCATGGGTTCAGAGTCAGCTGATGAGGAAGGAACTCCATCCAAAAAGCAAGTGATAATTGACAAAGGCATCTTGAAGAGCTTTGTTTATGACAGTTTTTACGCGGCTATTGAAAAGAAGAAAACAACCGGAAACGCTGTGAGGGCGTCATTTGCGGTAGGCGTAAGCTCTTTTCCAGGCAAAAACTATAATGCTGAACCAATTCCACTGCTTAGAAATCCACACTTTAAGCCTGGAAAATGGAAGAGAGAAGAAATCCTAGAAGAAACGAAGCAGGGCTTGCTTGTCCGTCGTTTCCATTACACTCGATTGACAAATCCAACACGCGGAGACTTTACAAGTGTTTTGCGGATGGGACTATACAAAGTTAAAAATGGCGAAATAGTCAGCGCAATAGCTAAATCTAGGCTCTTGGATAACTTGCTGAATATCTTGCAGAATGTAGATGCTGTTTCTGACAAGTTTGTTGTGGCTGGAAACTGGGGAAACTACTGCCACGCTTCAGTGATAAGGACAAAGGCGCATGTAGCTCCAATAGACTAATTTTCCATTTTTCTTTATTGCTCCAAATTTTTGGAAAACCAAATGTAGGTCTGGGCTTCTTTAAATCTTAATTTTTTGATGAAGCGTATTCCTGCTGGATTGTTGCTTTCCACATCCACTATAACGATGCGCACTCCTTTCTCCTTAAACCGCTTCTCCAACTCCCTATACAATCTTCTTCCAACGCCACTTCGTTGCCTAAGCTTTTTAACGCCTGCCCACAGAAAATAGCCGTATGTCCATGGACTGAAGGGACGTCTCAGAATAGTTCCAATGGCGAATCCGACTATTTTCTTTGAATTTATGTCATCGGCTACTAGACATAGTTCTGGGTCACTGTTGAAGAGTGATAGCAATTCGTCAACATTCCATGTTCTGTATGTGAATTGCAAACTTGACGGAGTGAAAATTTTTTCGCCTAAATGCCAAACTTCTGAGAGGTCTTCTAGAACCATCTGTCTAATTTCAATCTGCAATTTCCTTCTCTTGACACGTTTACGGCGTATTTTTGCCCTTTTAGGCGATGGCATTATCTTTCTTGTTTTACTTTGGAAAGAGCAAATATAAACTTTTGAAGCCTTTTGCAGTCTTAATTATGCTTTTTGTATCGCAAGATTATTTGAAGATTTGGGCGAGAGAAAACAAAACTGCTGTTTCTTCTTTGGCGACTTCTAACAGAATTTTCTTCGCTTCATGCACGTTCGCTACGTTTTTGGGCGTCTCCCTCAAAAGTTTGGCGATTGCCGTCCATTTCTGTCCTATTTGATGATAACGTTGTCCCAGTTCAGCGAGTTTTTCGTTGTTCAATATTTCGCTTGCTTCCTTCAGAAATCTTGAGTAGATGTATCGGAAGAGTCCGCCGCCCGTGCCGTCTTCCTCCATCATTACATAGTTGACTTCGTAAAGTTGTTTAAACATGGCTTTTTCTGGTGGAAACAGTTTAGGCCATTTGACTATTTCGTCTGCGAAATGGTTTATACCTTTAACGCCGAGGTTTTTTATAGGAGGGTAAAGCATTGACTTTGCAGTTTTGGCTATTGCGTTTTTTATTGCTGCTTCGATGGGCGTTAGTTTGTCTGGAAACTCGAACGTGAACCACTTGTTTTCTGGAGGAAAGGGTTTGAAAGTTGATGAGCGTGCCTCTTCCAATTCCTTTAAAGTCGTTTTTTGTAAATCCTTGAACCCCATGTCTGCGATATAGGCTATGCAATTATCTTCGTCTATGCCAGCAACCACAACTGCATGAGAGCCAAAATGCGCTTGCTCAGGTAATCCAAGATACTTTAGATATGGCATGTCAACAAAAATCATGACTGGAACATTATTGTTTATCAGATCTTTCAAGGTCTCGAAGGCTTTTGTTTTACTTGAGGTTTTGTTGAGTTTTACCTTGACTCCCAGATTAAGGCAAAGGTTCTTGTAAAGGTCGCGGGATCGTCCGCCCACAAAAGGATAGGCAGGCAATAGAACCTTGTCACCGTGTTTGCTATGCCAGTAGATGAAGCCCAAGCCGCTGCCTAAACCAAATATCATTGGCTCAGAAAACTTGAAAACATAAAATTCAAAGATGTCACGCAATGCCGAAGATTCGCAGTGCACGCCAGGTCTATGAACAAAATTATCAACGAGCTTCAGCATAAAGTTTCACCTCATGGTACTGAATCTTTATGAAGTCCGTATAATTTTTGTTTACCGAGAGGTTCATTTGATGAAATTATTTGCAGAGTCTTAGCATCCATACGCTTCTTTCAGTAACCAAGTGTATCAAAGGTTCAATCTATTTATAAGGGGGCTAGACTCTTCAGAGACTATAACAGTTCTGAACAATGCTAAGTCATCCTTTCAAAATGCAAAATGCTTTTACCTATGCTTTCATGCTTATTCTCCTAGCATTTGGGGTTTAACCGAACTTGAAAGAATCTCCTAAAAACGCCTTTGATTTGCTTGTTAAGCCTGTTCGAAGGCTTGTTGAGCAGAGGGGATTCTCTAAACCTACAGAACCGCAAGAGAAAACTATTTCCAAAATTCTTGAGGGAAAAAATGTTCTTCTCATTTCGCCCACTGCTACGGGTAAGACTGAGGCTGCTTTTCTCCCAGTTTTAAGCATGCTTCTTCAGGGACAGCAAGGAACCCCAGGCATCAAGGTTTTGTATATCACTCCTTTGCGAGCCCTAAACAGGGACATGCTTGAAAGGCTTGAATGGTGGTGCAACACTCTAGACGTAAAATTGGCTGTTAGACACGGTGACACTGAAACAAAGGAAAGAACGAGACAAGCGAGAAGCCCACCAGACATTTTAATCACGACTCCCGAGACTTTGCAAGCAATTCTTTCCGGCTGGATCATGCGGCAACATCTGCAGCAAGTGCGTTGGGTAATAATAGACGAAGTGCATGAAATGGCTGACAGCAAACGTGGAAGCCAGCTGTCCTTGGCTTTGGAAAGGCTTAGGTCAATGATTGATAGAGACTTCCAAATGATAGGGTTGTCTGCCACCATTGGCAGTCCAGAAAAAGTTGCCCAGTTCCTCGTTGGAAAAGGGCGAAGCGTTGAAATTGTCCGCGTTCCAGTTGCAAGAATGATGCGACTAAAAATAGTTTTTCCAAAACCCGAAGCTGAAGATTTCAAGCTTTCTTCAAGGCTTTATACACATCCAGAAGTTGCGGCTAGACTGCGGATAATCCGCGATTACATAAGCAAGCACAAATCAGTGCTATTGTTCACGAATACTAGGGCAATATCAGAGGTCTTGGCAAGCAGATTCAAAGTTTGGGACATAGACTTTCCAGTTTCCATACATCACGGGTCTCTCGCAAAGCCTTCTCGCATAGCTGCTGAAAGAGGATTAAAAAATGGCGAGTTGAAAGGACTTGTTTGCACAAGCAGCCTCGAGTTAGGCATAGACGTTGGCAGAATAGACTTGGTCATACAGTACATGAGCCCAAGACAAGTTACGAGGCTTATACAGCGTGTGGGCAGAAGCGGTCACAGAATCGGACGCATAGCCGAAGGAATAGTCGTTGCAATGGATTCTGATGACACACTTGAAGCCTTAGCCATAGCTGGAAAAGCTCTAAAAGAAGATTTGGAACCCGTTGAGATTCCGCCGAAGCCTTACGATGCCCTATCACATCAAATAGCGGGATTATTGCTTAAGAATAGAAGACTTGAATTTGACGAAATCTTGGCAATGTTCAGAAACGCTTACCCATACACGGAGTTAACATTGGAAGATGTTGAAAAAATCCTCAGCTACATGCACCAACGTTTTCCACGCTTAGCATGGGTTTCCTTCGAAGACAAAGTAGTTTTAAGGCCGCGAAGAACAAAAGCCCTCTTCGAATACTATTTCGACAACCTATCCATGATACCAGAAGAAAAACAATTCTTTGTAGTTGACGAGTCAAGCGACTCAGCGATAGGAGTTTTAGATGAGGCATTCATGGCTGAATATGGCAAGCCTGGAACAAAATTCATCATCAGAGGAAGCCCATGGCAAATTTTACACGTTTCCGAGGAAAAGGTTCATGTGAAACCAGTCGACGACCCCACAGGGGCTATACCAAGCTGGATAGGCGAGGAAATTCCAGTGCCATTTGAAGTTGCGCAGGAAGTCGGCGCAATTAGGGGTTTTGTTGAAAAACAAATGAAAAATGGGCTTTCGCCAGAAGAAGCAGCCGCTAAATTAAGCGAACACTACCCGTCTGACGAAGACACTATTTTGCGTGCGTTAGCCGAAACAATAGAACACGCCAAATCTGGGCTTCCTGTTCCTACGGAAAAACGAATAATAATCGAAGACTGGGAAGAATTCGTCATAATTCACGCCAACTTCGGTTCCCTTACGAACAGAGCTCTAGCCCAACTAATAGGTCAAGTATTATCCGAAAAAATCGGATACACCATCGTGGTTCAACACGACCCATACCGCATATTCGTACAAACAATGGGAGCCGCAAACGCAGAACAACTAGTCACGTTGTTTGATGAAATGCGAGCCATGCCCGACCAAGCAATTAGAGACACGCTAACGAGGGCAACTGTGAAGACTGGACTTTTCAAGAGAAGAATGATTCATGTGGCGCGGCGTTTCGGAGCCTTAAAGAAGTGGGCAGATTTCAGCAATGTAAGCCTTCAAAGGCTGATTAAAAGTTTTGAGGACACACCCATCTACGATGAAGCTCTAAAGGAAGTGTTCACGAAGGACTTGGACTTGGAAAAACTTGTTTACATTCTCAGAAAAATTCGTGACGATGAAATTCAAGTTTTGAAAATTGAAACTGGCGGGAATGCAACGCCTGTTGCTCGTGTGGGTATTGAACGTGTAAGCATGAAAACTGATTTGATTCCTCCTGAAAGGATGCGAGCCGTGCTCATAGAATCTGCAAAAGCAAGGTTGCTAAACGAAACGTGCAATTTCATCTGCACAAACTGCTGGAATTACATGGAACTAATATGCGCCAAAGATTTGCCAGAAAAGCCAAAGTGTCCAAGATGCGGTTCCCCAGCCATTGGGCTTCTTAAAGTAGAGGAAGAAAAGGCGCTTCCACTAATTGAAAAGAAAGGCGAAAAACTGGCTAAAGGCGAGGAAAAATTGCATAAACAAGCACTCCAAACAGCACAATTGATAGCAAAGTATGGAAAAGTGGCAGCAGTTGCCTTATGTGCCAGAAGGGTTCAGCCATCAGAAGTTAGTAATGTTCTTGAAGAAGAACCTAAACTCACTGATAGATTCTATGAACTCATCTTAGATGCTGAACGCCAAGCCATGAGCAAAAGATTCTGGTAACATTTGCGTCTTAACATCTTTTATACTATTTTCTCTTAAGGAAGCGTTTCTTTTGTTCTAATGCTTTTCGCGAAGACTTTAGCCCCTCTATAAATAGGATTGATCTTCGAGTTAACAGTATTTGCCTTAATAAGAACTTTGTAACGCTAAAAAAAGGAAACTCCTAGGCAACAGTCCATCGTAATGTGATAAATTTAGCGGGATAAATCAAGCGTCCCGGGTTGTCAACAGATGTTAATATGTAGACGATTGAGTCTTGAAACTTATGTGCAAAGAAGTATTGAAGGATAGCAGATACTCGAAGCTTATTAATGCTAAGCGATTATTTTGCCACTTTGTGACGAAGCAAAAGAGTTTCCTGTATGGCAGGATTAGCCACAAATACTTCAAATTTTAACTCATCTATATCTTTATTTGATTTTTTCTCTTGCCTTCTTCTCATTTTTTATCATCTCAAACATGAAGCGGTCTGCATATGATATCGCAAGTCTTAATAAGTATTCCCATCCAACCGTTCAACTAAACTACACAAAAGGTTCATACACAATACATGCCCAAAAAGACCCTCTAACAAGTGCACAACAAACTCTCAAAAATTAGAAAGCGCTTCACACCATACTCTACTACTTCTTAACCCTTTAACTTTCTTTAGCGCGCACCAAGTCTGCTTCGCTTGATATGAGGAGAACAGTTTCACCTTCCTTAATATATAAGGACGACGAGTTTTGCAGTGCAATAATACACGTGTGAATGGTTTCCTTATGTCTCTCTCATGTTCTTGAGAATTTCTCCAACATTTTGAACTGTGTATCCTATATCTTCGTTGGTATGAGCCACAGAGAGATGACATCTCTTGTTTGCGTGCGGAAGTATGAATATACCCTTTCTCATCATTTCTCTCTGGAATTTCTTGAATAGTTCTGTGCTAGAGGTCAACGTGTCTCTATAGTCGCGAATTTTCTTTTCTGTAAAAAGAAGTTGAAATACCGACCCAAAACCAACTGTTTGAGCTCTAAGCTTGAGTTCAGCGATAATCTCATTAATTTGCTTTCTAAGGTTTTCTCCAAGATTGAAAAGCCGTTGACAAGCACCATCTTTCTCTAATTCTCTAATTGTAGCCAGAGTTGCAGCCATGCTGATGGGGTTTCCATTAAAAGTTCCCCCATAATCAACCCTTCCTGTAGGTTTAAACATTTCCATGATATCTTTTCTTCCACAAACTGCAGCCACAGGAAAACCATTTGCCATCGCTTTTGCAAATGTAGTCAGGTCTGGTGTTACATTGAATAGCTTTTGAGCCCCACCTAAATTGTGGCGAAAACCGCTAACTACCTCATCAAATACCAATATGATCTCATATTTCATAGTTATTTCTCTGAGGAACTTTAAGAACCCTTTTTTAGGGGGAATGCATGTGGCACTTCCGTGAAGAACTGGTTCAGTTATGAGTGCAGCGATATCGTCTTTTTGTTTTTTTATCGTTTTCTCCAAAACTTCAGAATCATTGAAGGGAACAACAATTGTGTTTTTGGCAACCTCCATAGAGAGACCATCAGTGTCGGGAACGGGTATCGGGGATTCTCTTGGACCCGCATTTCTTAAGGATGGACCTGAGCTGACAGAAACATAGTCGTGCCAACCATGATATGCGCCTTCAAACTTTACAATTTTCCATCTTTTTGTGTAGGCTCGAGCAACACGAATAGCATGATAAGTTGCCTCAGTTCCACTGTTACAAAATCTAACCATCTGCGCAGAGGGAACGTACTTTTTGATCTTTTTGGCAACTTCAACTTCTAACTCGTTGGAAAAGCCATATATTATCCCCTTGTCCAGCTGATTTTTCACCGCAGCAACTACACTAGGGTGCGCATGCCCAAGAACAACGGGACCAAAAGCTAAGTGATAATCAATGTATTCGTTGCCATCTACGTCGTATATCTTCGCGCCTTTCGCTTTCGATATAAAAATAGGATACGGATCAGAAAATCGCAGTGCACTGTGAACACCGCCAGGTGTCAGTTTCTTTGCTTCTTCAAAGAGCTTCTTAGATTTGTTCAGCTTTTTCATACTATTTTCCCTTGATCATTTTGAGTATTTAGCATAAGTGTCAAGTATTATCACGAAAGATTTCTCACAGCCTGCCAAGCCTGCAACTTTATCGTTTCCTTCAATGACCAAGTATTCGTCTGGCGAGTGGGCTCTTCCACCGTGTCCAAGTCCAGCATCGATAAATGGCAGATATAAAGGTCCACGATTAAACAAGTAGTATGGAACACTTGAAGCGGTAATGGGCCAAATTTCAGGTTTGTATCCTAACTTTTCGTATGCTTGGATTGCAGCTTGAACAATTGGCTCCTTTACGCTTGTCTTAGCCCACTCATAAGGATCCAAAGACTTGACCGTTATGTCCGTATATCCATGCTTGTCGAGATGCTTGCGGATCTTTTGAATAACTTCTTCTGATTTTTGATCTGGAACTAGTCTCGCATCCATTTTCACTGTGACTTTATGAGGAAGTACCGTTTTTGATCCAGGCCCAGTGTATCCTCCCCAGATTCCGTCAATGTTTAACGTTGTGGAATACATATATTGCAGGAGAAGCTCTCTTCCATGCAAGTCATTTATGAATCGCTCCACTTTTGCTTCATGCTTTATTGCTTCTTCGTCGAATGTTTCCACAAGTTTGTCGACGAGTTCGAGGTCTTCTTTGCTTGGCGGTTTTACGTTTTCGTACCAATCTTCGATGAGAGTTTTGTTTCCGTCTTTTGAGGTCATTGTGGCTAAGGCGTGAATCATTCGCCATGCTGGGCTGTCAATCCAAGATTTGTCGCTGCTGTGGATGTCAAATTCCATGGGTCCTCTTCCCCAAGATTTACCGCTGCACTCAAGTTCTACGTATTCGATTCCTTTCCACCCAAGTCCCATGATCGCTTTTCCTTTCTCGTCTTGGCAAGCGTCAGGTCCAAAGAGAGCATCAGCTTTTAGCATGTCCTTGTGTTCTTTTACGAACTCTGCGAAATGGGTACTTTCCAATTCTTCGTCTCCTTGCGCCACAAACTTGAGATTCACTGGAATCTCCTCTCCCACGGCTAAAATGGATTCAAGGGCATTAAGAAAGGCTATTAAGGGTCCTTTAGTATTTATGGCTCCTCTAGCGATGACGCATTTTCCAAATGGTTCAATGTCGACTAGTCTAGCTTCCAAAGGCGGGCTGGTCCATTTCTCGCCGGTAAATGGCTGGGTATCATACATCATATAAACGAGCAAAGTTTTCTGTGCATGGGCATCATACTCGCCGTAAACCACTGGAAAACTCTGGGTTTCTATGAGTCTTGCATTCTTGCATCCGAGTTTCACAAAATAGCTTTTTAAAAGTTCAGCGCACTCTCTGACCCCGTAGTTTTCTGCTGAAACACTTGGCTGACGCAAAAAATCTTGCAATTTCTTAATGTGTTCATTTAAATGAGCGTCGATATATTTGCTAATTTTTTCAAAATTGACCATTTTTCATCTTTTTAAGGTTGTTTCAACTTCCTTTAAAATCTTTCCAGACCTCGGCTTCGTTAGGAAAATATTTAAAGTGTGCGAATTAATAGCAGATGATGGCTCCTATGGCATTTGATATTCTTATCAAAAATGGATTTATCATCGATGGCGCGGGGAATCCTTGGTTCAAAGCAGATGTTGGCGTTTCAAATGGAAAAATCGCAGAAATTCATGGACTGATTGATGTTAAGGCAGAAAGAGTTTTAGACGTTAATGGGTTAGTGGTTTCCCCAGGTTTTATAGACATTCACACGCACTCAGACCTTACACTTTTGATAAATCCCTATGCTGACAGCAAAATTAGGCAAGGTGTTACTACTGAAGTCGTTGGCAACTGTGGTGTGAGTGCAGCACCGACACGAAAGAGGACTTTAAATTTGCTTAAAGATGAATGGGGTTCTCAGGCTGAGGAAGTTAAATGGAATTGGACCACATTTGACGAATACCTAAGTCGATTGGAGCATGGAATATCGGTTAATGTTGCTTCTTTTGTGGGTCACGGCACAGTCAGAACCGCAATCATGGGAGTTAACGATAGACGGCCCACCAGAAAAGAAATGGAAAAAATGAAGACCTTAGTTGCAGAATCAATGGAAGCTGGAGCCTTTGGCTTATCAAGCGGACTAGTGTATCTACCTGGCTGCTTCGCTGAGACTTCAGAATTAATTGAACTTTGCAAAGTAGTAGCCAATTATGGTGGCTTATACACATCTCACATACGAGGTGAAAGAGAGACAATAGTGGATGCGCTGAAAGAGGCAATAGAAATAGGCGAACGAGCAGGTGTACCAGTGCAAGTATCCCATAACTGCCCAAAATATGGAGGTCATGGAAAGCTCAAAGAAATGTTTGAAATTTATGAGAAAGCTAGAGCACGGGGAGTTGAAGTTACTTTAGACAATGATGCACACACAGACCTCAATCCTAGCTTAAGTCAAGTGCTTCCACAATGGGCACAAGCAGGTGGAAACAAAAAAATAGTTGAGAGATTAAGGGATCCCAAAACCCGTAAGAAGATCAAAAAAGAGATCATTGAAGATAAGCATCCTGGACCTGGCTATGTTGGACTCGTAAAACACGGTCGTTGGGATAGAATTTTCTTGTTTCGTTGTAGGAAAAATAAGAATTTGATAGGAAAAAGCTTCAAGGAGATTGCAAAGATAAGGAGTGCGGATCCATTTGACGCCTTTTTTGACCTGATAATCGAGGAAAAAGGTGACGTGAGTGCTCTTTTTGATTACATTGAAGAGGAAGACATCCGCACTCTGCTGAAGCATCCTTTAATGATGGTTTGCAGCGATGGCTTTGCCTCATCTCAACGTGGCGTCTTAAGAAAAATTGAGGGCTATTCACCGTGCAGCTATGGCGAGTACCCCTACATTCTAGAGAGATACGTTAGAGAAGAGAAAGTTCTATCGCTTCATGAAGCAATCAGAAAAATGACGTCGTTTCCCGCTCAAAAATTAGGCTTAAAAGATCGCGGTTTGCTCAGAGAGGGCATGTGGGCTGACATGGTCATTTTTAACGCTGGCACCATTAAAGATAAAGCAACAAGCCGATTCCCGTACAGCTTTCCTTTAGAAAATTATCCACACAAATATCCAGAAGGCATAGAATATGTAATAGTGAACGGAGAAATAGTAGTTGAGAAGGGAAGACACAGGGGTGTTCTCCCGGGAAAAGTTCTCCGTCACCGAGCGAAGAAAATTTACTTGCGCAAAAAGAGGTGAAAACCTCACTTGGTCAGGAAAACTCTCCAGCTATTGTCTAAAGACGAAGTTCAAACAATCCATGCAAGTTCTCTTAAGGTGCTGGAAGAGGTCGGCGTTCAAATAGACAATGAAAACGCGTTAAAGTTATTGGCTGATGCAGGGGCAAACGTGGATTACAAAGAGAAACTGGTTTATATTCCCGAGTCGCTGGTTCAGGAAGCTTTGGAAAAGGTTCCATCAGAGTTTAGGCTTTATGATTTTGAACATAAACAGGAACTTTTGTTCGCTGGCGATAATGTTTACTTTAATCCTGGCTCAACAGCCCTCTACATATTAGATGGGCAGAGCATGGAGATGAGACGTCCAACCTCAAAAGACTTGACTGATTTTGTTAGGTTAACAGACGCTCTTCAGCACGTTCATGCTCAGAGCACTGCCATGGTTATCAGCGACGTACCCGACTCCGTGGTAGATCGGTTCCGCTTCTATCTAATACTCAAGAATTCAGCGAAACCAATCATTGCTGGCGCCTTTACAATAGAAGGTCTTTATGACATGAAACGCATGCTTGAAATAGTTGTCGGCGGAGAGGAGGCTTTAAGGAAAAAACCGTGTTTATTAATGGATGTGTGTCCATCACCGCCGTTGAAATGGAGTAAAATAACCTCTCAAAACTTGATAGATTCGGCTAAATTTAGCATACCTACCGAAATAATACCTGCGCCGCAATTAGGGTCAACGGCGCCTGCAACACTTGCTGGGCTGCTTGTGCAGCACAACGCTGAATTTCTATCGGGTCTTGTTATGTCTCAACTCGTGAATGCTGGGTTGCCAATTGTTTACAGTGGTTCACCCTCTTTGATGGACATGAGATATGGGACCGGATGCGTCGGCAACATAGAGGTTGCCATGCTCTCGGCAGCGTACTCTCAAATAGCAAAATTCTATGGTATCCCCTCAGGCGCATATTTGGGCATAAGCGAAACAAAGCTAGTCGACGCACAAACTGGGCTTGAATCCGCCATCGGATTAGTCATCGGGACGCTGGCGGGCATCAACTGCATCACAGGTCCTGGAATGTTGGGTTTTGAAAACTGCCAGAGCTTTGAAAAATTGGTCATCGACAACGAAATCTGCGGAATGGCATTACGATTGATAAGAGATATTACGTTTAATGATGAAACTCTTGCATTTGACTTAATCAAGAAAGTGGGTCCAGGCGGACATTTTCTGTCTGAAAAGCACACTCTTAAGTGGTTTCAGATTGAGGAGTATTTGCCTTCTTCGGTGATAGATAAGACAAGTAAATCACGTTGGGAATGCAGTGAGGCAAAGGATGCATTGAGCAGAGCCAAAGCCTCTGCAGATAAAATATTAGAGGAACATCATCCGAAGCCCTTGCCTTCTGATGTCGAGAAAGAACTAGATTCCTTTATATCTGAAATCCTTAAACAAGCAGCAAAAACTTTGTGAGAAAGTGCATATGTCCCTCAAAAAATTGATAACTCTCATGTTTGAACCTGACGGAATAAAGTCAAAATTCAGAAAAGACACCACAATACTCTGCGCTCTGAAGGAAGCGGGCTTGAAAATAAGGTCCGAATGTGGTGGCAGAGGAGTTTGCGGTAAATGCAAGATAATCGTTCAAAACGCCCTAAGCTTCAGCGCGGTCACCAACGCAGAAAGAGAACGTCTGTCTGCTTCTGAATTAAAGTCTGGGTATAGGCTGGCTTGTGAATGTTCAGTTTTGAAGGACGCTAAAATCTTCATACCCGAAGAAAGCCGCGCAATAACTAGAAAACTACTCATAGAAGGAACCGAAAGACCTGTCAAAGTAAAACCAACAATTCGCAAACTATATGTAAAGATACCGAAACCTTCCTTAAGCGACATTCGCTCAGATGTCCAGCGGCTCCAGGATTCTTTAAAGGACATTTACAAAATTGAAATAACTGAAATTGACCATACACTTTTGAAAAAGTTGCCACGAATTCTTCGCAACGCAAACTGGAAAGTCACGGTTACAATTTGGGATGAAAAGGAAATAATTTCTGTGGAACCTGGCGACACGGTAAAAAAGTCCTATGGAGTAGCCATCGACATTGGAACATCAAAAATAATTTGCTATCTTTCCGATCTGACAAATGGAGAGCTTATTGGCACAGGATCTGTGGAAAATCCCCAAACGATGTATGGCGAAGACGTAATTTCTAGAATTGCTTATGCTTCACAGTCAGATGATTCGCTAAAGAAATTGCAAAAACTTGTCATCGACGGTGTGAACGCCACACTCTTGGAAGCTTCTCAAAAATCTAGACTTAGCTTGCAGAACGTTTACGAGATAACAGTGGTTGGAAACACGGCAATGCATCACATTTTCCTAGGTATTCAACCTAAGTATCTCGGCTTGGCACCTTACGTTCCAGCCATAAGTGATCCGGTCACTGTGAAAGCAAGGGATTTGTCGATTAAGGCGAATCCTTCAGCCAAAGTACACGTGCTTTCTGTTATCGCAGGTTTTGTAGGCGCAGATGCGGTCGCAGACATCATTTCAACAGGAATCTATGAATCAGATAAACTTTCAATGATGGTTGACATAGGAACTAACACTGAAGTAGTATTAGGTGATAAGCATGGAATTGTGGCTTGCTCGTGCGCGTCTGGACCTGCCTTTGAGGGTGCGCACATAAAGTTTGGCATGAAGGCTGTAACTGGCGCTATAGAGAGACTGCAGATAAACCCTGAAAACTTCGAGGTAAGCTATCAAGCAATTGGAAACGTTAAACCAATGGGCTTGTGTGGTTCAGCGATAATTGACGCTGTTGCCAACCTATTGAAGTGCAAAGTAATTGATATGGATGGAAGATTTACAGATGCTCAAATCAAGTCTAGACTGAAAACTACGAATGAAACGAAGAGCTTTATCCTCGTTTCAAGGGAAGAGGGAGCAACACGCGACATCACGATTACACAGAAAGACATCAGGGAAGTTCAGTTGGCTAAGGCTGCCATTTACACAGGATGCTACATTCTCATGAAAAGAAAGAACATAAAACCCTCCGACATCAAAAAATTCTATGTAGCTGGAGCCTTCGGCAATTACATAAATCTTGAAAATGCAAAACTAATCGGCATGCTGCCGGACATCCCCACAAAAATTATAACTTTTGTTGGAAATGCCGCTGGAGCAGGTGCGAGAATGGCTCTGATTTCGAAGGCTCAGCGACAGATAGCAGCTTCTATCAGTCGGAAAGTAGATTACGTTGAACTCGCTTTGGATCTTGATTTTCAAAGGGAGTTTGCTTTGGCTACGTGCTTTCCGCACAGAGATTTGGACAGGTTTCCATGTGTCGAAAACCTCTTCTAAGGCGCCAAGGCTTTGGTTGCTGTTTTTAATATTTCTTCAAGTTGCTTCTTTACATTTTCATCTAAAGATGGAGGTTCGTGTTCTACTAGGATTTTCTTAACCTTCTCTCGTGCAACTTCCACTATACTTTTACTGCCCATTTTCTCCCATTGGGACCGTGAGGCTCTATTGGCGAGTTTGGGAAAGAAGTATTCATCGCGAAAGTGCTGAAGGGTATGTTTTTGTTGGAGAAAATTTGTCGACTCTCTAGCAACTTTTATTATGACGTCTACTGCAAGCGTTTCCTCATCAAAGTCTATGCCCCTGACTGCTCTGAATATCATTCCGAAGATTTCATCATCAATAACCAATTGCTCATAACTTACGGTAATGCCACCTTCAATAGATCCAGCGCCCGACAGCGCATTGGCTCCCGAGAGTGCAGGTAAAAGACCGTTTAAGGCTTTTTCAAAAGCAGCCTGTTCGTCTAGCATTTTAGAATCGGTGTCTAGTCCGTAGACGTCTGAAGGCAAATCGTAGTATTTTGCAAGTTGTACGCATCCCACGGACATTATTGTCGCTTCAATTCCATCGCAAGCTTGTCCCGTCGACATGTCTAGAGGTATGCATCTTGGGGAGTATTCAACGGGATTGCCAGGGTTTAGAAGCTGTACGATTACTATTCCGGCTAACATTTCCACGTTTTGCTGAACTAAGGTTCCAGCTAATGTGACTGGGCTGGCTACTCCAGCAAGAGGGCAAGGTAACACAGCAATAGGTAAGTTATGCTTGGCTGCTCTGGCCATTATTCTTGTAACTTCATTTGAGAATTGTAGTGGGCTCGTTGGTGAAGCGCTGCAAGTTACTATTGGACGTTTTCTCAGCTCTTCCTCTCCAACAAGGGTCTCAAGCATTTTAATTATGTATCGGTAACTGTTATCGTCGAACGGGGTTGCATCAAAATTTTTGCCAGTATTCCTAATTATCGCTTCAACAGCGTAAATATCTCTCAAACGCTCTGGCACATCACTTGGGTAGACAATCATGGTTTGACTGTGAATGTTTGGGAGAAAATCCACGATTTTCGTCAAGTTCTCAACATCTTTTCTAGTGGAAGGTCGCACTGCCCCTGAATCGATGTCAATCACATTGGCTGCACCGCCCACAGGATGAGTGTAGATTTTTCCGTCTCCAAGTTCAATGTTATGCTTTGATTCTCTAGCGTACAACGTTACATGTTTGGGTGCCTTTCTGACGCATTCCTCGACCAAACTGGGCGACATTTTAGCCCTTTTATTGGTGAAGTCAACGTTCATTCCGTTATCAGCCAAAAACTTTAGAAAATCATTATCATGAATCAAGACGCCGACTTCTTCCAAGATTTTCAGGCTGGAAGCATGTATGTTCTCGATTTGATTTCGAGTTAGAAATTCTAGCTTCAATTTTATCACTAACGTCTTTTTCCTCATAGCCTAATGAATAGTGTAATCTGTTAGTTTAAGCTGAAAATATTTAAATTTTTTATGCGATCCCATGGAATAAGTTTAAATTTCATAACCAAGTAAGCAGAAGTTCGGTGAAGCATCTGATGAGTGCATTAACTTCAACCTTAAAAGAGCAACTTCTGACTTTTGACGCGGACAAGTTTGTTGGAACTATAAAAAAACTAATCGACGAAGGCCTCAGTCCAATTGAAGTAGTTAACGCTTTAACTCAAGTGTTGAAAGAAATAGGGAAAAAATTTGAAAGTGGCGAACTGTTTCTGGTGCATCTTGTTGCGGCTGGTGATTTGGCTAGAAGAGCCACCACAGAAGTTTTGGAGCCGCTTCTAAAAAAGAGCAGTGGAGAAAGAAAGACGTTGGGGAAAGTTGTAATTGGGACAGTTGCAGGGGACATACATGATATTGGCAAGAACATTGTTGCGATGCTGCTCTTCACAGCTGGTTTTGAAGTTTATGATCTGGGAAAAGATGTTTCAACCGAAGAGTTTGTAAAGAAAACAAAGGAAGTCAACCCTGACCTCGTTGCTATGTCTGCTCTTTTGACCACTACCCTTCCAGCTCAACGAGAAGTAGTCCAAGCCTTGACTAAATCTGGTCTGCGCGATAAAGTAAAGATTCTCGTTGGAGGAGCCCCAACCACCGGCGATTGGGCTAAAGAGATTGGCGCGGATGGCCACGGTGCAGACGCCATAGACGCAGTAAAGGTTGCAAAAAAACTGTTGGGAGTAAGCGATTAAGCTATTTTAAAAATTGGGTGTGAAGGCGAAGGCATTTTACCTTTTTCTATCAGAAGCTGAGCAAAAGCTGCATTCACCATTGCGACGGCTGGAAAAACATAAGGTGCCCCCTCTATTGGTCCATAAAGTATGAAATCAGCTCCAGCAGCAAGCGTTATGGTGTCGGCTACTGCTGCACATGGTTTTACAGCTTGCAAACCCATTTTGGTCTTTAATCCTCTCCATGTCCCTATAGCGTTGTGAGCGCCGCACCCCGTGGGGTATCCCAACTCATTTTTGAGGTCTAGAATCGCTTTGAACGCTGAGCCTAACGTTGGCACATCTAATACACACGCGTCTAAGAGTATCTTTTCAACTCCGCTCTGAGTGGCTAAGGGTAGAAGCTGCTTTATAGCTTCGACTCGACCCGCCGCGGTCATGTTTTTACTGTTATACGCCAATAACACAGCAGCCTTGAACTTTGTTTCTTTGATTTTTTCAAATTCTACGGTTTTTGATTCGGGGTTAAGCGAATTGTAGATGCACTTCTCCTGAATTCCTACCTCCCTGGCGTAGTCTGCTGCAGCGATTCTGATTTCCGCTGAAGGAGCATCCAGAAGTATAGGCGTTTCTGTGACTGAAGTTACGAAATCTATCAATCGGCTTACCCATCTCTTAGAAGATAAAACAACATCCAACATGCAAGGCAATCCTGTCTTGTCAGAGAATTCCTCCTGAACTTTTATCAGCCTTTCAACTTCATTACGGTTATAATTGCCTGTTTCTTCGTTGAAATCTAAGTTTCTCTGTCTATAGTAAAAAATCGACCCTATAAGCACAGTGGGGTTGTCGCCACGCATCCCACCGATCGATACTTTTCCTACCGTGAATTTTTTCTGTTCAGATGAGGTTTGCTCCATCGTGATAAGCCTCAATAGAGATTGGCTGTTTGGAAGTTAAACCTAACTTTTTCTTTTCGGATTTATTATGCTTTATCTTTTTTGTTTATGCTCTGGATCGATGGATCCGTTATGGAGAGTAAGTTTTAAGTGTAAAATGCCTTAAATGGAGCTCGGGATAAATGTGAAGATAATTGTGTTGGGTTGTGGCAACATAGGGTCAGTGGCTGCTAAAGACTTGGCAGAAAACTTGCCATCCGCAGAAATAGTCGTGAGCGACGTTAATAAGAGCCGAGCCAAAGAGGTTGCGTCAAAAATTGGTAAAGGCAACGTTTCTTGGATCCAAACAGACGCATCCAATCATCATGAACTTGTAAACACCATAAAAAAATTCGACTTAGCCGTGGGAAGCCTGCCCGGAATGATGGGTTATAAAGCGTGTAAAGCCTCTGTCTCGGCAAAGGTGGACATGGTAGACGTTTCCTACATGCCCGAAGATGTAATGACATTGAACAAAGCCGCTTTAAAGGCTAAAGTATGCATCGTCCCAGACTGCGGAATGAGTCCTGGATTAGGCAGCATATTGGCTGGTCATGCAGTTAGTAAACTCGACCAAATTGAGAGTATCCACATGCTAAATGGTGGACTCCCAGAAAAGCCAATTCCACCATTAGGTTACGTGATAACATGGTCTGTGAAGGATCTCATAGATATGTACTCTAGGAAAGTGAGCATAGTCAAAGGGGGCAAGGTGATTCAAGTGGAAGCTATGAGTGGGCTTGAAGAAATAGATTTTCCAAGAGTCGGAAAACTGGAGGCTTTTTACACTGATGGACTGAGAACTATGCTTCATACAGTGAAGGGAGTCAAAGACATGTGGGAAAAATCGCTTAGATACCCAGGGCATGTTGAAAAAATAAAGTTGCTGAAGACGCTTGGATTCTTTGATGAAAGTCTTGTAAAAATTGGAAGCTTGAACGTTTCTCCACGAGAAGTAACTGCTAAACTGCTCGAAAGTAAGTTGAAACGATCTGATGTCCCCGACATTGTGGCTATGCGTATTGTGGTTAGCGGAACAAAAAAAGACGAACGGATCACGTATACTTATCATGCAATAGATCGTTACGACAAGAAACACAAAGTCACAGCCATGGCAAGAACCACAGCATATACAACTTCAATCGTAGCTCAACTGCTGGCAAAGAAAATCATAAAAGAAAAGGGTGTTTTGCCACCCGAGAAAATTGGAATGAACGAAAAACTCTACAATAAGCTCATGGGTGAAATGAAAAAACGAAAAATCATAGTTAAAGAGAATAAGAAAATTCACTAAAAACTCCAATTTTTCCATGAAGGAACTAATAAGGTGTGGTCATGGAGAAACTGATCATCACAGTTGCTCCCACTGGTTCTGTTCCTCGTAAAAAAGACACGCCTTACCTGCCAATAAGTCCAGATGAAATTGCTGAAACAGCCTATCTTTGCGAGCAAGAGGGCGCATCAATTATTCACATTCACTGCCGTGATGCCAATGAGGAACCTACATCAGATTATGCTATTTTCAAGGAAACCGTGGACAAAGTTCGGAACCGTTCAAAGCTGATAATTATGACATCAACAAGTGGCATGGCAGGTAAAACAGATGAAGAACGAGCTCAGCCACTAAAGACAAAACCAGAGATGGCAAGCCTCACGACGGGTTCACTAAACTTTGCTGGGCGCAAACCATCAGTTGTATATGTAAACACTTGGGAGACGATAACATTTCTCGCTAAGAGAATGCTTGAGGCGGACATTAAGCCAGAGATTGAAGCCTTCGATGTAGGTTTCATTCAACAAGGCATAAAGCTCATTGAACAAGGGCTAATCAAACCGCCTGCCCATTTTCAGTTGGTTATGGGTGTTGACGGTGGTATTCCTGCCACTTCAGATAACTTGCTACACATGTGTCGTCAACTTCCGCTCAGCGCTACATTCTGTGTGGCTGGCATAGGTAGGTGGCAATTGACTATGACTGCATTGGCAATAATTATGGGTGGGCATGTGAGAGTTGGACTTGAAGACAATATTTTCTACGTTAAGGGTAAATTGGCTCCAAACGAAGAATTTGTGGCTAGAGTACGGCGCATTGCGAAGGAGCTTCAACGCGAAATAGCTACACCCGAAGAGGCGCGGAAGATTTTAGGATTGCAAATAAAACCACGCTAACTTTGTCAAGCGGATGCAAGTACTACTTTATTCTGTGGCATGCCACGTAATGTTCTTCTCCCACTTCGATAAGTTCTGGCTCTTCCTTTCTGCAAACTTCCTCGGCATTTGGGCATCTAGTGTGAAATCTACAGCCAGGAGGCGGATTTACAGGGCTTGGAATTTCTCCTTTAATTGTTAGTTTTATGCGTCGTGATTTTGGATCAGGTACAGGCACAGCAGATATGAGCGCTTTAGTGTAAGAGTGCAAGGGTTCATAAACAATATCCTCAGATGTTCCCATTTCCATTATTTTACCGAGGTACATTATGGCTATTCTATGGCACATGTGACGAGCCGTGGCTAGGTCATGAGTTATGTATAAAATCGAAACGTTGAATTTCTCCACTAACTCTAAAAAGAGATTCAGTATTTCCGCTCTTATTGACACATCGAGCATTGATATTGGCTCGTCTGCAACTACGAATTCGGGATTAAGTATGAAGGTTCTTGCTACGACAACTCTCTGTCTTTGTCCTCCGCTCAGCTCGTGGGGGTATCTGAGTAAAAATTCGTTTGGAGGAACTACCTTCACGTCTTCAAGAGTTTTTATCACTCTTTCTTCTACTTCCTTCTCGCTGCTCAAAACCTTTTGAATGCGTAAGCCTTCTGCAATGATGTCCATGACGGTCTTTCTTGGGTTTAGGGATTCGTAAGGGTCTTGGAAAACTGTCTGCATTTTGCGCCGCAGTTGTTTCTGTTTCATTTGCTTTCTAGTGAGTTTAGTGATATCTTCGCCCTTGAAAAAAACTTTCCCACTTGTTGGGTCAATTATTTTAAGGACCAATCTTCCAGTGGTTGTCTTTCCGCTGCCACTTTCTCCAGCTAAACCAAAAATTTCTCTTGTTTTTATATCAAAGCTTACATCATCTACGGCTCGAACGAACGATTCTTTCTTTGAAAGTAAAGCTTGGAAAAAGCCTCTTCTAACGGGAAACCACTTTTTTAAGTTTAACACTTCTACTACTTTATTTTCAGACATTTCGATTCTTCCATCTCAAATCAACTATTCCCATACAAGTGGCATGCGACAAGATGCTCTTTTTCCTTCATCTTCGTTACAGCTGGCTCCTGTTCCTTGCAGATGGTTTTTGCGTAGGTGCATCTGGGATGGAATCTGCAACCTTTAGGCGGATCTAAGAGGTCTGGTGGAGACCCGGGGATCGAGTTCATTCGTGTTCTGGTTGATTTTATGTTTGGAAAAGCTTGAATTAACCCTTGCGTATAGGGATGCAGCGGTTCTTCAAATAAGTCTGAAACATCTGCGTATTCAACTATTTTTCCTGCATACATTATAGCAACTTTATCGCAAGTGTCAGCTATAATCGATAGGTCATGTGTTATCAAGATCACAGCCAAGTTCAGTTTTTTTCTCAAATCTTCCATTATACTTAGTACCTGAGCCTGAACAATAACGTCTAGTGCTGTTCCCGGTTCATCGGCGATTAAGAGTTCTGGATTACATGCTAAAGCCATTGCTATAAGCCCGCGTTGCCTCATGCCGCCGCTTAGCTCGTGAGGATAACTTTTTATCCGTTTTCTTTCCATTCCTACTAATTCCAATAGTTCTTCGGCTCTGCTCGCGGCTTCTCTTCTGTTAAGTTTTGATTCATGAGCCAAAATAGCTTCTACGATCTGATCTCCAAGGCTGTAAAGCGGGTCAAGCGCATTCATAGCGCCTTGAAACACTAAAGATATTTTCTTCCACCGAATTTTCCTCATCTCTTTTTCGGAAATTCTTGCAATGTCAAGGTCTTTTAAGAGGATCTTGCCGTCGGTTATTTTGCCTCGAGATGGAAGAATTTTCATGATAGATAACGCTACAGTAGTTTTGCCGCAGCCAGATTCACCTGCCAAACCCATGGCTTGTCCTTCTTTAACCTGAAAGTCGACGCCATCCACTGCTTTGACGGGGCCTCTTTTCGTGAAATAGTATGTTCTTAGGTTTTCGACGTTTAGAAGAGACATGTTCAAAAGTTGCCTTCTTGTAATGTATGTAAACACTTAGCTTGGGAGTTCATCCTTGATATAAATCTTTTGAAAGACGTGAGGTATATTGTTTTGAAGAACCAATAAGGAATGCGTCAAAAAACGGTTAGATTAAATTTAGATTCTTTCTCGAAGTTTTGGATTAAATACTTCATCCAAAGCATATCCGATGAAAATAAATGATATAGAAATGGCTGCTATGCATAAACCAGGCGGAAGGACCCACCACCATTTTTGAACGCCTCCGGGTGATATTAAAGCGTCATGAAGTATTCTTCCCCACGTCATGACTTCAAAGGGATAAAGTCCTAAAAAGCTTAGGTATGCCTCTGAATAAATTGCTGCGGGTGCTGACATGGCTAATGTAACATATACCAAATTCATAACATTTGGGGTTAGAACACTGAAGATGATGTAAAGCTCGCTTCCTCCAAGAATCCTTGACGCATCGACAAAGGGTCTTTCCTTAAGGCTGAGAACCTGAGACCTCACTATTCTGGCGAACCCCATCCACCCGAGGAGAGAAATCATTACAATGATAATCCATAATGATGGCCCCGTGACTGCTACGAATACTAAGAGCAGGGGAAGCTCTGGTATTACAAGAAAGGTGTCAGTTATCCTCATCATTATTTCATCTATAATTCCACCAAAATATCCTGAAACCATTCCGACGAACAAGCCTATAGTCGTGGATAGAAAGGCTCCGAGGAATCCCACAAGGAGGGATATTCTTGTTCCATATAATAGCTGAGAAAATATGTCCCGTGCAAATTTGTCGGTTCCAAGTAGACCGAAGGTTTCGCCATAAAGTTTCAAGTCGAGGTCGTCTAAATAAACCGTGACGTTCGATACATTTTCGCCAAACAGTGCTTCAACACCGAATGTGTAATTGGTCGGTTTAGAAAATACTTTTCTGTCTATATCCAAGATGTCAGAATCTATAAGATTAAGATACCATGGTGGGGGGCCAGTCCTCATCGTTGGTTTGATCCATTTTCCAATGGGGTAGATTCCGCCTGTCGTTTTGAGGCCCTCAGCAGGGGACCATAGTGTTTTTGGTTCGCCCTCAGCCTGTTTGATGAAAACTGTAATGTTAAGGTCAGCTAGCTTAATAGTAATGTTTTGTGGGGCGTCAACCTTAACATATATCTTTCCGACCCACTTGCTAGGCGGATTTGAATAGGGATAGGTGAATTCCTTAGCCAGAACCGCTTCTGCTTTCTCTTTTTGCGCAATTTCATCTTGCCTTAAGCATATAGCAATGCAGCCTGGACCACTGCTGGGACTTCCCTCATTAGATAAATACTCTAGCGAAATGTATTGACTTGATGCGTTTGTTGTGAATCCCCACTGCTCCAACGAAACATTAGTCGAGAAGCTTGGGTCTTGAATAGGATTGACGTTTTCACTTAGATTTCCATAACCAGGCAGGTACCTAATCCATGAAGGGAGGGCGAGGGGACTAGCTGTTATTTCGGTAGGGATTGCTAAAGGGTCGTATGGCGTCAGCAAAGGCGCGGCAAGAGCTATTACAATGAATGCAGCAAGAATAGCGATGCCTAGTACTCCTCTTTTGCTTTGCATAATAATTCTTAAAACCTTGAGGAAATCTCTAAAGCGGGGTGCAATTTTTGATTTATACGAAGCGGACATGGGTATCTCATCCATATTTAATTCGTGGATCAACAGCTCCGTAAATCATGTCAACTAAGAAATTGGCGGCAATGACGCAAAGACTCACAATGTAAAAGATCGCTTGTAAAGCGGGGTAATCCCATTCTTCAATCGATGTCCAAATCCACATTCCTAATCCTGGATATGTGAAAATTGTTTCGGTGACTAACGCTCCTGAGAGGGTGAAGGCAAAGGCTATGGCTACTTGTGTTATTATTGGTAGCGACGCGTTTTTTAGTGCGTGTTTAAAAAGTATCTTAAAATTACTTAGTCCTTTTGCTTTTAGGGTAATTAGATAGTCCTCACTTAAGACCTCCAGCATTGACGCCCTTGTCAAAAGAACATATCCTCCAATAGTGATTATTACTAATGTCAAGGCTGGCAAGAAAAGATACTGCAAGCGAATCGCAAATTCTATTAGAAAATTATCGGGTTTGCCATGAATAGCCCACTCCGGGGGATATGAATGACCTAATGGAAACCAGCCTAAGTTGTAGGAGAATATTAAGAGCAAAAGCATTCCTATCCAAAAAACCGGCAGTCCCTGCGTCACTACCGAAAACATTGAAAAAAAGGTGTCTGCAATTTTTCCTCTTTTGTAAGCCGCTACCACTCCAAGAATCAATCCCATTACAACAGCTATAACTTCTGCAGTGATGCACATTGAAAGGGTATTTGAAAGACGTGAAAACATTTCCTCGGATATAGCTTCTCCTGTGCGATAAGAATAACCAAACTGAAAAGTCAACAAATTCTGGAGATATTTCAAATATCTTACATATATCGGCTCCAATAGTCCAAAGCGTACTTTGAGTTCCTCAATTTGTCCAGGACGAAGTCTCTTTTCGGATGCTAACATTTCTACTGGGCTTCTAACCATAAAGATGGCGAAATTAATTGTAATTACAATAAAGACTAGGACGATGGAATAAACAGCTCTCTTAACAACATACCCTCGTAGACCCATACTTGCCCTCTCGCTTTTATTCACGAGGCATTTATTTATGTTTTTTGCGTACGACGAAGTTCTCCATATAATTTATGATTCAAGTGCAAACATCAAAATTCTCTCTCTTAGCAGTGTAGAAGATATTTCCATAAAGTTTAAATCAACATTTAAAGCCTAGTGTAATAGCGAGAGGAGAGAGAATTAAAATGGACATAAATTCTAAAGGCTTCAAAAAGATGATAATGACCTCAGCATTGCTACTTCTGATGCTAGATTTAACTTTCGTTTCAGGTCAAGCTGGTGGAGGTTCTGGAGGATATGAAAAGTGGGGGCCAAGAACTAATTACTTACAGTGTATAATCTATACGAATTATGAGACTGAGGCTACGGCTTTTCGTAATGGGCTTATTGACATTATGGATTGGCCTTTAGACTATGATACATATATGTCTATAAAAGATGATCCTGCCTTCATTAAAGAAACACTTACAATGTATGATTGCTATGACATCGATATAAACTGTTTAAGATGGCCAACAAGCGATTACCGCTTTAGACAAGCTATCGCTTATTTAATTGACTACTCAACGTTTTATACTAATATTTTGAGGGCTTTCGCTGGCGAGTTGATGGACAATATTATATGGTCGCAATGGGTCAAGTGGTATAATCCGGGTGCCCCGAAGTATTGGTATGATAATGCTACAGCCTTATCAATACTTGCTGAAGCAGGTTACCAAAATTGGGACGGCGATCCACAACTGGAATGGAAAGCGCCGAATAATACAATTTACCAATTGCCCAACTTGGAATTTTATGCAAGAGAGGATGATCCTCTTCGAGCGGCTTTAGGAACGATGTTAAACGCACAGTTAAACGCTATAGGCATTCCCACAACTTTCTCAGTAGCATCACGTAACATTTGTTGGAACCACGCATACAAATTTTATACCTATCACTTATATACAGCGGGAATGGGTCCATTCCCAGACCCGCAATTCTTGTATGACTACTATCACAGTAAATATGCTACGCCAGACATCGCTTGGTGCATGAACAATGTGTTCTTCATGAACGATACTTACGATTATTGGGTTGAACAACTCAAGTTTGCAGCTAATGACACTACGGCAGTACAAGCATGCAAAAACGCTCAAGAAATATTTATGGACCAAATACCCCTAATCCCAGTTTACCATTCAGCCGGCAAAAAAGCTTACAAAGCTACATATGGGCATCACACTGGTGAGGAGGCATACTGGGATATGCCTTGGAACGGCGTTGTAAACTCGATAATACCAACAGTAGATTCTGGCATTAACGATTATTGGACCCTCTTGAATGCGCATCCTGGAAGCGTTCAGAAAGGCGGTGTATTACGATACGGATGGCTATCCGACGCAGATCATGTAAATCCCGTGACGGTATACTCTATCTGGGACTCTTACCTGCTGGAAGAGCTTTACAGCACAATGATTATGCGCGATCCTTTCACGGGAGCCAGAGTTCCATGGCTTGCAAAAGATTGGACTGTTGGAACATGGAATTATGGAGGAAAAAATGCAACAAAATTAACGATGCGCCTTCATGAAAACCTCAAATGGTCTGATGGTACACCACTCAATTCAACTGACGTAGCATTCACCATGAAATACATGTATGATACTTCTTCACCTTCCTACTACCCCTACATGGAGATGATTGACGGCATAAATACAACAACTCCACATATTGAAACGCCAGATGCCACCACAGTTGTCATCTACTATACTGTTGAATCAGTATGGGCTCTCGAATGGGCGGGAGATACACCAATAATACCCAAGCATGTATGGGAAACAGTACCACCCAAACAATGCGACCAGAAAGGCGAATTTACAACGACAGGCAACCTAACATGCTCAGGACCATACCTAATCGACAGTTACGTGAGAGGCGAATGGTGGCTCCTAAGAGCAAACCCCTACTTCTTTAGATATTCACCCCCACATGATCTATCCCTAACAGACATGGGAAGCCAAAAAACAATCGTTTGCCAAGGATACGGCTTAAACGTAACCTTGACCTGCGCAAATATCGGATACTTCACAGAATCAGCAACAATAGAAGTCTTTGCAAACGGAACCTCTGCCGGCACTATGTCGGGAATAACAGTGACAACTGCAACACCATGTACAATAACGTTCACTTGGGACACTTCTGGCTTTGCTAAGGGCAACTACAACATAAGCGCCCTTATTTGGCCTGTTCTAGGCGAAATAGACACTGCCGACAACAATTTCACTGATGTTTGGATTTCTGTCGCTATAGTTGGTGATGTTAACGCTGATAAGAAGGTTGATATGGTAGACCTTTGGGAAGTTGCTAGGCATTTTGGCATTGACTATCCGGACCCAAGATACGTGCCCAACTTTGACATAGACAACAACGGCAAAACAGACATGATAGACCTCTGGACAACAGCCAAAGAATACGGCAAAATAGACCCATAAACCCACCTTTTTTCTGCGTAAGCGGGAATTATATTTTCGAAGTCACCTTTGTCCAGACTGCTATACCAGAAGGACGAAGAGCTAACTATTAGTAAGGATATTGGGAGATATAGCATTCTATGTAATTCTTTTTATATTCTTCTCGGTCTCTAAAGAATCAGTCTGAAATCAATTGTTACTTACAACAACTTTTAAATGAAGGTCTATCTTATTTTGCGTAAGCATCCGCTTACATGTTGCTAGGAGATTAGAAGCTTGGAAATAAGTCGAAAGAAACTGCGAGAAGAGGTTCTTGAAAGAATCAAATACGTCAAAACATGCGTTTTGGCTAGAGAAATCTGCCTGCTTGTTCGTACGAACAGGGCTGTTCTAGACCCGAAAGATGTGCAGGAAATATGCTTGTCCATATCTAAACTTTGCAAAGAAGAAGGCTGTCAAGAAGCAAGCGACATATGTCAAAAAGCTACAGAAGCAATAGGCTCTGGAGACGAAGCCAAATACCTTGATTTATGCGCCCAGAGTTGTATGAAATGTGGAGAAGCTAGAAGACCAACACCTAAAAAATCCACATATGTAGCCTAAAATGTAGAAAATCTTTAAAAGAACAAGATTATTGGTTAAGTCAATTAGGTAATAAGTTTACTTTAAACGGGGGCTCATGAACTGTTCATCGCACCTTACGTTCCAAGTCCACCGCAAGTAATACGTCAAATGCTAATCCTAGCTGAATTGAAACCAAGAGAAGTTTTCTTTGATCTGGGCGCTGGAGACGGCAGAGCGGTAATGATGGCTGCAAAAGATTTTGGTGCAAGAGCAGTAGGCGTAGAATTAAGGGAAGACCTTGTAAAAAAGGCGTTAGGCTCCGTCTATGAGCAAGGACTGCAAGACAGAGTAACAATAGTGAACGGCGATATGTTTTCTGTTGACTTAAGCTCGGCTGACGTGGTTTTTCTGTACTTGACAACTAGTGCAAACGAAAAGATCAAGCCCAAACTTGAGACTGAACTTAAAAATGGAGTGCGCGTCGTTTCCCATGATTATGAAATTGTCGGGTGGAAACCTGTTAAGGTTGATAATTTCTGCGAAAACCAGACATTGGGATATCCTTCGCATACGATTTATTTATACAAGAAAGTTTAGCCTTCAACTAGCGAAAGTATTCTGCAAATAGTTTTTATAGGTTAGATATTGTTTTTTGATTTTTTTAGAGTGACGAAAATGCAGTTTATTCCATGGCGGTACATTGCAGACTGGAAATGCATTGCATGTGGTGCCTGTTGCAGACTTTACAGCGTAGTCTTGAATTTCCCTGAATGGTTTAGAATCATCAAAAACTACGGAGTTGAACAAACGGTTTCGGGCTTGGACAAGCTATATATAAAAAGAAACACAGACGGCTCTTGTGCTTTTCTCTGTCAATTTTCAAACATGTACCTGTGCGGACTGCAACAAATGAAGCCTAAAGCATGCAAACTTTGGCCCTTCAAAATTATCACTAGACCGGAATTTGGAAACGCAAATCGTGCAGTGTACAATTACGGCGGAAATACCTTCTTTGTTTATGCAGATTCCATGTGCAGCGGTATTAGGTATGGAAACCCCTCATGGGAATTTACCAATCGCACTCTTAAAGAGTTCATTGAAATTGCTCTGGGAGCGCGCATCGAACAGTATAAGACCACCGGAGAAATAGCTTTTCCTTCAACATATACTCTGCATAGGCGTTTTAGCGTGTATCAGAGAGTTTGAACGGGGAATCTTCCATACTGCAACTCATGTAACTTAATATTTTGGTATTTGTAAACTTCAGCAATGTCGTTTAAGGAGGCTTTAATATCGCGTGCTTTGAAAATTTCGTTCCATCTTTTTCTTCAACTATGGTTTTTCCAAGTTCAAACATATAGCTTGACAGACTACAAAATTTTACGCTTTAATGTGTTAACAAGAAATTTTTTAACGTGGTTTTTTGTGAGTTATAGTTTTTTCTTCTTCTAGCTCTTTGACACGTGTCTCGATGAACTCGGTGACTTTCTCTTGGCAGTATTCCCTTTCTTCATTCTGCTTTCTCAGTTGTTCTCTGATTGTTTTTAGGATCATGTCCACGTTAAAGGGCTTCATTATGTAGGCATCTGCACCCTTATTTAGGGCTTCAATTGCGTTTTGCAATGAAGGATAGCCGGTGACCATTATTTTTCGCATTTTAGGCGTTGTGTCTCTTATTTTTGTTAGAAGTTTTGTTCCGTCCATGTCTGGAAGCCGAATGTCTATTAATGCTACATTGTATAATCTGATTTTGCTTTTTTCGATTGCTTGTTTTCCATTTTTCGCAGTGTCAACATCAAATCCTTCTTCTTTCAGTATTGTTGCAAGAACTTTTCTTATGCTTTCGTCGTCGTCGACAACAAGGATTCGGGCACGTTCACCCATACTTTTTCACCTCCTTCTTTTACTTTAGGTCTTATGGGGATGACTAGCGTGAATGTGGTTCCTTTGCCAACGGTGCTTTCAACGGAGATGTTGCCTCCGTGGGCTTCTATGATGCGTTTGCAGATGGGCAGGCCTAACCCCATTCCCTTTGCTTTGGTTGTGAAAAATGGTGTCCAGATTTTCTCCATAACTTCTTTTGTCATACCTATTCCTGTATCAGCAAATGTGATTTCTACATTGCCGTCAGATTCTTTGCTCGTAATTGTAAGTTTGCCACCATTGGGCATCGCGTCAACTGCGTTTTTAATTAAGTTGGCAAATACTCTTTTCATCTTTTCAAAGTCTATCTTTACTTTAGGTTCGTCTTGTGTTGAGTCCAGCACTTGAACATAATCTGGAATCTCAACCATGGATAGTGTTTCTTTTACAATTAATTTTGGGGTAGTTTCAGTCAACTCTAGCCGTATTTCTTTCGAGTATTCCATTAGATCCTTTATGATTTCGTTTGCGTGTTCAACGTCATTTTCAATAAGCTCAAGCATTTCTTTGGTTTTCTCATCCATTTTTGGGCTCAGTTTCGTTTTTAGGTAATATGTGGCTCCTGAAATGCCTGTTAATGGGTTTCGCAGGTCATGGCCTACCATTGCTGCAACTTGTCCGATGGCTGCAAGTCTTTCAGATTTGATAAGTTGTTCTTGTGCTACTCTTAACTGTCTAGTTCTTTTCTCAACCATTTCCTCTAGGTGCTGAGAATACTCCTCCAGTTTCTTCTCCAACTTCTTCCTTTCTGTAACGTCTCTCGCAACGACTAATATACCAACGAGTTTATCATCTATTTTTATAATTGAGGATGAACATTCTAAATAAATCTCTTGGCCTTTCTTGTTTGTAATGCGTAAGCTGGTATAGCCTTCTTTGCCGCTAATGATTCTTGCAAAATTACTCAGAAGCTTTGGTATGTCTCTGAGAGAAAATACCCCCGCCTTTATGAAATGCTTTCCTAATAGTTCTTCTTTTGATCCACCAAACACCTGCACGGCTTTTTCATTAACATCAATGATTCTTCCAGACCTATCCAAATATATTAGGCTGTCATTTGCACTCTCAAAAATTTTCCTAAATCTCTCCTCGCTCTCTTGAAGCGCTTCTTCCATCCTCTTGCGCTCAGTGACATCCATAACAATGGCTAGAGCGCCAGTAAATTGCCCGTCTTTATTCCCAAGAGGTGATGCTGACACTTGAACAATGCGAGGCTTGCCATCCTTGCCATACATGACAAGTTCGTATCGGCCTAATTTTCCTCTTTTTCTGTTCTCTGTCTGCCTTCTGATTTCCTTGAAGTTTTTTTCGTCGACAAGTTTTCGCAAGTTAACGTGTATAAGTTCATTTTCCTTGTAACCCAACATGTCAGCAAATGCTTTGTTTACAAAAGTCAGATTATCATTTGAATCCACTATTGTTATTCCTTCCATAGCTGTCTTCAGCAACATCTCAAGTTTTCTGTTAGTTTCTTCCAATATTTTTTCCATCGACACACGTTCTGTAATGTCGCGTACAATTCCAAGGGTTCCAACAGTTTTTCCATTAATAATTAACGGTCTAGAAGTTACTTCAGTTAAAACTATTTTGTTGGTAGCTGTTTTTAGCTCCAATTCAAGTCTAATTTCCTTTCCTCTAATCACGTCCAGAAAACCCTTAACTGCCTTGGGCAAGCTTTTGAGGGGAATAATTTTTCTGAAAGATTTTCCAATGAAATGTTCGCGTTTAAAACCTGTCAGTTCTTCTGCTTTGCGGTTAACAGCCAAAAAGTTTCCATGCATGTCAAGAACGTAAATCGCATCGCTGGCATTTTCAAATAAACATTTGAAAGCGTCAGCAAAAGATCTGTTTAAAGAAAAAAACTCGACTAACCTTTCATCGGCATTTTCCAAAATTAAGTCAGCTCCCTTCTGTTCTCTAATGTGAGTCCTCTTGAACCATGATTGAGCAATGATGATTCCTCTAAAGCATATTCCAAGAAACACTTTCAAGAAACGGTTTATAAATCGCTTATGAAATGTAGATGTGAATTTTTATGATTGCTGCCTCCAAACGAAAATCCGAGTCAGAATAATCCACCATCAGTTTTGTTTAACAAAGGAAATTTTCATTTGTTCAACAAATCAGGTTATAAGCCAGAATTTAGAAAGGATAAAGTTCATGTTCATGCATCGCTGGGATTAGCCTATGGATAAGCCTGAAATCGGTTTGTCTATGCTTTACTGTTTAGGCGAACCTTTCAAGAACATCACCGAGCGCCTTATCAACGCAGAAACAGCTTACATAGAAATTATTGACGATGGGTTTCACGCATTAAACAAGCAGAGAGTTTCAATTCTGAAAAACATAGGAAGATCATATGATTTAAAATACTCTGTGCATGCGCCATTTGCAGACATAAACATTGCTTCACCGTCAAAGCCAATTTTGAAAGCAGTGCTCAAAAGACTTGAAAAATCAATCACATACACAAATGATTTAGACGCGTATATGTGGGTTTTTCATCCAGGATTAAAAACTGGCATCAGCATGTTTTACCCAGGCATGGACCTGCTTCAAAACCTAAAAACCGCACGCTTACTGTTCAAAATTGCAAATGATCACAGTGTAAAAATAGCCATAGAAAACGTGCCAGAACCATACCCTTTTTTAATGAAAAGCGTTGAAGATTTTACAAAATTTTATAGTGAATTTAACGAAAACATGAATTTGGTTTTGGACATTGGACATGCAAACATTAACGGACAGACTGAACGTTTTCTGACCACTTTTGCAGACAAGATCGCGCATATTCATGCACACGACAATGATGGGAAAGATGATCAGCATTTGGGCATAGGCTACGGCACAGTTGACTGGAAGAACATTGCTAACCTGCTGAAAAAAATATCTTACAACAAAGTAATAGTCATCGAATCTGTTGAGCACATCAAAGAAAGCGTACAGAGGGCAAAACAGTTATTCACCTAATATATTTCCTATTTACTGCGAAGCGGAATCTCTATTTTCATGAAGTCCTCTGCCACTTGCGTGTTTTTGAAAATTTTTCGTGCCTGCTTCAAAAGTGTGCTAGTGTCGTCATATCTTGCACTAACATGCGTGAGAATCAGCCTTTTCACTTTCGCCTTCTTGGCGTTTTCAGCCGCTTGTCTTGGAGTCGAATGCCCGTCCTCTTCTGCTCTTTCACTCAGCTCCTCATCCAAAGTGGCGTCATGAACGAGCAAGTCTGCATCAACCGCAAACTCCACAAAGCCCTTAAACGGTCTCGTGTCGCCCGTATAAACAATCTTTCTTCCTGGCCTAGGAGATCCTGTAACATCCTCGGGCTTTACGACGCGACCTTTTGGGAGCTTAATCTTATGTCCATGCTGAAGTTTTGACCATAAGGGACCTTCTGGAACACCTAAGGCTTTGGCTTTTTCTGGATAAAACTTTCCTGGACGTGGCTTTTCTACAAATGCATATGCTAAGCTTGGGATCACATGATTTGCCCAAACTGCTTGAACAATGTACTCTTCTTCTTCGCAGATAACGCCGGCATTTTCAATTTCGTGAATTTCAACTGGAAAGGTTAAGACAAACTGAACCGTTTCCCTAATACCTTCTATGAAACGATTCATTCCCGGCGGTCCGTAAACCTCAAGCTTCTTTTCCCTGTCCAGCAGAGCCATGGTTTGCAGTAGCCCTGGCAGGCCTAGAACATGGTCGCCATGCATGTGCGAGATAAAAACTTTCATTTTTCTATGGAAACCAGTTTTAGCCTTTATCATTTGCCTCTGTACGCCTTCGCCGCAATCGAACATTATTTGCTCGCCTTTGCGATGGATAAGTATGGCTGGCAAGCTTCTTTTTGTCGTTGGAACACTTCCAGCCGTGCCTAGGAAAGTTACACGAAGGCTCATATGGTTCTACACCTTTTCAAACACAGCTATTTCTCTTGTTAGGCTTCGGTGAACATAAACAAAATGGGACTCTATATGTTTATAACCTAAAACTGTGCCTATGCGTCCGACGCTTAATGTTTTCGGTGCAGCCATGCAGATTCTCTGTCCTTCACCGAGCATGTCACGAACAGCCATTAAAACTTCTTCAACTATCTGCTTCGTAGTTCGCTTCAAAGTCGTTGCAGATCTACCATAAGGCGGATCAGCCACGACGCAATCAACCCTAGTTATTGGTGGGTTTCGCGCATCCGCAACCACGACCCCTTCAGGCTTAATGTTAAAATAAGTGAAGTTTCTGAGGCTTCCCCTTATCATGCGCCGCTGAACATCCAAGCCTAAGACACGACAGCCAATAAGCGAAGCCTCGATAAGTATGCTTCCAGTTCCGCAGAAGGGATCAAAAACCAATTCGCCAGCTTTAGTTTTGGCTAAGTTAACCATGCACCTTGAAAGTTTCGCTGGCATAGCCGACGGATGGAAAAACGGCTTTTTCCTTGGGCGTCTCTCAACAAAAGGTTTAGGCGGAATCTCTGCAAGCTTTACGCCAAAAATAAGCTTTTCACTTGTTAAGATGCCCATGAAAACTTTATTTGGATTTTTCAAGTTCACCTTTGCCTTTTTTGTCTCGTTTATTATTAATTCGCCCAATTTTCTCTCCAGAACCATTCCATCGATTTTTGAAGCATAACTCTTTACACGCTTTACGCGAACCGCAAAGCTCTCACCGTCTTTTAGAAATTCTTTTAGGTTCATAGAGCGCATTTCTCTCACTATCTTGGACGTTTCTGCTTCGCAATTGAACAGTTCTAACCCGCAAAGTCTTGTGAATGCTGCTCTGCGTTTTATGGCTTCTATGCAGTTTAATTCTGCTTCAAGCCTTAACGCTTGGTCAAGTTTCTCCAACGTTTTAAAGGCGTAGCCTTCTGCTTCAAGTATAGTCTTCAATTCAGAGACTGGTAAAGTTTCATGTTCACCAGAGAGCAGAAAGAAAATTTTAGCCACTTTTACGCTCCTTTAATGTCTTACTTATTAATGGTGCGAGGGAAACTTTGCTCACATGACTTTCAACGCTGTCAGTGCCTACAATTTCTTTCACTCCAGCCTCTATTATGCGCTTTTCTGCGTCTCCGATTAGAAGCGGATGAACGCAAGCAGCATACATCTTTTCAGCTTGAAGTTCCTTCAGAACTTTAGCTGCAGCAACTATTGTGCCACCAGTGCTAATTATGTCATCAAAAATTATCACAGTTTTTCCCTTTGCATCAAATGTTTTTCTTTCAACGCTCACCTGTCCAGTGTAGCGGTCTCGATGCTTCTCCAAATAGCCACATTCTCCACCCAAAACTGTCTTCGCTTCTTCAACAATGTGCATCGCGCCTTTGTCTGGCGCAAGCGCAAAAGCCTTCTCAAAACCTTTCTTTTTAAAATACTCAGCAAGCAACGGAATTGCAGAGACTGTCTTTGCCGGAAATGAAAACTCCATTAACACTTTTTCTTGATGCACATTCACGGTTATTAAGTCATTAATCCCAGCAGCCTTCAGCATACGTGCAATTGCTTGAATGCTTATGGCTTCGCCTTGCAGAAAAGCCTTGTCTTGGCGTGCATAAGCCAGATAGGGCACGACTGCCGTTACTTTTTTGGCTTTGTTTCTTTTTGCTGCATCTGCAATCAAAGCTAATTGTATAAGCCTAGTGTCCTGCGGCGGGCTTGTGGTCTGTATAATGACTGCTTCTTCATTTTTCACTTTGCCTTCTAACCGTACGTATGATTCTCCATCTGGAAAATTTTTGAAAGCTACTGGCACTGTTTCCGCATTTAGAAGTTCAGCCACTTTTTCGCCTAGCTGTTTAGAGGCTGGTCCAAGAACTATTTTCATCCTAGTTTTCCCACGTTTAAATTCAACCTATCATCTTTTAGATTTTTCCAGCGACTTGTACTGTTCTATTAGTTCTTTTGCCCTGTCCATGCGGATTTTGCGTTCTTCAACCATCTTTTCAGCCACCAAATCTATCAGCTCACCTGTTGCTCCTGCTGCCACAGCAATGTTTCTAGCGTGAAGCGACATATGCCCACGTTGGATGCCCTCATGTGCTAATGCGCGTAAAGCTCCAAGATTTTGAGCTAAGCCGACAGCAGCCAGAACCTCTTCAAACTCGTTGGCGGTTTTTACGCCTAGGATTTTTATGCTTATTTTTGCTATTGGATGAGTGCGAACGGCTCCGCCGATTAGGCCTACGGCCATTGGCAACTCGATTGAGCCTACGAGGTCTCCGTTTGTGTTTTTCTCCCATGTTGAAAGTGTTGTATATTGCCCGTTTCTTGCTGCGTAGGCGTGGGCTCCTGCTTCGATTGCGCGGTGGTCGTTGCATGTTGCGATTATGACGGCTATTATGCCGTTTAAAATTCCCTTATTATGCGTCGCCGCCCGATATGGATCTGCAGCCGCAAAAGCAGAAGCGTTCACAATGCCGTCTACGACCTCTTCTCCGCCGATCGCCTCTTTAGGCACGATGCACAATGCTCTTGCCAAGCGTTTCGTAGCCAAATTAGAAATTATCCGCAAGTACACACGTCCGCCTGTTATGCGCTCTATCGTTGGAGCAACAGCTTCAGCCATAGTGTTAACAGCGTTAGCGCCCATGGCGTCGCGGCAGTCAACATGCAATTCCGTGATTAGCATTGGTCCTTGTGTTGTATGAATTATTTTTGCGTCTAGGTCTTTTGCTCCGCCACCAGCTGAAATAAGCACTGGATCTTGGTCGTTCGCCTTCTTCAGAATTTCTTCTTTTGCCTGTATAACTCGCATCCTAGCCGCATACGGATCCTTTATGCCCACTGCTTGTATTTGCCCAATCATTATGGGCAGCGTGCTGCTTGTGTAGAAGCCTCCACCATCACGCACCATCTTCGCTGCATAGCTGGCAGCGGCAACCACAGAAGGCTCCTCGATAGCCATAGGAATTAAATAGTCACGCTTGTTTATCTGGAAGTTTACAGCGATGCCAAAAGGTATTGGAATGGCACCAACAACGTTTTCAATCATACGATCAGCCAAATCCAAAGACAAAGAACCAGAATTCTGAAGCAAATCGCACTCTTCATCTGATAGATTGGCGAATTTCTTAACAAACTCTAAACGCTTCTTAGGGCTGAGCTTATAGAAACCCGAAACTAGAGATGACTTGTCCACTTACTTTTCACCACAAGAGTCTAATTATTAAATGGTAAAACATAAAAATGCTTCTAGAATTTGCGATTTTAAACGAGTCCACGTATTACGAATGAAAAAATATTTTTCGTTTCACACATAAAGATAATTGATACATTTCAATACTTGCATCTAGAAAATCGAAAATAGAATAAAAAAGGGAAAAGGAAGATTATGGCCAGTATTCTAGTTGAACTTTGAAGTTGTCTAAGATCGAATCTACGATAGCCTTCACTTCAATTGTTAATCGTGTGCAATTGCTCGGAGCCAGAGAGCCATAATAGTAACTGTTGGCATTTTTCAGATCCACTGTGTTAAGGTATGTCCAAGTTCCTTCGACGGTGTAGTTTTCGTAAATGTGTAGCTTTGCTGTTTCAAAATACGTTACTGTAAGGGGATCTGTCACAGTTATGTTATAGTAATATGTACTGGCTGTGTCGTTATTCTTTAGGAACAGAGCTTCTGTAAAATTCACCGCAGTATTGTTTTCCACATTTAAGCTCACAGTTGCTGTGCCACCAACTATTGTAGCATCTGGAACGTCTGCACCTTTTACCCACATAAGTTTGATACCGCCAACAGTGATTGTTCCCTCAATGTACATATACCTATATACTGTTGCACTCGCTGTTGCTATAAGTAAGGACGTTATCAGCAATGTTATTAGTTTTAGGCTTTTCTTATAATTTATCTTCATCTTATTGTTTCACCTCCTTCTTCCTTCTTTTTCTTTCTTTCAGCGTATCTATCCATATTTTTGCGAGTACGTAGACGCTTACGCCTAAGATTATGACGCAGGCTATTGCAAGACCTATGGCTGAAACTAAGAAAGTTGCCTCTCCCCACGACGGCTTAAGTAAGGCGTATATGCTTGCGCCTGTTATTGCTGTGCCTGCGCCGAGGGCTATGTACCACCATTTTGGCTTGAAGAACACGTAAGTGCCAAACCCCACCACTATAGTGTCGAAGGTTACTATGCCAATGAAGGTGGCTTCCCAAGACATCTGCGGTGTCATCACAAGCGGATGGACAGCAACCTCTGCATAGTTGGATAGGAAAAATACAGCCAAAGTTAGGGCTGGAAAAGTCACGGTGAACATGAAAACCTTTGCGTAATTGAGCAGCTTCTTCATTATGCCAAGATACATGTTGACTGCAATTATGTTTGCCAAGGCTACGACTAGGTATAGGAGGCTGTACCAGAAGCGCATGTACTCGCCAAAGAATACGATGAACTCTTTGCTTACGAGTAACTGTCCAAAGCCCGCCAAAGCCGCTAATTGGTATATGTATGGTAGTTGCCATGGAAAATGCCTATCCAACAAACATGTCAGCAGACTTATAGCTAGGAAAAGGTCTATGCCTAACAGTGCAAAGAACTCTGGTTGTAGTGGGGAAGGCATCTTCGTATCGCACTCGCAATGTCTGGTTTCTTTTTATTTAAGTCGTATGAATTCGGAATCGTAATCCGAATTCTACATATGTTAAGGAGAGAATTAGAGATAAATCTTCTGTCGTAATATACGATACACACAATTCTACAAGAATAGACTATCTTTTTGGGAGTGCTGTTGCTGGGATTCCATGGCGTTTATGGATATGTTTAGCTAGTGTTTCTGCGTAGCCTATGCGGAAGTTGTCTGTGATTACTTGTTTTGGTTTTGAGTGTCTGACGTATTCCATTAGTCCGTTGAAGTCTGAGTGGTCGCTTAGGGCTATGATGTATTCTTTTTGTGTGATTTCTCGGCAGGGGGAATCGAATTCCCAGCCGCTTACGTAGATGCGAAATAGTCCTTGACCTACCTTGCTTTTCGAGTTCATGTGGTAGAAGGCTATGCATGGCGAGTTTTTTTCGACGAGTTGTTTTGCTTCTCTTTCTTCGGATAGTAGTATGCGTCCGAGGTGCATGCCGTGTTGTTGGCAGACTCTGGAAACGTGGAACACTTTTTCAGGTGCGATGAATGGAGCTTTTATGCCTTTTTCGTGGAGGATTTGCATGACTTCTTGGATTTTGCCGTGATAGCCAAAAATGCATACTGTGCCATGTTTCAGTCCTTTTTCTACTAGAGAAACAAGCAGTTCTTTGACGTCTTTTTCGAAGGTGCGTTTGCATGTTGGGCTTCCGTAGGTGGCTTCCATGACGAGGATGTCAGCGTCTAAAACTTGGGTTCCGTCCATTCTGAAGTCTCCTGTGTAAACGATTCTTGTTCCTTCGGCGTCTTCAACGAGTACTTGGGCTGCGCCTAGGATGTGGTCGGTTTTGAAGAATGTTAGTTGTTCTTCTTCGATTTGGAGTGTTTTGCCATAATCGAGTGTTTCTACGAAGCCGCCCATTAGGAAGAGTGGGTCTCTCATGACGTCGATTAAGTCTTTTGTGGCTTTGGTTGTTAGGACTTTTTCGCATGTTCTTAGGCTTTGTTGTAGCCCTATCATGTGGTCAGCGTGTGCATGTGTGACTGTTCTTATTGGTTTGGTTTCGTCGAAGGCGTCGCATGCAATATTTTTTCCCAGAAGGACAGCGCCTCTGTTGGTTATTGTGGCTTTTGTAGGCAAAAACTGCACCGTTTATTTTGAAAAATCCGTGATTAAGGTGGCGATGAATTTTGTTCCTTTGATGAAGCTTTCAATTTTCAAGTTTTCGTTAGGTGCGTGGGTGTTGGCTTCTGGGTGGCTGCATCCGGCTGAGACAACTGGGTATCCTAAGAAGTTTCGGAATAAGTGCATGGGTCCTGAACCTGCGCTGAGGGGATAAATTACAGCTTTTTTGTTGTAGACTTTCTTGGCTGTTTTTGCGACTAGTTTTACGAAAGGATCGGTTATTGGTGTTCTTGTTGGATCTGTTGACCCATGTTTTATTATTTCTAGGTCTTCAAATCCGTGCTTTTTCAGGTGTTTGACAAGTTTTCGGAAGATTTCGTCGGAACTTTGGTTTGGAACCAATCGGAAGTCAAGCTTTGCATTGGCTTCGCGGGGCAGGACTGTTTTTGAACCTTTGCCGGTGTATCCGGATATGAAACCGTTGATGGTGCATGTGGGGTTGTATAGCAGTGCTTTTAGGGCGTCTAATCCAGATCTGTTGTGTAAGAATTTCTTTATGCCTAGTTCTTTTTTGTTTTCTTCCTCTTCGAGAGGGATATTCTTTAAGAATCTGATTTCTTCAGTGGATGGTTTTAGAACCTTTTCGTAGAAGTCTTCGATTAGAATCTTTTCTTCTTTGTCTTTTAGGAGGTTTAGTGCCCAGACAATGCGCCAAGCTGGATTTGGGATTATGGGTGCGTTTGCGGAGTGGACGTCTTTGAGAGCACCAGTGGCTTTTAGCTCTATGGATAAGATTCCTTTTAATCCTAGGTAAAGAATTGGTCTTCCTCTTCTGTCTGTTCCGCCGAATTCCCAGATTGCTGCGTTTGCAGATAATAGGTTCTTGTGTTTCTTTATTATTGGCTCAAGATGTGGGCTGCCGATTTCTTCTTCGCCTTCTGCGAAAAATTTTATGTTGATAGGCGTTTTGCCTGTAATCTCTAGTAGTGTTTGGACAGCTTTTAGTCTTGAAACGAGGTTGCCTTTGTTGTCTGATGCTCCTCTTCCATAGATTTTTCCTTCGACTATTTTGCCGCTGAAGGGTTTATGTGTCCATTTTTCGAGGGGTTCTGGTGGTTGCACATCATAGTGGTCGTAGAAGAGGAGAGTTTTTCTTGATTTTTTGGATTTGATTTCTCCGTAAACGACTGGGTTTCCTTTTTCTTCGTGGAGAATTTTTGTCGACAATCCTGTTTCTTGCATCATTTTTTCTACGAGTTCTGCACATTCTTGCATTCCTTCGCCTTTTGCTGAGACACTAGGTTGTTTGACAAGCTTAGCTAGGTATTTGACAAAGTTGTCGGCGTTTGCATCGATATATTCGTAAACTTTTTCTAAACTCATTTTGTGTCACCTTTTATTGTTTTTGACACTAGCCAGTCTATGAGTTGTCTTGGGTTTTCGCATTTTATTTTGATTTTTATTGGTCCTAGGGGTGATTCTGCTGTTTCTTTTGAGAAGGATATGTGTCCTGCATATGCGACTTGCTTGTTTAGGCAGAAGTTTATGGTTTTTCCGTCGAGTTCTTCGAGTAGGGCTTTTCTTGCTGCGTCGCGGATGCGTTCTCTGCGGAGTAGGTTTTGTAGTTTTGTGAGGGTTTCGATTCCTTTTGCTTGTGCGGTTAGTATAGCCCCCTTATATATAGGTTGAATTTTGGGTTGAATGTTGCTGAAGATGTTTTCTACGGCTTGTTTTACTTTACTTTCGGATTCTGTTGGGTTGATTCCTGCTTCTATGTAAATGTTTACTTCATCCATTTTTCTTCAACTTTCCTTAAAACTTCCTTAATTTTCTTTTTTACTGCGCTTATTTCTTCTTCATTTATTATTGTATGTTCAGCCGCGGCTATGGCTTGCTCTAATCCTACGTTTGATTCTCTTCTGTCTCTTTCTTGAAAGATTTCCCAGCTTGCTGGGTCGTCGCTTCTTTGACGGCGGTAAAGACGTTTGAACCTTGTTTCTGGAGAGGCTTGGATGGCTATGAGGGTGAATTTTGGGAAATGTTTCTTAAATTCTTCAACTTCGCTTAGGCTTCTTATGCCGTCCACAATAACCTTTTGTTCTTTTGCTTTCTCTATTTTTGGGATGCAACTTTTGGCTATGACGCTGTTTCCCTCTTTTTGCCTTAATTCAAGCATTATTTTTCCAAGGTTTTTTGGGCTCGGCTCAAGATGTCTTTTTTCTGCTTCTTCTCTAACAGCGTCGCCCATTACTATGATGCCGTAGCCGCTTGCTTTTGCAACATTAACAACTACAGATTTGCCTGCTCCAGGCATACCAGCCAAGCCTATAACGAGCGTATCCTTCATTTGCAATCGTCCTTTTATGTTATGTCTAAATGTATTCTTTTGTATTTTGGGTTTTAACGGTTTGCCTTTGAAAAAGGGTTGAATGTTTTGGTGTTGCTATGATTAACTTATATGGTCGTATAGAAGATTTATCCGTAAGATTTATGTTTTGATTGAACTATTTTAGATCAGGAGAAAGAAAAATGTTAAAGAGAACTGTTTCTTGGATAATGTTAATACTGCTGTTAATAGGTGTATCTTATACAGCACTAAATGTAAGACCAGCGACAAGTTGGAGCAATGGTGGTTTCAGTGATGATTCTTCTAACCCGGTTTATGGTACACACGATTGGATTGCTCAGCATGCTTTAGACTGGTTGCCAAACGAGGAAAAGGCATACATCGTAAACAACTTAGCTATTTACTTGTACGGAACTGAGTTGCCTGACAATGGTGGAGCCCCTGATGGGATTGGCGACACAGCCTTGCATCATATTTACTATTGGTCTAATGAAAGCTTGCAAGATGATGCCTCGGCAGTTCGAGCGCAAACAGAATTCGGCAATGCTCTAAACTACATGAAATCTGGCAACGTTACAATGGCTGTTAAGACGCTTGGAATAATGAGCCACTACATTGTTGATGTGGGCGTGTTTGGACATGTGATGGGTAGCGGGACGGATTGGGGTGCGGAAGTCCACCACAGTGATTACGAAACCTACGTGAATGAGCGGACTAATAGTTATGATGATGAATTCAATGTTTATCTTGCTTTTGACGGCAGCCTCGATCTTATCTCTGCTTACGATGCCGCAAGCATGCTTGCTTATGACACAACATTTGACTTGGACGGAGATTTGACCTGTGTGTGGATGGATCAAAACTACGACTGGAGCAATCAAACTTTCAAAGATCGATGTGGGGAATCACTAAACTTTTCCGTTAATGTTCTCACAGATGTCTTGCATACTGCGTTCGCGCAAAGCGAAGAGGATGTTGTAGTGGACGGTGGAAGTCTTCTTGGTCATCGTCCTGTATTATGGGCGTATGAAACTGCTCAATCATTCAAACCAACTAAACCCATTTTGTCGAAAGTAGCTGTTTTTCTCAGGGCAATGGCACCTAGTTACTCCACTGAGATATCTGTTCACGTAAGGTCTTCCCTAACTGGTCCTGATCTCACGTCGATAAACCGAACACTCACTTCTCCTGAAGAAGCCGTCTCGCGCTGGCGCGAAGATAGCTGGGTAGAATTCGACTTCCCCGACGTAGAAGTGATAGCCGGCCAAACTTATTTCATGGTAGTAACGACTCCTGGCGAACATGTTTTCAGTTTACTGGTATACACGGATTCTTATGGTGACGGGAATTATTTCTGGAGAGATGTGCCCTACGACCCCAATTGGAAATCAGAACCTGGAGAAGAGTTAAGATTTACAACATTTACGAAAATTCAAGACATAGCTGTCACCGATGCTGTGTGCTCCAAAACCGTTGTGGGACAAGGCTACCCTCTACAAATAAACGTAGCCCTAATAAATCAAGCCTTTAGTACTCAAACCTTCAACGTCACGGTCTACGCTAATTCAACCAATTGGGTTTGGGCTAGAGATACGGTTACTGGCACTTATGGCGAAGCTGTAGTTGGCACGGGCACGGACATTTACATCGCAAGAGGAACCAGCTTTTATCGATATCGCCCTTCAGACAACAGCTTTGTAGAGTTGGCAGCACCGCCGCAGCCCGATGGTGCAGCTTTCAAAACTGGCACAGCCTTGGATTGGTCCCCCGCCATGGACGACTACATTTTTGCTCTATATGGAGCAGCAACAGGAGAGAGTCGCAGATTCTTTTATCGCTACAGCATTTCGAGCAACTCTTGGGAGCGTTTACCAGATACCCCAGTTGACCAAGGTGAGGGTAACGCAATAAGATGGCACTCAGCTTTAATACACCTTGGGCTATTTGCCACACTGGGTGGTGAGCAACGCCCCACATATCTTTATCGTTTTGACCAGCACGTGATGCAATGGACGCACAAAGATGACCTCATGAGAGAGCTTGCTGACCCGCCGGCAGGCATGGGAGACGGTGCCTCACTCGTTGGCACATGGGCCCCCTACTTCTATGCGTTGCGCGGCGAGTTTTACGAAACCTCACCCATTTACGATTTCTGGCGCTACAGCATTATGGATAATGCATGGACTGTTATGGCAGATATTCCCGCTGAGCCCCACAGCGGTGGGTCCGGTGGTGTAGGCGATGGAGGCTCGCTTCTGTATATTGCGACGTGGCTTCCAGACCAAGCAGATTATATCTACGCTTTGAGCGGCAACCAAGCTGAGCCTGATGGCATACCAGACAACCGCACCTACAGATACACCATCTCAACCAACAGCTGGGAACGCTTGACAGACCTACCATTTGGAGTCGGATACTATGTAGGCAATCGGTTAGCTTATGCAGATGGACACATTTACGCGTGGCAGGGAGCACCAAGCACATGGACAGGCGGAGGCGACGACCTTGCCAGATACCAGCAGACACCAATAATAATAGAAACAAAAGAAGTCACTCTCACAAGCGGAAACTCCACGACCCTCACCTTCGCTTGGAACACTTCTGGCTTTGCCAAAGGCAACTACACCATAAGCGCCTACGCCTGGCCAGTTCTAGGTGAAATAGACACTGGTGACAACAATTTCATTATTGGTTGGATTTCTGTCGCTATAGTTGGTGATGTTAACGCTGATAAGAAGGTTGATATGGTAGACCTTTGGGAAGTTGCTAGGCATTTTGGCATTGACTATCCGGACCCAAGATACGTGCCCAACTTTGACATAGACAACAACGGCAAAACAGACATGATAGACCTCTGGACAACAGCCAAAGAATACGGCAAAATAGACCCATAAACCCACCTTTTTCCATCATTATTAAGCAAATTGTAAATACTCAAAAACGAAATGCCATAAACCGATTAAAAGCATTTATGAGGAAGGTTCACAGAAAATAAACAAAGGAATAACGATGCCAGAAGCAATAAGAAGTTTCATAGCCTTCGACATGAATAGCGAAACAGTTCTAAAGAAAATCACAGACATGCAAAACCTCTTAGCCAAAACAGGAGCAGACTTAAAACTTGTTGAACCCAAAAACATCCACATAACCCTTCGATTTCTGGGAAATATCACACTAAGCACCGTGGAAAAAATCTTCGAAGAAATGAAAAAAATCCAATTCACTCCCTTTGACGTCAAGATTAACGGAATTGGCGCCTTTCCAAACGTAAGCTATCCACGAGTGACGTGGGCTGGAATAACCGAAGGCGCCGACCAATTGCAAAGCATCTTCAACCAGTTGGAGCCTCGATTACACAGTTTAGGCTTTACGCCAGACCCGAAAGGCTTCAGTCCACACTTGACAATTGCGCGCGTAAAATCTGGAAGAAACAAAGCTGAACTCGCCAAACTCATCACAGAAAATACAAATTACGAGTTTGGAATCGTTAAAGCTGACTGCTTGAGACTCAAAAGAAGCGATTTAACACCGAAAGGACCCATATACTCAACCCTCAAAGAGTTTTGTCCACAAAAATGAAGAAAGGACATGCTTATGCACAAGAAAATAGAGAAAGTTTGCGGAACAATTTTGAAACGCGTCACACCCAAAAAGATTGAAAGAGCCAAAATTGAGGCTTTAGCTAAAAAACTGGAAAAAAAAGTTGTTTCTGCTTCTAAAACACTAGGCATCAAAGCCGCTGTGCGTGTCGAAGGTTCAGTTGCGAAAGACACTTGGCTCAGCGAGGAACCAGACATAGACATTTTCATGCGTGTGCCAGCAACTATACCACGCAAATCCCTCGGAGAAGTATGCCTAAAAACAGCCAGAAAAGCCACGAGAGGCTCAGAGCAGATTGAAAGGTTTGCTGAGCATCCATACCTTGAGGCATTTGTTGACAATGTCAGAGTGAATATTGTTCCATGTTATGATGTGAAACGGGGAGAATGGCTAAGCGCCACAGACAGAACACCATTTCACACGGACTACGTGAAAAAACGCTTAAATAGGCAGATGCGGGGTGAAGTGCGCCTCTTAAAGAAATTTATGAAGGGCATAGGTGTTTATGGAGCTGAAATAAAAATTGGCGGCTTCAGCGGTTACCTCTGCGAACTCCTCATATTGCACTATAAATCCTTCATAAACACGCTCAAATCATTTGCACAAAACAAACAGCGATTAGTCATAGACATCGAAAATTATTACACAAGAAGAGAGAATGAACTGCAACTTCTATTCAAGGAACCTTTGACAATCGTTGATCCTGTTGACAAAGGAAGAAACGTGGCCTCAGCAGTACAGCCGCAAAAACTTTACGTTTTCATGGCTGCTGCACGAGCTTTCCTAAAAAATCCAAGCTCAAAATTCTTCTATCCACCAGAAACGACCGCCATGACCATGAAAAAATTGAAACAAAAATTGGCGAACCGCGGCTCTGCAGTCATCTTCCTAACTTTTGGAAAAGTTGACGCAGTTCCAGACGTTTTGTGGGGACAACTTTACAAGTCTCAACGGTCTTTACGCAAGCTTATTCAGCTTAATGATTTTAACGTTTTAAGAAATCTTGCATGGAGCGACGAAAAAAGCCTCAACATGTTCATCTTTGAGCTTGAACAACGCATTCTTTCGCCTATCAAGAAGCATTTTGGACCGCCTCTTGAAAGGGAACATGAATGTGAAAAATTTTTGTTAAAGCATCTGAATAATTTGGGCACTGTTTCTGGACCATACATTGAAGATGGAAGATGGGTTGTCGAGCTTCACAGAAGATACACTGATGCAGTAACGTTGCTTAAGGAAAAGTTGAAGGATGGCGGAAGAAATGCAGGTGTCGCAAAAGAAATTTCGCAGAAGCTTCGTAAAGGTTTTAAAATGTTCGTTAACGACGAAATAGTTGAAATTTATGAGAGAAATGGCGAGTTTGCAAAGTTTCTAACAGAATTTCTTTCTGGTAAGCCTAAGTGGTTAGAAAACGCCTAAGCTGAGTATTATTAACGCCGAGCCGAGTAGCCAGCAGTAAAATGCGAAAAGATGAAACTTTTTCGCGGTTAGGATTTTCCAGAGGAGTTTTAAAGCCAAGTAACCGACAAGCATTGCTGCAATCATTCCGGCAAGAATTTCTATTGAGCCCAAACCTGCTGTTGCCAATTCGGCAGATTGTTTGTAAAGGGTTAAGCCTAAAGCGCCAAGTATGGCTGGAATAGAAAGCAGAAACGAGAATTTGAAGGCTCTTTTCCGTTTTATTCCAACCAGAAGTGCGATGGCGATGGTTGCTCCGCTTCTTGAAATGCCTGGGATTATGGCTATGCCCTGTGCTGTGCCGATTATTAGGGCTGTTAAATAGGCTATGTTATCTGTGCTTTCTTTTCCAGCTTTTGACGAGTAGAGGACTATTCCGCAGATTAAGAATGCTATGGCTATCGGTAGGATGTTTTGAAAAGTGGTTTCTATAAGGTCGCCGAAGATTATGCCAATTAATGCAGTGGGTATTGTTCCAACAATTATTAGTGGGATCAGTTTTCCGTTTTCTGTTTTGAAATCAAATCGTACAAGGGCTGAGAGAATGTTTTTGATGTCATTTCTGAGGAATAGGAGAATGACGATTAATGTGCCTATGTGTAGGATGACATCAAAAAGTATGGGTGCTTTTAAGTCTAGAGAATATTCTGCCAGTTTTAGGTGTCCAGTGCTTGATATTGGAAGCCATTCTGTTAAGCCTTGAATTATGCCTAGAATTATTGTTTTTATCAGTTGCTCCTGTAGCAATGGTTTTCGCCACTTTTTTCTACTTCATTTTTGGTTAATGTTTAAAAGATTAGTTCATATAACTTGTTAATCTAAATGTTGGTGTAGACGTATGAGCGAATATCCGCTTGGAAGCCGCGAAGACCGTGAAATGCTGGCTAAAATGCCCATAGAAAAACTTCTGGATTATTTCTTTCTCCAAATTCGAAACTTGTGGAGGGTTGACGGCCTATACTTTCTGGGCATAGAGAAAAAGTTTGGCACTGAAGCAGCAACCGAAATTGATGCTGGCGTCTGGGAAGCCATGGCGGCAATTGAAGCGAAAAGCTTGCAAAAAATGTTCCAAGTAAGCGAAAACCCAGATGTGCGGACAATTGTCGAGTTTCTGCGTAAATCAAGTTGGGCTTTGGACCAGCCTTTCAAAACCGTTGAATTAACTGATAAGCGGGCTACTTTAAGCGTCGACAAGTGCAGAACGCAAGAGGCTCGTTTGAGCAAAGGGTTAAACGAGTTTCCATGCAAAAAAGTGCGATTTGGCTACTTGAAAAACTTTGCAAAAACACTGAATCCAAAAGTAGAAGTAAACTGCCTAGTCTGCCCACCTGACAAGCATCGTAAAAATTTATGGTGCAAATGGGAATTTACACTATAGCTGGCCAGTTTACACCATGTTTTTGCCATTAGGCTACTTTCTCTTTCTGAACAGCATTATGTCGTCTTTCTGGCACACGTAGACAAAGCCTTGTTCAAGAAGTTTTCTCGCCTCTTCAACTGTTTTGGCGACTGCTGAATGGTATTCGTCGCTTTCAAAGCTGATTAACTGGGTATAGACCAGTGTGCTTTCTATGTTTCTGAGTCCAAGCAAGTTCATAACGTGTAGGATGTCTCTTGTCTTGTGGTATTCCATTGTAGCTTTCCAATGTTTTAGAGTGTGAAAGTGTATCTGCATTATTCTTGAGTTTTGAAGCTTGTTGGCGATTCTTTTTCTGGTGACGACAAACTGGTTTTCCATAGACTTGTAGTCTGCCAGTCCGAATTGTCTCAGCTTTCTGATCATTTGTTGAATATTTTTATCAAAACGTCTGAGAAAAAGGATGAAAATGAAAAAGCATATTCACAGGAACTAAACTTCACTTTCATCTACAATCGTGTTATCTATAACCTTAATCCATCTGGTAGCTAAAATCTGGTCAAAATCCTCACTTTTCGGGTCCAAATCAGTAGCAACCAAATGCCAATGATCATTAATAGTAGCAAAAGTAGTATCCATAATCACAAACTTAGGTGTATAACCAAAAACCTTCCTACCAATCTTAGAAAGCAAATCCAAAGCCCGCTCATAAGCCTTATACGGAATAGTATGCTCATGCTGCCTAAAAACAATCATAATCCGCTCCCTATGTCCCTTCAAAGTTTTAGTCCTCAAAACAATGAAAGACCTATCCTCATAGAAAATTTTCTCCTTCCCCAAATCCAACTCGCACAAAGGACAAGCTACAGTCTTCAAACATTTACGCTCCATCAAGCCAAACTAGACATCACGATACTTAAAACTTTTCCTTATATAACACACGTAATTTTTGCAACTTTCTCGCAGATTTCATGGTTTAAATTTACCTTATTAAGAATCGTGTACCTCTCAGGCCTTATTGTTGCAGCCATTTCCAGAGCTTTCACCGCATCTTCCTTTTCTACACCAAGCTCTTCAGCATTTGTTGGTGCACCTAGCTTCTTCAGCGTATCTCTTACGCGCTTCCAGTTTGCCCTGTGCAGATAGGCCATCATTATGGCTCCAACTCCGCATTGTTCACCGTGCATGGCATGATTACGCCTAATCACGTCAAGTGCATGACTAAATAGGTGCTCTGAGCCGCTGCATGGTCGGCTGCTTCCAGCAATGCTCATGGAAACTCCGCAACTTATCAAAGCTTCTAGCAGCACTCGCAAACCCTCCTCGCTTTCTGGTTTAATCGCGTCTGCATTTTGTGTTACAAGTTTGGCGCTCATCAAAGCCAAGCTTGCAGCATATCCTCCATAGTATTCGCCTTTCTCTTCGTGCGCCAATTTCCAGTCTTTCACGGCTGTGAATTTTGCAATCACGTCTCCGCAACCGCTTATGGCGAAGCGCCAAGGTGCCTGCATTATTATGTTTGTGTCCGCTATGATAGCTAAGGGTGCTTGAGCCATAACCGAGTATGGTTTTTCGAATCCTTTAACAGAAGACAATGGGCTTGCAATTCCATCGTGGGAAGCTGTGGTTGGAATGCTGATGAATGGTATTTTTTGTCGAGCAGAGCTCAGCTTTGCGTCGTCTATCTTTGTTCCTCCACCGACTCCAAAGACAACTTGCGGCTTCAGAAGCTTTATTTTTTCTTCAATAGCCTCCACATCTTTAACAGTGGCTGATTCAACAAGAAAAGTGCCGACTTCTATTCCTTCCTTTTCGAGTAGCTCTTTGACCGTTTTTCCAGCAATATCATAGGTTCTTGATCCCGCAATTATTAGCGCAGATTCTGTAAATCCTAGTCTTAGATAGATTTCGGCAACGCGTTCTATGGTCCCATTTCCAACTATCACTTCCCTCGGAAGTTGCATGCGATGATGTTTTAAAGGAGGCAAAGACACCACTATTCCGGTTTTAGTCGTCTCTAATTCATAGGGATATATGCTTAAAACTTTTTAGAAATTCCATAGATTCCTAATTAAGAATTGTTGTTTTATCCTATAGTTTTGAACCGTAATGTTAATAAATCCCATGGCTATGATTACATGATGCTGCTTCCTAGCGAAGTAATTCCGCAAGCGTTTAGGTTTTAGGAGAAAAAATGTCATGATAAATAATGATGCGGTAGATCGATTAGTGTTAAAAGGAACAACAACTATCGCCGTCATCTGCAAAGACGGCGTGATATTGGCTTCAGACACCCGAGTAACCATGGGTTTCTACGTAGCCCACAAACAAGGGAAAAAAATATACAAAATAGATGATCACTTAGCAATGACAATCGCAGGAACGGTTGCAGATGCACAAAGAACCGTGGACATACTTACAGCAAACGCGCAACTATACAGATTAAATGTGGGTAGACCTTTACCTGTAAGCTCTGCGGCAAGAATCATTGCAAATCTTCTGTTTTCCGCGAGATATGCACCGTTACTCACGCAAGTTGTGATAGGTGGCGTAGATGAAACTGGACCACACGTGTTTTCACTGGACCCGTTTGGCAGTTTAACAGAGGAGAAATGCGTTTCCACTGGTTCTGGTTCCCCAGTAGCGTATGGTGTTCTAGAGGATAAATACAGGGAAGATATGTCTGTTAAGGAACTTTTACCCATAGTTGTTACAGCTGTTGACGCTGCTATGAAGCGTAATGCCGGAACTGGTGACAGTTTCAACATTGCTGTAATAGATGAAAAGGGTTATCGAGAGTTAACTAGTAAGGAGAAGAAACAGCTTCTAGCCGATTGAGGAAGTTAAAACCGTGGCGCCAAATTCTGAAAAAGAGAAGGTAGAAATAAGCCAGTACATATTGGAGCATGTTCCCAAAGAAGCCGAAGTGACAAGGATAGAGTATGAAGGACCGACGCTCGCCGTTTACACGAAAAGACCAGAAATTCTAGTTGAACAAAGCAGCCTAATTGCAGACATAGTCAACATAATAAGGAAGAGAATAGTTATACGTTCTGACCCTTCTGTTAGGCTTCTAGAGAACGAAGCTGAAAAGATAACACGTGAAATAATCTCACCTGAAGCAGAAATAACTGACATAAGTTTCGACCCAAGCCTAGGCGAAATAATAATTGAAGCCAAAAAACCAGGAATAGTCATTGGAAGAAACGGAACAGTTTTGCAAGAAATCATAAAAAAGACCAGATGGCGCCCGTACGTTTTGAGGAGTCCTCCATTACGCTCTAAGATAGTAGCTAATATGCGTCATTATCTTCACTCAGAAAGCAAGGACAGAGAAAGAATACTACGTACAATAGGTGAGAAGATTTTCAGACCTAAAATCTACGATGTTGGAGACATCCGAATTACAGCCCTTGGAGGCGTCCAAGAAGTTGGGAGATCGGCGTTTCTTGTTCAAACAAGAGAAAGCAATGTACTTTTGGATTGTGGCATTAACCCAGGTTCTTCAAAGCCGTTTGAGGCTTTTCCAAGACTTGACATTTCTGGGTTTGAGATTGACTCTTTGGATGCCATTGTTATAAGTCATGCTCATCTTGACCATTGTGGTTTGGTGCCTTTTCTTTACAAGTATGGTTATGATGGCCCAGTTTATTGTTCGGCTCCAACGTCTAATTTGATGACTTTGCTTCAACTGGATTATTTAGACGTGGCAAACAAGCAGGGCATAGCAGCGCATTATGACCAGAAAGATGTTCGTGAATGCGTTTTGCACACAATTCCTTTACGTTATGGTGTCGTAACTGACATAGCCCCAGACATTCGTTTAACCCTACATAACGCAGGTCACATTCTGGGTTCCTCTGCAATACACTTACACATAGGGCAAGGCTTGCACAACGTCGTCTACACTGGCGATTACAAGTATGCCAGAACTATGCTGCTTGAAGCAGCAGCCACAGAGTTTCCAAGAGTTGAAACAGTGATAACTGAAAGCACTTATGGTGGTGTAGACGATTTGATGCCCTCGCGGATTGAAGCTGAAGAACGTTTGACAGCTATTGTGAATGAAACTTTAGAGCGGAAGGGCAAAGTTTTGATTCCTGTGCCAGCTGTCGGCAGGGCTCAAGAAATAATGCTTATCATTGATGGTTATATGCGCCGTGGACTAATGAAAGAGGCACCAGTGTTTATTGAGGGCATGATTTCAGAGGCAACAGCAATTCACACGGCTTATCCAGAATATTTGGGCAGAGATGTCCGTCACAGCATACTTCATGATGGGATTAACCCGTTTCAGTCAGATTACTTCACAATTGTGGAGCATCCTAATGTAAGACAGGAAATAATAGAGGGCGAGCCGTGCATTATTATGGCTACTTCTGGGATGCTCGAAGGCGGACCCGTAATAGAGTACTTCAAAAGCTTGGCAGAAGACGAGAGAAACACGGCGATTTTTGTAAGCTACCAGATTGAGGGCACCTTGGGAAGAAGAGTGCAGAAGGGCTTGACTGAAGTCGCTATGATAAACAGCGAGGGCAAAATGGACGTTGCAAGAGTCAGATTGCACGTGGAGTCAATCGAAGGCTTTTCAGGGCACTCGGATAGGCGGCAGATACTCAATTACATAGCTAATTTGACGCCGAAGCCCGAAAGAGTCGTAGTATGTCACGGTGAGAAGGCAAAGTGCCTAAGCATAGCAAACTTTATCGAGAGGAAATTTGGTGTTCAGACGCTTGTGCCTGCAGTGATGGAAACCTTTAGGCTGCTGTAGGAGTTTTGTTAGCAAGAAATTCACCAAGAAAAGAAACAGCTTTTATGTTTGGGTGAAACATAATTGGATGGACCACTCATTGTTCTCTTTGTAACTAGTGGTTCGTAGGTTCAAATCCCACCCATGCATCTGAAAATAAGGCACATTTTGAGCTTATTTTCCCAAAAGAAGCCCAATTCATGGTGTTGTGAGTGGGGGTCGAAACTCGAACAAATATTTACCAACAAAAAGGCTCGACTTTTGTAGCCGGTGCCTTTCTGCTCTTAATATGCAGTTATTTTTTGTGTCGTTCGATTCTTTCGTGTCTTTGCGTTTTTCTGCGCCA
>CAZLCE010000007.1:0-64375 GCA_964558305.1 uncultured Candidatus Bathyarchaeia archaeon
TTTCTGCAACCCATTCTTGAATTTTAGCGTAAATGCTACTGCGCAAGTGTCCTGTGCGAACTGGAACAAGCTGTTTAGCTAAGGCTTTAACGTCTGCTGCCCAGCTTGCTAAAAGCCTGTGCACATGCCTTTGCATAGCTGAGTCAAACTGTTGCATGGCTTGTTTAAACTCTTCAACGCCTTCCGCGTCGCATGTTATCTCGATCGCCATTTTGCTTCACGTTCCGCCTTCTGCTTTTCCTCCTCTGCTTGTTTGTCTAACTCGTTGAGGATGACAATGAATTGCTGGATTGTTTTGGCTGGCTGTTTAGCGAGTTGCCGTGGTGTCCACCCGAATTCTTTGCAGAGGCGGAAGTCTGTGAGAACTGCGTTTGGCTTTTCTCTTCGGATGGCTCTGATAAAAAACAGTTCTCCTCAACCGTCAGACTGCAAAGCTTGTTCACGATTTGGCTGAAAAGCTCGCCTAAGCCTATTGGTATTCCACTGTCTTCGCTGAGCAGCTTCTCTAAATTTATGGGTTTGTTCAATGGCTGTTCTTTAAGCGAAGCCCATATGGTTTCTGCTTGTATGGCTATGTAGTCACTGTTTACAATTTGCCCTGATATTGGATGGTATTTTGTGTATTTTTGTATGATGCGACTGCGTTTAGCCCAAGTAATCTCTTGAAAAACATAGCGTCCGGCGTATTCTTCTCCAAATCTTTTGTCAAGCTCCAAAACTTCAGTTCGCAAAATTTAAGCCCTCCATTTCAGCTTATGACAACATCTCTCGCGACAAAAGCCGCTTTTAGGCTCACGAGGTCTTCGATGCGTGTGGGCGTGCTAACATTTTCCCATTTACAATATTTGAATAAGGCAGTGTTTATTTCGCCTAGTCCGAATTTTAGGCTGAACTCGCTGTCATTAATCACGTCATCGTATTCCTGCTTGCTTTCAAACTCAAAGACTAATTCGCCTGAAAGACTACAGTGGCGAACAGGCAAGTATTTGAGTATGTCACCGTTTGTCGAGCGGATTACTGGCACTTGTTTAAGGTTGTTTTCGATTGTGAACTTCCAGTCTGTCACTCTTTCAACAGCCGCTAGACCTGAGCCGTCTCCAGCGCCGCGTTGAACAAAACTCTCATAATAAGGAACTGCGCCTACATAATCCGCGTAAGTGGCGCCTGCAATTTTCGCTGTTCCAACAACAACGTTCTGCCCTAGCAGCTCGACAGTTGCCTTCACAACGTCTTCGATGCCGCATTCTACTGTTGTCTTGTCAATTCTGCAACCTTTATGGAGCAAGTCTATTATTCCAGAGGCTTTTTCGTAGAAGATTTCTATGCTTAAAGAGTCCAAAGTTTGCGTGTGCTGTAGAAAGTTTATGGGCGCATCGCTTGGTAATGGGTATGCAAGTTTAAGGCTTACGTGCCTCAAGCCCCTGCGCATTGCCTGTAGGTCTCGGCTTCCGATTCCTCGGACCTTGATTAGGTTTGGGTTTAGGGCGGGTTCAACGTTTTCTGCTTTTATGCCTGTCATTGACGGGTTAGCAGGTGTTTCCCCATAGCTGGTTTCTTGTACGTAGTAGATTTTTGCTTCATGCGCGCCATATGGCATAGACATTTCTTTTTCATTCCTCCTTCTTTTTTCATAAAGCGTAAACTGTTTCAAACAGCCACGTTTTGACCGTGAACTCGGTGCGCCATAGGAAGGGTTTAACGCGCACTTCGTCAACGTCTCTAAAACTGGCAACATCGGCGTACGTTATGCCGTTAACAGTAAACGCGATTTGAGCATAATCGCAATAGAGAACTACAGGCGTCACACCATCGCTTGGGTTGCTTGTTCGCGCAAGAAAATGCAAATAGCCATCTGCGTGGATGTAATCAGACAAGTTTGAAGACAACGTGATGGTTAATGTTTCATCGCCACCTCCGGTTCCAGAAACCGCGTTCTGCCATGCTTCGGCAACGTGATTCCAAACCTTAACTGCCATGCCGTTTCCAGCCGGAGACGTTCCATAACCTTCAAACATTAAACGCATTTCTTTCACAACTTCTCTATCAGCATCGATTTTGAAGCGAAAAAGCATAAGCGCATATTTTCCATTTTCAGCAACTGACTTAGAGAAGCGGTTGTCATCACTCTGCCATATCTTCTGGTATTCGGCATCAGTAAGCTCTGTCCATCCAGAATCGGATGGCTGGGGTTCGCTGTTTGAAGCGCCGTGGTAAGCCTTGTGGGTTTCGGTTAGGCTTCCAACGCCAACATAATCGTAGTCCACAGTATTCGGTTTGTTCCGTTTTTCGCGGATGACTCGATTAACTTCGGAGCGGATTTTGTCTCGCATGGCCCTGCCAACAACGCCCTTTTCAGGCTTGTCTAAAGCCCAAACGTTGACGCGAGCAAAAGCCAAGCGACGTCTTAGGTTGCCGTCAAGGCTCAGTTTGTACTCTTCGTTGCGTTCAAGACCGATGGTTATTTGTCCATCAAAGTTTTTCAGCAGTTCGCGGTCGTACCATTCTTGGCTGACGTGAACATTTGCTAATGAGCCGTCATCCTTCACAACCCAGAGGTATCTTCTTAGCAGACGAACAAGCGTGACAGCAGGATCTTCAATTTTGCTCATTGTCCGACTAGCCTCCTACATGTGGATTTGAAATAGGCGGTTTCGCCTGCAAAATCAAAGGCTTGAACGCTTTGAACCTCGTAGTCTTCGCCCTTGCGACGTACTTTGTCATGAACTCTTAAAGGCGTGAACGTGTATAGCGTTATGTAGTCGTTTATCATGTATCCAGCTTCTATGAGAACTTCGTCCGTGCGTGTTTGGGAGACGATTGCCTTGAATTCTGTGGGTTCTCCGTAGCTGATTTTGTCTGCTGCTTCGCGGATTGGATGAAGGGTTATGTCTTCTCCCTTTGAATGCAACATCTGAGTGAAACGCGTGATCAGGTTTTCATAGTTTAAGTGCAAAATTGAAAGCCAGCAGACAGTCGCCATGGCATATTTATTCTCCACAGGGCTGTAGTTCGCTTGCTTTACGCCCCAGAACATGAAGTCGCTTTGATGTTCCTCAATGATTTTCATGCTGAACGCGAGGCTTGGCTTGTCATGGTCTCTGCGGATTTTCCACAAAATTCCGCCTGTAACCGCGTCATAATAATCGCATGCTGGAGAACGCGAAACAACGTCCATGTAGCCTGCCCAGCATATGGCGGGGTTATAAGCTGGATACTGCGCAGAAGCCCTAATCGTGTTGAGAAAATTGTAGATTTTCTGAACTGTTAGGCTCCAGCCTTCATAATCATATAAACCGAACAAGGCATAAGCAAAAGAATCATCATAAATCTGGGTTTCATTTGCATCAGCTCTATGCCATTGACCATCGCCCAGAGGCTCAGGGTCGTAATGAAGCCAAAGATTTTCGAATCCCCCACGCAAAAAGGCGATTGCGTCGCTCATCATGGCTTCGTACTTAGCCTTATTTGCCTGGTCATGCTCGCATAGCAGCCTCAAACCCGTAAAGCCGTAGAGGCATTCAATATCCATTTGTTGAAGCCATGTGTCTGTGATTGTCACGGCTCTTGTGAAGCCGCCATAATACTTGTCGTGAACGCCCAATTGGCTTGGTTTCTGCTGCATATTGTAAAGGAAAGTGGTGCCTGCAAGTTTGGCGGAATTCAAATAGTCGGCATTACTCGTTAATTCGTAGGCTTTTAAAAGCGAAGGGATAACGCGGCAAGCGTCAACACTGTAATACTGCGTGCTGTTTTCGTTGCTTTTGAATCCGCCGTAGGCTAGTTTGCCATTGTCTGTGCATTGTTGGGTTAGAATCCAGTTAGCCAAGCTCACGATTTTGTTGTTGATTTCTGTTTTTCGATCTTCGAACTGCTGTTTGGAGTAGGCTTCGTAAAGAAAATCAATAGCGAAGGCTGCTGCAAAAGCAGTTCTGCCAATTTCCTGGTCAGGAGTGTTGGGCGGAATAACGTAAACATAAGGCGCGTAATCCATAACAAATTGGTAATAAGCCTCTGGGACATCAGCCATGCTTACACGCTCCTAACATGAGGCTGCTTTAAGCCGTTCAAAATGCGCTCCAATTCAGCCTGCAAAACATCCAATGGCGGAGCCTTGCCCAACACGGAAACGTTTTGATCTCCAACACTGAAGTTTAAGCCAACAGCAGACCCGCCTGTTAAATAGCAAATGGCATAAACAGCAGCCAAAACCGTGATAAACTCTTTTTCTGCATCTGTGCAATCGTTATAGTTAATTTCCTTGCCAAGCTCAAGCTCCAAAGTGACTTCAGCACGCTTAATCATCTTCAAAACCTTAGCGTCAGGAACATCCGCTGCATTGAGGTTAATTACGTCGCGAACATCATCCACAGACACGCTTACCAAACAGCTCTGCCCCAAGCATAAAAAGGGGAAAGGAGGCAAATTTAAACAATTTTCACAATAAAAAAGCAGAATTTAACACTACTTAGCAGAAAATCCTATTCAAAGACACCTTTTACAAAAATAGCATTACTATTCTAGTATTGTCCAAGATTTTTTACTTTTGAAAACAGTTTTCTTGCAAAGATCAAAGGAACTGTCGCAAATACTAAGAATGTAATTAATATGATGTTTGACATAAATTCTGGGATTACTTGGTATGTGCAGTAGGGTTCTGTTCCGTCTTTTGTTGCGTTGTTTTCGATTTGGTCATATGCGACTATTTTGAATTTCACCACTGTTTCAGCCAGTTGCCCCGGTATTGTGGCTTCGTAGAGGCCTGTTGACTGGTTATAGTTCATGGTTCTGTTTTCCCATGATGTTCCATTGTTTATCGTATAAGACAAGGTGACATTTTTTATTCCGCTTTCCATATCAGTGACGTTTACTGATACTGTCACGTCTTGAAGTGGTTGCACGTCGCCCTCTGGAACCCTAGAAGGTGTGCCTATTATTGGAGCGTCGCTGTCTTCTTCGAGATTTATTGTAAAATTGACTGCAGCGCCTATTCTGTCAGTGTAATCATACGGTGGATACGAGCCATGAGCCCAAACAAACCCAGAAATCAATCCTTCAGCTTCCACGCTTATAGTGTATGTTCCAGAAGAATTCGCTGTTAGCATCCAACTTGTTGTAGCGTTGGTTCCAGCCTCAAAAACATCGGCGCTCAATGTTTTCTTCTGAAATTCGTCTTGGGCTAAGCTCAGGTTTTCAGGCAATGCTATAGTTACGTTACATTGAGAGGCTGGATAATTTGAAAGCGCATTTGGAAGCGGTGCTGGATAGCCGATTGTGAAGTTTATTTGAAACGGAGTTTCAGGTTTGATGTAAGTTGGCGCTGAGACGCTTATGGTCCAAGGCGAAGTGTAAAGTGTCCAGTTGTCATAATATGACCAGAGATCTAAAAATGCAGTGTAGTTGAAGGCTATGTTTGGACCACCATATCTTCCACCCCACGCCCATGGATCGTGAAGAAAAACATGGGTTTCATTGTAGCCTGTCACAACACGATAGTGACCATACATATAGCTGTCGCTATACCACATTAGTAGAATAAGCGGTTTATCTTGGCCTATGTAAGTCTTAAGTTGCGTCAAATCCATGCTTTGAGCTTCGAAGGCAGCATAACCTAAATCTCGTAAAGTGTAGCCTGTGATGTTGTAATCTGGAATCTCGTTGCCCATTGAAGTGCTGATATTGCTGAAGTGCGCTGCCCTCCGTAGTTCGTCAGTGAAAGTCGAATAGACGGGTTCGCCGATTGTTCTAGCCACATCTGCAATCTCAAACTGGGAAATGTCTTCTCCGTAAAAATCAAAAACCATCTCCAAACAAGCAGGACCACAATAATAGTCTAAATCCTGATAATAGAATGGAACATCGATGAAATGCGCTGAATCCTTTGTATCCAAGTAAAATGTGTGCAGAACATCTGCAACAAAGTTTACGGCGAGGTTAAGCGATTCTCCGCAGCGGTTCTTGAATGTTGCATCACTCCAATTGTAGTTTTGGTCCATCCAAACGCATGTCAAGTCTCCGTCCGCATCGAATGTTGTGTCGTAAGCAAGCATCAAAGTAGCATTGTAAGCTGAAACGTTACTTAAGGCGCCATCAAAGGTCAGGAAAGTGTTGAATTCATCTGTGTAATTGTTTGTTCTTGTCTCCACATAATCTTCATAATCGCTGTGGTGTGTTTCGTTTCCCCATTCTGTGGCGGATCCCATCACGTGACCAAAAACCGCCACGTCACAAATGTAATGCGTCACTATGCCAAGCCTTTTAGTTGCGTTAATCAAATCTCCTGACGTGAAATAGTAAAAAGTGAGGTCATATTCCTGCTGTGCCCTAACCGCTGAATCGTCTTCTTGTAATGAACCGTTAGCAAAATAATACACATGATGTTTTGCTGTGTCGCCAATGCCGTCTGGAGCCGCGCCGTTGTCAGGCAGTTCAGTTCCATACAAATAATAGGCAATGTGGTTAAGAATGAACTGCTTCTCCTCAAGCGGTAACCAGTCTAATGCATGCTGCGCAATCCAATCATGCGTCCCATAATCTGGATTAGAAGGATCAGAACTGAAACCGCCGTTACCCCATCCGGAGGCAGCAAAAAAATTGATTTTGGCGCTAACTAAAATGCTTAAAGAGGCGACGACCAATAAGAAAGTGAAATACTTTTTCAGCATTTCAACCGCCATGATGGCTTTCTTCTGCATGTTATGAGCGCTAGTAGTGTTGATACTATGAATATTGGTAGAATAAGGAATGCTGGAAACTCTGGGATTATGTCTATTTTGTGCGTTGAGTGTTCGTAAGCGAAATATATCCATCTGTGGGTGCTATTATCGTATAATGTGTAGTTATGGTAAAGGACTGGGAATAGTCCATCGTCAATAATAACCGATATAGCGCTTACGTTCATCAATGCATGTGGAATGCAAATTCTACAGAAACCAAATGCTTGGTCTGCGACCATGTTTGAAACGCGTAGCGTAATTGTACTGTTGGACTCGAAACATTCGAAGTTTTCGATTGTAGAGTTGGAGATGATATTCACATGACAGTCTAATGAAGTGCTGAAACTGCTGAACAAACCCATTAGAGGATAGTTATCTTGATTGTATTCGTCTATGACATGTGGCGCGTCACCTATCCCATCATGATCTAAGTCGACACCAGTATAGTTACTCCAGTAGTTTCCTTCAAACTCATTATCCCAAAAGTTAGCGTAACCAGAATCTTCCATGTGCACTTGCCACGTGTTGCTTATGAAGTTGTTGTGATAGAATCTGTTTGGATTCTCTGGAGAGTACAAATAAACACCATATGTATTATCTGCTATCCGATTTTGAAAGATGGTGTTGTTAGATGCAGAGCCTAGATAAATTCCATACTCGTTAGTTGCTATGTTGTTTTCAAAAATCGTGTTGTTAAATGAATCGTCAAGTTCAATTCCGTAAACGGGATTTCCCGTTATGTTGTTTCCAAAAATCATGTTGTTGGAGGATTGTCGTCTTAGGTGTACGCCATGGTCGATGTTTGCCGTTATATTATTTCCAAACAGAGTGTTGTTAAAAGAAGATACAAGTCCGACGCCGTATTCGTTCGCTATTATGTTGTTGCTTCTTATTTCTGAACTGTTTGTATACGCTAGCAAAATTCCTTGGGCATTGTTAGTTAAGGTTTGATGTTCAACTGTTACGTTGAGACAGTTGATAGCCGCCAAATACCCAATTTGCTGGTGTGTTGCAGAGTTTATCACACGGTCTGTCTCGTTTACGTAGTAGTAGATTGGTTTATCATTTACAAGATTTGAAATATCAATAGAATTCATAAAGTGGCCGAGTTCATCGCCCCAAACGTCGAAGTTGTATGTACTATTTCTGATAGAGTTTTCTGACATATCATTGTTGAAAGAGTTGTAGAGAGTAAAACCAATGTAGCTGCTATTTGATATGTTGTTTCCGTAGACAGTATTATCGGAAGCCCTGGAAAGACTTATACCCTGAAAGGTGCTTGTCACGTTGTTTCCGTTCACATCATTGCTTGAGCATCGAAAAATCGAGATGCCAATGCCAAAGCTGTTCTCTATTATATTGTTTCCAACAATGGTGTTATAGTTTGTAGAGTCAAAGAGACCGATGCCATTCCACGTATCTCCTCTTATGTTGTTTTCTGAAATGATGCTGTAGTTTGAAGAATACATGAGTTGGATGCCGTATTGCTCGCTGTTTGTTATGTTGTTTTTAACTATGCGGGTATTGTTGTTTAATTGAAAGAGTAAGATGCCTCCATCATTGTCTGTCATTACGTTTTCAGTAAAATTGTTGTCTGAAGAATAGCGTAGGTAAATGCCATCACCAGTGTTGTTTACTATTTTGTTTCCTGTTACAGTGATGCTTGAAGATGAATAGAGATAGACTCCAAATGAGAAGTTTCTGATTTCCATGTTCTGGACTGTTACATTGCTTCTCCCAGTAAGGTTTATTCCGGTTTCTATTCCTGTTCCTCGTAGGGTATAGTTTGCTCCGTCAATTACGATGTTGTTTCGCTCCACAACAATAGAGCTATTAAAAATATTGTCAGTCAACGTGTAGGTAACATTGTCCGAGCTGGTAATATTTGCCGTCGGAGGGTCAACGGCGCCATTAGCCCTAATGTAAATGATGTCTGGACTTGCCTTTACAGGGCTTATCCTTGGAAACGAAACCAGTACGGAGCAGAGAAATAGCAAAAGAATCAAGGTCAACGCGAATCTCTTCATATTAAACACCAATAGCATTTTCTTTTATTTATATCAGCTTTTATGAATTTCGGAAGAAACTTCAATTGATTTCGTCTATTTCTGAACGAGTTCTTAGGTCTGAAAATCGATATTTGAACCTAAACTGGGCTTTAGCAAACTTATGCCAAGGTATTACTCGGTGGAGTGAACTCCAACCCAAAACATAAACCGTTTGCATACTTAATATGATGAAGATGAGAGATAAAACCGTTATCAAGAAATTAGATGTCTTTAACATTTTCCTCCTTCCAATTCTACGTGGGTTACTCTCTAGAAACAAGTTTCACAAGCTATATAAAGAATATCAGAATATAATATAATCCGAGGGATTCCCATAGGATTGTTCGGAAAGTTTAAAGCGCCTAAGGGCACAGTATCGGTAACGTTAGATAAGGGCGAATATTCGCTAAGGGAACCTTTGACTGGCAAAATCAACGTGTCAGCAGCAGAAGAGTTTGACATAGACGAAATAAGACTTGAGCTCTGGGTAAACGAGTTTACGAGAGCTACGCAAAGCATGGATATTGGAGGAAGCAGAAGAAACGTTACAGCTGAGCAAGATAATACGATACATAAAGGAAAAACAACCATAGCTGGCAGAATGCATGCTTCAAGCGGCTTAAACCAAGATTTTCCGTTTTCAATAAACCTGCCAACTGGAGTTCCGCCAACCTATCGTGGCCGCAACGCCACCACCACTTGGAGAATGAAGGGAGTGTTAGCTGTCAAAGGCCGACCTGATGTCACGAGTCATGATATGGAGATTCAAATTAACCCTTAAATTCTGAAACTCAGACACTTCGTGCAGTGAGTGCCCCTCCCATTTTTTGCTCTATGAAAAATTTTGCGCTTCGATTCGCAAGCTGTTTAGACGACAATCACATAACAACATACATTTAAGATTCCTTAGGAAAATTACAAAAAGAAAGTTCTACCTCTTTTCGGCAAAACAGAAAAAAAGGGTTTTCATGATCTAGCAGTGTCTACAAGTTTCTGCAGCCAAACAGTCACTGCGGTGGGTCCTACAAGAGCAGAGTAAACGTCGAAGGTCATGCCAGCCATGTCCAAGCCCAAAGCCGAAAATACGCCTATGGCTACGGTTCTGAGGAATTTTTTCCAATTGAAAGAGTTGTCCTGCGCTGCATAACCCAGAAAGGCATAGATTAAGGCTGCACAAACTCCTAGGCTAATGTTTAAAATGTTCATTTTCGTTTTTCACCTCCCATCAGCCTTTTTTAGAGGCGTTTCCCGCCGCCCTTTTGTTGGAAAGTGCAGATTCAGCATTTGAAGAAAGGAGAGAGGAGAAAGGAGAGAAAAACAGCCTCATTTTCCTGCACCTACCATGGCGGTTTCGGGCGCCTCTTCCCACAATTCCCAACCAAACTTTGCGGCGTTCTTGCGAAACTCTTCTTCGCGGATTAATTTCAACTCAGCGGCCTTCAACATGTCCGCAACGATTATCTCTGGCGTTTTGGGAGAGCCCCAGTTCAAACGAGCCTGAGCCTTTGGCGGTTCAAATCCAGCCTCAGCCAAGACAACATCGAAAATTTCTCTTTCAACGTGCCGCTTGATGTAGCGTTGAATTGGCTTGATTAGCATGGTTTGAAGGTCTAACGCTGCCTTTGCTGAGGCTTCTGTGAAGCCAGGCGTGCTAAAGAGCCTTGGTAAAGGCGTTTCGCATCCGAGGTAAAACTGGTTTATCAAGTGTTCAATATAGTATTCAAAGCGGGCGCGTGGGTCAAGGGTTACGGGTTTTATGTCGCCTTTTCCGCTGTAGAATAGCCATGCGCCTTCTTCGGAGCGACTTTTGATGGCTTTTTCAAATTTTTGAATTGTCGTTTCATCGGCTTTCTCCAGCAAAGCCAAGACGTCTGGACCAGCGTATTTTTCGAAGATTTTCGGCATTATCCGTTCTATTTTGGCTTTCATCCAAGCGTAAGCAGGGCGCCGGTCAGATTGGAAAGTAAGCGAATGTAAAAGAACCTGCAAAACGCCAGTTCCGAAACCAGACAAGCCAACACAGTTTATTCGCCAGTGGATTACGGCTTTCGGTGCGAGGTTTCCGCCGCCACAACTTTGCCTCAGCTTATAACTTTCAATCTCGTACGGAATTTTCAAGCCGTTTCCTTGCATGAAGCTTTGTTCAATGCGTTCCACAGCGTCTATCGGAAGTCTATGCAACTCTATGAGCCTCTCAGGTGCGATTTTAAGCCAGAAATCGTTTCCGCAAGCAATTAACACACGTGCCATGTCGCAAAGCATGGCGTCCAAATTCACAGTTTCATTGAACTGGTCAATAACGCGTTTGGCTTCTGCAGCCTTCTCGTACCGCTCGCTAAACGTCGTATAAAAGCCCATGCCAACAGCAGAAGCCGCAAGCAAATCCACGCTCGCCTTGCACGTGGGATCTCTCTCATAAAGCCTTATCACGTCAGCCAATGGAATGCTTGGCGTTTCATAAATTGTGGCTGCTTGTGGAAAAGCGTAGCCGCTTCTTTTCTTAATCGAGAACGCTTCAGTTAAACGTTTCAAAATGCCATTCATTTATAAGCCCTCCAGAAGTTTAAGTCCCTTTTCAGTAATCACGTAAGGAGAGCGATGTTTCGTTTCGCTTTTTTGCACGTAGCCGTTTTTGACAAGGTAGCGGAATATTCCCTCGAAAGTTGCGTGTGTGCCGCTCTTTCTTACGGTTCTTTTTTCAAGCGCCGTTCTGCATAAAGGCTGTCTTCTAAGCTCGTTTAGAACTATTTTTGCCAATTGTAATCTTTCATTCAATCTTCTCATGTGCAAACAACCTCTACGGGTTTTTGTGTGCCATAAAATGGGGGAGAATGAAGGGTGCAAACCATTAGAATGTCAAAGTCTCGTTTGCCATCCATACCATAGTTTTTAGGCGTTAGATCAGGCGTGTACGGTTGCATTTCCTCTCCGCACATTGGACAGTGTCGCCAACAATCGCAGAAGACAACGTCGCCCTTGCGGTGTGAATGATGAATTTTTCCGCATTCAGGGCATTTTCCTTCGTAGTTTGGCATTTTCACTCTAACCTGATCTGGCTCTTATGCCTACAGTGACGTGCTTATGTTGGTCATTTTTGCAACTGCTTTGCTTCGCAGAATTCCCAAGCCGAATCTTGTTGTTGCCCTAACGCCGAATTCGCCTGTTTTCGGGTCTTCCCAGTCTTCAACTGTTATGTCCCTTCGCAAGAGCATGACGGCTGCCACACGAGTGTCTATCGCGTAGGCTATTCCATTAGGCACCAAAGTGCTAGCCATGACCTTCATGCCGAGGACACTGCCGATTACGCCGTGTTCCAGGTCTACTTGTTCCGAGGGCAAGTATTGCGCATGGATAAATTTGTCATCGCTTAAGAGTTGATGTAGCTGAATTTCGTTAACTGCCAGAACTGTGGGGCGCCAGTTTTCGCCTCTGACTGCATTATGAAGCTTGAGTAGTCCAGACCAGTTGAGAGCTGCTCCTGCATTGTCGATTGGCGCTCCGCCAGCCAAGTCTGCGTTTGCAATCGCTCCATACAATGCTAATATTTTGTTTGTCTCGCTTTCTCCTAGGGCTCTGCCAACTTTTTCCGTCATGCTGTCCATGACATTCCATGTGGCATCTTCCAAGAACTCGCGGGTCCACTCTTCAGAAGCCTCAGCGATTATGTTAGTGTACACGTCAACTGTGCTGATTTTCTTTCCGCTTAACCGTGTGAAGGCGCCTTCAGCGTAACGATACGCAATGGCCTTTTCATCGAGCGGAAATCTCTCCATGGTCTCGCTTGTTGGTCTAACTGTGATTATGTCTCTGCCTATCATCTCAGGATACGCAGCATCCACAAGCGTGTCGTGCATGTGTCCCAACGCGCCAGTCATGTCACTGAATAAGCTTTCTTTCACGCCAGCTTCGCAGTAACGCCTAAGAAAAGGGTGGGCAGCGGCCTTATGCTTTAAGTCTTCCATGAGTTGCCTAAACTCGTTGTCCGATTGTATGAGACTTTCAAAAATTTTGGGTTTCATGGAAATCACTTCTCAACTGCTATGAAGATTAGGTCGTCTGCGGCTGAAGCAGATTCTAGGGCTGTTCCAATTTTGCGGCTATAGTAAATCGTGTATGTGGCTGTGCCGCCTTCGTTTACGGCTTGATCAGTTAGCTGAAGTATCCTCTTGCTCGAGTCTGCGCCATAAACTGCTTTGCCTCGGGTTATGGTGCCGCCAGCCTTAACTTTGACTCTTCCGCGGATCAAAACTGGGCATGGGTCTCCTGAAGCAACGCTTTTGACGGCTATGCCTATGCAGTCTTGGGCAGAAGTTGCAGGGCTAACCTTGTCATCTGCAGAAAGGTATACAGGGTCGCCTTTTGTGATGACGGCGGCTGCTTCAATGGTTTCGATGATGGTGTTTGGGTCGTCTGTTTCACCTATACTCATCCAAGTTTTGCCAGTGTTGTCAGCCATAAAAATCACTCCTCATTTTCATTTTCGGTTTCAGCAAGCTCAGCCTTGCTTACTTCCCAAGTCACGTGTGGTGACAGTGAATCCTCAAGTTTGCGAAGCCGCTCTTCAAGGTCAATAAGCCACTTCGTCAGCAAATCATTCGAAAGAACGCTTTTCTTAGCCAACTCGTAAAGATGCGCTTCTTGACTATCCATTTTCCTTCACCCCTTTACGAAGCCTTAGAATGACGCTGCGAAGTTCTTGACAGAGCCTTTGAGGTCCAAAACCCCAGCTTCTCTCAACCATAGGGCTTGGTAGAACATTTTGAATCATTCTGATGACGTCTTCAACTGGAATTACTGGTTGGGAATTTTTCAACAACTTCTCTGCTAGGCTTTTACATTTGTTTTCTTGCATGTTCAGCAAAGTGGAATTGCCTGCTTTAGCCATGTAGTGCGGATGCAGAAGAAGCCAATCTCGAATCTTGTTTTCGTCCCACATCTTTTCTTTAGCAAAGAATATGCTCTGAACCCTCTGCGTTTCAGGTTCAGCCCGCAATTTTCCTGTAATGGCTAGGATGCCGTTTTCTTTGTCAAGCCAAACTGTGTTGAAATGTTCTGGCAGAAAGGCTGAAGCGTCCTGATAAAAGCCTAGAACGTACTCGCCGCTGATTATCGGCTCAAAAACTTGCTCTTTGGCTTGCAATTTTTCCATGATTTGAATGTTTGTTTCTGGTATGCCAGGCACTGCAACGAGGCTTAACTCAGCATTGTGTAAACCATGCGGAGCCTTGCCGTTCAGAACATCAATGGTTTCGTAATCCGCTCCAACGCTTACATGTCCCACCAAGCCTTTACGGATTTTTTCTACTGCAGCTTCATCGTAGATTTCGGCTTCATACCAAAGATTGCGCCCATCCCATTCCGTCTTCGTGACTTTTCCAACGGCATTTGGCACGGTGATGTGCTCAACGTAAACCGGAGCTGAAACAAGTTTGTTGGCGAAATTCTGCAGTTCTTCAGGCGTGTAGATGTTTAAGTTTCGGCTCGCACCGGCGGTCATGGCTATTCCGCGAATCCGCAAGGGCTTGTCAACAATCTTTTCTAAGACACGCAAGGGCAAAATAACTGAAGAATGCTCATGTAAAGCTTCGCTTTTGTGGTGTTTTTCAAACCAAGCCTTAGCCTTTTCAACGGTCCAGCCCTTCTCCTTCGCGAAAAGGTAGCTTTGTACTTCCATGGTTTTCTTGCCTTTCGGCTTGCCAATAACTGCTTTAATGCCTTCATCCTCGCTTAAGACAATAGTTCTTAAAGTGTTTGGTTGAAATTCTTCTGGGCTTCGATGTCCGCTACGAATGTGAATTTCAGTTTCTTCCCATGGCAAATTTACACCAGCCTTACACAACTAACACCAAACTAATATACGAAGAAAATGAAAAGGCGAATTGTACACTGCACAAGCCCATGCAAAGGCCCGTCTAGTAACCATCAGAGTGGCCTAAAACCCAAAAAGTGATTTGAAAATGCCGAGAAAATGTATAGTTAAGGTGGTTCTGAGCAAGGAGCAAAAAGAAATCCTCGACGAACTAGCGAATAGACTTGGAACCAGCGAGAGCGAAACTTTACGAATGGCGTTAATGGACTATGCAAAAGAACTAAGCCTAATAAGCGAACGAATTCACAAAATGGGCAACAGATTTTGACATTTTTAGAAGCATTGTTCTTAAAGAAGAAGGTTCTGAGTCAGATTTAAATTCAAAACTGGCGAAATCAAGGATTAAATTTAAAAATCTATAAAGAATTTATTTACAAGGTTATTAATGTAGTATCTCAGAAGTGAATTTAGAATTGACAAAAAAAGCTTTCGAAATACTCTTGCTAGAAGCCGTAGACGACGCACTATCTTCTCTCGGGGACTCGGCTAAACAATCCATTTACTTTCACATTGAAAACAACTCTAAAATAGCAAAAAGAGACATACCCTATCGCATTAAAGATTTTGCGGATGGACTCGAAAAGATTTTTGGCTTAGGAGCTAAATTTTTAGAGATCTTAATTATGAAAAAACTATATGAGAAGGTTGGACAACCCCTCGAATGGAATGAAAGCAAAGAGTTTGGTTTCGTCGAATATGTCACGGCGGCTAAACAAAGTTTCTCAAGAAAGAAGAACGTTGCAACTGCCAAAATCTAACCCTTATTCACATCAGTATGTGTAGGGTCTGACGATTCATATTTGAAGTTCACAAACAATTTATCAATGCACTGTTAAGTTTCATTCTAAACCTCAGTATAAGCCCTCGAGGGAATATATTGCCCCAAAATAACTTCAGCAAAATCCTTTTAGCAGCAGTTGAAGAAAGCCTATCCTCATTGGGAGATTCACCAAAACAGGCAATACTCTTTCATCTAGAAAACTCCTTTAAAATAAAAAAAGAACAAATTCCAGCCAATTTAACAGAATTTACAAAAGCCCTAGAAGGAATCTTCGGACCTGGGGCTTCATATCTTGAAAAGCTGATCGCGAAAAGCCTCTACGAAAAGCTAGGCATAGAATTTGATGACAATGAATTTTCGAATTTTCTCAACTGCGTAAACAATGTGCAGAAGTACCTAATGCCTAAGGGAGAGTGCACAACTCGATGAAAAAAAGAAAAAGCGGCAAAAACGGCGATAAACTAACGAACCATGCCTTGGAAAAACTACGTGCACTAACCGACGGCATAGAAGAACCAATTTACGTTGTGGACCCAAAAACTTACGAAATACTCTTCGTCAATGAGAAAGGCAATGAGTTATTCGGCGAAAAAATCGTAGGCAAAAAATGTTACAAGGTGTTCCACAACCTGAATCAGCCATGCTCCTTCTGCACCAACCAACATATCCTCGTAAAAAATCTCGGGAAAACCTACGTCAGAGAGCTCAAAAATCAAAGGAACAACCACTGGTACAGATGCATGGACAAAACCATCAAATGGCCCGGAAATAAATATGTCCGATTTGGAATCGCCATTGGCATCACTGAATACAAAAGCGTAGAGGAAGAATTAATCCGTCTTTCTAATGCTGTAAAAATGTCTACGGATGGCATTGTAATCAGCGATATGAATGCAAACATCATAGATGTAAACGAAGCTTTAATGAAAATGTACGGCATTGACAATAAGAAAGACTTGGTCGGGAAAAACTCTGTTGATTTTGTCGCTCCTGAATACCGGGAAAAGGCATTTGCAGACATGCGAGAAGTGCTAGAAAAGGGATGCAACAAAAGTATAGAGTATGACGTTATCAAAGATGGCAGCAAAATTCCCATTGAAATGAGCTTAAGTCTCATGAAAGACGCAAACGGTAAAGCCATAGGATTTGTGGGTATTGTACGTGACATCTCTGAAAAAAAGCAGGCTGAAGAGACATTGCGTGAAAGTGAAGATCGTTTTCGCTCTGTTGTTGAAAATTCGTACGATGCCATCTTGATTGTAGATGACAACTTCCGAATTATCTATGCAAATGATGAAGTCACAAATCTAGGCGGATACTCAAAAGAGGAAATGATTGGACAAGACTTCAGAAAGTTTCTCGACGAACACAGTAAACCCATGGTTGAAGCAAGATATTTAAGCAGACAAAAAGGAGAGAAGGTGCCTTCTCAATACGAGTTCCAAATAGTTCGGAAAGATGGCGAAAAAAGAGATGTCGAAATTAAATCCACAATCATAAAAGACAGAAGAGGTAAAGCACTCTCCATAGTTCACATATTTGATATTACAGAACGCAAAAAGATGGAAAATGAAAGAAAACGTTTCGAAGAGAGACTTTCTGCACTAAACATGTACGGTCAAAGCCTAAACAAAGCAAAGAGCATAGAGGAGATTTACAGGCTGACATTAGATGCTACAGAAAAAACCTTAGGATTTGAATATGCTTCCATTCTTATGATCGAGGGAAAAATGCTTTGCTTGGCGGCTTACAGAGGATACTCGAAGTCTTTTTCACTTAGGTTACCACTAAGTGGAGACAAAGGCATAACCGTTAAAGTCGTAAGGACCGGTAAGCCAGTTTTCGTCCCCGATATTAGCAAGAATAAAGCATATGTGAGAGGCGGAGAGGGCATACGCTCTGAACTTGCCGTACCCATCAAAATAGAAAAAAAGGTCTTAGGCGTTCTAAATGTAGAAAGCAGAAAACTTTCAGCCTTTAAGGAAGAGGATAAAAAACTTCTGGAAATACTGGTTTCACACACGGCAATCGCCATAAGCAACCTAAAGAGGCAGAAAAAACTTTCTACGCTAAACATCTATGGAAGAAGCCTAAACAAAGCGGAGAGCATGGAAGAAATTTGCAAGTTGACACTAAACGCTATGGAAAAAACATTAGGATTTAAATTCGTCGACATTTTTCTAGTCGAAGGTAAAAAACTTCGGCTCGCATCAACTCGCGGACTTTCAAATGCGGTTTCCTACAGTCTACCTTTAAACAAAAGAAAAGGCATAACTGTTAAAGCAGTAAGAACTGGCAAACCCGTTTCTGTTCCAGACGTCAGAAAGGAAAAAGCCTACCTTGAAGCTGGCTTAAGAAATATGCTTTCTGAGCTTGCTGTGCCAATCAGATTGGGGAACAAGGTTTTAGGCGTTTTAAATGTGGAAAGCGACAGAATCGCAGCCTTCAGTGAAGAGGATAGGAAGCTGCTTGAGATACTGGCTTCACACGCTGCAATCGCCATAAGCAACCTAAGACGACAAGACCAGCTGAGAAGGTTCTCAAAGAGATTAAACTACTTAATGAAAAGTTCCACGGAAATTATGCATATTAAAGACATGCATCAAAGATTAGAAGTAATCGCAAAGGCCATACAAAACTTCGGATGGAGAAGAGTCGTAATCTCCCTAAGAGACGAAAACTTGGAAGGAACAGACCTTGTCGCAACAGGTCTAACAAAGGAAGAGATCAAACTTTTACTAGAAAGAAAGGCGCCGGGACAGATTTGGAGAGAACGGTTAGGCCCAAAATTTGAACGGTTCAAAATCGGTGAATTTTATTATCTCCCATGGAGTGACCTGTGGATTCGAGAGAACGTCCATGGTGTTCCGCCAGAAGCTCCACCTGAAGAAGCGACAACATACGCGGGGGTTCCAAGCAGACTATCTACAGAAGAGATGGTTGATTGGCATCCGCAAGACATGCTTTATGCTCCTCTTCGCACGCCCCACGGAAAAATTGTGGGTATACTGAGCATGGACGATCCGATCGATGGCCGAAAACCGACAAGAGAGATTCTTGCCCCTTTGGAACTTTTCTTGCATCAGGCTGCGATAACTATTGAAAATGCTCAGCTAATTGAAGGTTTGAAGGAGGCAAGGAGTCAGCTTGAGGAATACGCTGAGCAACTTGAACAGAAAGTGGAGGAAAGAACTAGAGAGTTAAAGAAATCTGAAGAACAATTGCTTAAAGCCCAAAGGCTAGCAGTTATAGGCGAATTAGCTGGCATGGTCGGACATGACTTACGTAACCCCTTGACAAGCATCGTAGGAGCAGAATACTACATTAAAAAACGGTTAAGTTCAAAAGTGGACACTAAAATAAAGGAAATGCTGGAGCTTATAGAAAAGAACATAGCTTATTCAAATAAAATCATAAATGACCTTTTAGAGTATTCACGAGAAATAAAGTTGGATATAACCGAAAGCAACCCTAGAGCCATAATAAGCGAGGCATTATCTTTTGTCGAGATTCCAAGAGGCATTCAAATAATAAATTTGACAAACAGAAAGCCGAAAATAAGGGCTGATGTTGGGAAACTGGAAAGAGCCTTCATCAATATGATTAGAAATGCTGTCGAATCCATGCCTAGGGGCGGAAGCCTCACGATAAAAAGTGACAAGGTAGACGACAGCGTAGTTTTCACTTTTTCAGACACTGGAATAGGCATGTCAAAAGAAACGGTAGAGAAGTTGTGGACTCCACTTTTCACAACAAAAGCGAAGGGCATGGGATTCGGTTTGCCAATTTGCAGACGCATAATAGAGGCGCACTGCGGCACAATCTCTGTTGAAAGTGTTCCAAGAAAGGGAACAACCTTCATAGTTACCATTCCTTTAGAACCTAAAATAGAAGAAGGAGGTGAAAAAGCATGGGTGGCATCGCTAGAATCCTTATTGTCGACGACGACGAGAACATAAGAAAAGTGTTAATGACCATATTGGAAGATGAAGGATATACCGTTGAATCAGCAGGAAACGCAAAGAACGCAATAGAAAAGACGAAGAGAAGCTTCTACAATCTTGCCTTAATCGACATTCGACTTCCAGACATGGAAGGAATAGAACTTCTATCAAAAATAAGAGAACCCGTGCCTAAAATGCGAAAAATAATAATCACGGGCTATCCAACACTGCAAAACGCGATGGAAGCCGTAAATAAGGGTGCAGACGCCTACATACTAAAGCCTTTTGATATGGATAAAGTCCTAAAAACAATCAAGGAACAACTGAAAAAGCAAGAGGAAGAGAAGCGTTACAGTCAAGAAAAAGTCGCAGAATTCATCGAAACACGGGTAAAGGAATTGAACGTGGGGATAGAAGCAAAAGGCAAGAAAAATCCTTAATCACGTTTCTCATTCATATTTTTCAAAAATTTTCTCCATTATTATCTTTCAAAACTTCAAATTTTCAAATTTTACTGGATAATTTTTTTAGTCAACCTTTATTGAGGGAAGATTTTGCGCATAAATTTCCAGTGGTGTCCAACTTTAAAGCCGAGTTTCTGTAGAAGTTTTATGGATGGAATGTTTTGTTCTGATGTATACAACGCCACGGAATCCATTCCCTTTTCATGAAGAAAGTTCATTGCCCTAACTGTCAGAGCGGATGCAAGGTTTTTGCTGCGATGTTCTTGAAGCGTGGCTGCTGGACCGAGGTAGCCTCTTTTGCCACTGAAGAATTCGTTGTATTCCACGTCTGGTCTTGAAACAACGACTGAGACAATTTTATTGTCAATTTCAGCCACGTGAATCCAGTCTTCGCAGAAGAGCGGCGATTCAGATTTCCATTTTTGGACGCTTTCTAGTTTGATTCTTTCCCATCCGAATCCTGCATTAATGGCTTCTACAAGTTCTTTTTCCTCTTGTGGCTTCAAACTGCGGATGATTATGTCTTCTGGGATTTTTGGAATGTATTTTATGCCGTCTAGTTTTGCAGTCATGTGGTATAAACCGCCTTCGGGCTTGTAGCCTCTTTCAGTCCAATCGTTGATTTTTGGGCTTTCAGCGTCAACTGCAGTGAAAACCGTTTTGCCCTTAACGTATTTTTCGATTTGTCTGACCAGTTCATTCTCTATGTTTATTCTGTTAGGGGTTTCTGAAACGGCGAGCCACGCTATTTCTTCGCCCCAGTGTCCATCATTGTATGCCACAGAGCCTAAAACTTTGTTGTTTTCAGTTGTCACTAGAATTTGGAGTTTTTCTTCTTGAATGCGAGAACGGATCCAGTCTTCCGTGTAGGGTGTGAACTCGTATGCGTTTCTGTTAACCTCGTTAAGTATTTTGACAAGGTTTGGCAAGTCTTTTTCATTGAAGCTTCGAATTTTTACTGTCATGTTTTGCCTTTTAGTGGTGAAGTTTAAAGAAGTAATAAATGTTTAGGCAATGCTTGGCTCAGTGTGCGAGTGAATGTGGAAGTTGTGGATCAAATTCAACATACAAAAACCAACTAATCTACTACCCCCTTTGAAGCTGGACAACAGATGACAGAAAACATCAACAGCCAAAATTGAAAAACTCTCCAAATCAAAAAGCGTTTATTCTCAATAACCGCACCAATAGCACAGGTGAAACTCTTGAAATGGATTACGCGTGAATATGTGCACATGGACAGAACAGCATGTCCATGGCTAATCAGAAAATTCATAGATCCAAATGCAGAATTCATCTTTGCACCCACAGAGAAAATAGAAGAAATCGCAAAAACGAAAGAAGCAATACCTTTCGACGCGCCTGGAGTTAAGCTCGGACACAGAAACGGTAAATGCAGCTTCGAAACCATAATAGAAGAATACAACCTTAAAGATCCAGTGCTTCATGAACTCGCCAAGATAGTGCATTCTGCAGATACAAACGACAAGGAAGTAGCATTGGAAGGGATAGGATTAAATGCAATAATGATTGGCGCAAGATTTAATGCAAGAGATGATTTTGAAGCTGTGGAGAAGGCTGAATACGTTTACGAAGCCTTATACAGTTATTGCAAGTTTAAACTGCTCCGCGAAAAATACAAGAACAAACTGGAGAAAATGGACAAAAAACAGCAGAGCGAATTTCTAAAGAGAAAAATGGGAGAATAAACAATAAGCAGGTTTCTTTATGACTTTGCAGTCAAAGAAAGCTGTGAACAGCGTTTTCTTGACACTTTGCATAATGGGTTTATTTGCAATTCTAAGCTCCACAATGTCTAAAAATCCAGTTTTAAAGCCTTACGCCTCTTATCTCGGCACACCCACAGAACTGGTTGGCTTCGTTGCCTCCGCTTCAACTATTCCTGGAATTTTGATCAGCTTGCCTGCTGCTTCGCTTTCAGACATTTTTGGCAGAAAGAAATTCTTGCTAATAGCTGGCTTCATCTTTGCTTCTGCCCCCTTCTTTTATCTTTTAATAACCGTTTGGTGGCAACTCATCATCGTCAGATTTTATCATGGTTTTGCAACCGCAATTTTTGTGCCAGTCGCTGAAGCTTCAATAGCAGAGTTATTTCCATCTAAGCGAGGAGAACGCATCTCGCTTTTCACTTCAGCAACATACGTCGGGCGAGTCATTGCACCAGCTTTAGGCGGATACATACTGTTCGCTACAACCGACAATTTTCACGTGCTCTATTTAGCCGTAGCAGTAACAGGAGTAACAGCGCTAATTATGGCTTTACCATTCCTAGTGGAAAGAAAACAACCCGAAACCATCCAACAAAGAAAAGCCCAAGAAACTATTAAAAAACTTTTTAGTGGATGGAAAATGTTGATTCGAAGCCCTAGAATTCTAGGAGTTAGTTTTGTTCAAGCCTGCCAGTATTATGCATATGGCGCAGCAGAATATTTTCTGGCAGGGTATCTCCCAGAAGTTGCTTACTTCAACAAGTTCTTGACTGGCATTATTATTACGAGCATTATAGGCGTTGCAATCTTCGCGAGACCTTATATGGGTAGAGTTTCAGACAAGATTGGGAGGCGAATTCCGATAATCTTGGGTTGCATAATCTCCAGTCTTCCGTTGCTTGCGGTTCCTTTTGTTTCTGATTTTTGGATTCTTCTCTTGCTTGTTGGGATATACGGATTCGGTTTTGCAACTGTGACGGCTTCCACTCCAGCTTTAATCAGCGAGCTTGTACCAAAAGAGTTGGTTGGCACCTCCATGGGGTTTCTTGACACTGTAATGGATGTTGGACAGACGCTTGGACCCATAATCAGCGGATTCATACTCGCAACAAACCTCCAATACTATGGTGTCTTTTCTTCACTAACAATTGTACTGCTGTTTTCTTGCATAATTTTTGTCAAGGTTAGCGTTACTAAAACAAATTTAAATAACGATGAATAACCGCGACTCTAGAGTTCGTTTAGTGCATCGCAATTTTTGCATGGAAAATCTTAAGCAGTTTTCATATAATTCGAAATTGAAGCGCTTTTCTCCAAAAACACTCATTTTGACATCTTTCGTTTTCCGTAATTATGTATATGTTGAATATGTTTCTTCAGAATGTTTAGCTGACTATTGTAACATTGTTGTGGAAAGAACTTAAATAATAAAACTCTAGACGTAGCGTTTACTTTAGCTATTAAACACTAAATTTGTGAAGCACGTGATAGTGATGCCATGAAGTGTCCATATTGCGGGTCTGAAAATCTCAAGACCCTTGAAACTAGGGATTCGCCAGACAACACAGTAAGGAGACGTAAAGAATGCGTGGACTGCGGAAAACGTTTCACAAGCTACGAGTACATTGAAACCGTAGAGCTCATGGTGAAGAAGAAGGATGGAAGGCTTGAACGCTTCGACTTGAACAAGATTGTAAGAGGTCTCCAGAAAGCCTGCGAGAAAAGACCAGTAAGTATGGATCAGATTCACGAATTAACAGAACGTGTCAGACAAGATTTGATGTTACGTGGCAAAGAGGAAGTGTCCTCACAAGAGATTGGAGACCTCGTCATGAAATATTTGAAAAATCTTGACCGTATCGCTTACATTCGTTTCGCTTCAGTTTACAGGCAATTTGAAGAGCCTGAAGATTTTAAACGTGTGCTTTTAGAGGTGAAAAAATGAAATATGTCAGAAAACGTGATGGACGTTTAGAAAATTTTGATCAAGAACGTATAACAAACGCCATTTGGAAAGCCGCTAAGGCTGTTGGCGGAAAAGACCGCGAACAAGCCAAAAAAATAAGCGACCAAGTTGCAGCAGAGCTTAAGAGGCGTTTTGGAGAAGACGGAGTTCCAACAGTTGAGGAAATTCAAGACATAGTTGAGAAGATGCTCATAGAGGACGGACATGCGAGAACGGCTAAGGCGTACATTCTGTATAGGAAGCAGCACCAAGACTTGCGCGAGTTAGCCTCCCTTTTAAGCTCCGCAGACCTAGTGGATCAATACTTGGATATTGAAGACTGGAGAGTTAAAGAAAACTCGAACATGAGTTACTCGCTGCAAGGCTTAAACAATTATCTCTCATCCACCGTCATAGCAAAATATTGGATTACAAGGATTTATCCATCGAACATTGCTGAGGCTCATTTTTCTGGAGACATACACATTCACAACCTAGGCATTTTGGGACCATACTGCGTCGGCTGGGACTTGAGGGATTTATTGCTTTCAGGATTCGGCGGTGTCTCAGGAAAAATTGAAAGCAAACCCGCAAAGCATTTTAGAACCGCCCTAGGACAGATAGTTAACTTCTTCTACACGCTTCAGGGAGAAGCCGCAGGAGCTCAAGCCTTCAGCAACTTTGACACCTATCTTGTGCCATTCATACGCTACGATAAATTAAGCCAAAAAGACGTTGAACAGGCGCTTCAAGAATTCTTTTTCAACATGAACGTACCTACACGCGTTGGCTTCCAGACGCCCTTCACGAACGTGACTTTGGATTTGACGATTCCTGATTTTATGAAGAATGAGCCTGTTGTTTTCAGCGGGAAAATGACGGATATGACTTACGGCGACATGCAAGTGGAAATGGAAATGTTCAACATGGCCTTTGCAGAAGTAATGAATCAAGGCGACTCTAAAGGTAGGGTTTTCACTTTTCCAATACCAACGTACAATGTGACAAAAGATTTTGATTGGGATTCGCCAATAGCCCAAAAAATCTTCGAAGTCACGGCAAAATACGGCGTGCCTTACTTCTCCAATTTCGTAAACACAGACATGAAACCCGAAGACGTAAGAAGCATGTGCTGCCGCCTAAGAATAGACAATAGAGAATTGCGCAAGCGTGGCGGAGGCCTCTTCGGAGCAAATCCGTTGACGGGTTCTATAGGCGTCGTGACATTAAATCTTCCGAGAATTGGTTATTTAGCAAAGGATGAAGACGAATTCTTTGAACGTTTGGAAAAACTCATGGAAACAGCCAAAGACAGCCTAGAAATAAAGCGGAAAGGCCTCGAAAACTTCACAGAAAACGGTTTATACCCGTATTCGAGGCGTTATCTCCGTAATGTCAAAGAGGGTTTTGGAAAATATTGGAAGAATCACTTTTCAACAATAGGTTTGATAGGCATGAACGAGGCAGTGCTAAACCTGTTAGGATGCAACATAGCCTCGGCTGAAGGAAAAGATTTCGCTGTAAAAACGCTCAGTTTTATGCGTGAAAAGCTTGCTGACTTTCAAGAAGAAACGGAAAACATCTACAACCTAGAAGCAACACCAGCCGAAGGCACATCCTACAGGCTTGCGCGTATAGACAAGGTAAAGTATCCAGACATAATTGCGGCTAACGACAAACACTATGCCAACGGTGCCAAACCCTTTTATACAAATTCTTCGCAGCTGCAAGTGGACCATGATGGTGACTTGTTTGAAGCCTTAGAACATCAAGAAAGCCTTCAAACGCTTTACACGGGTGGAACAGTTTTTCACATTTACTTGGGCGAGAGGCTTTATTCGTGGGAGTCTGCGGCTGAAGTCATCAGAAGAGTTACTTGGAACTCGCGGCTCCCCTACTTTACACTCACGCCCACATTCAGCATATGCCCAGTCCACGGCTACATAAACGGCGAACACAAACAATGTCCTGTCTGCGGAGCAAAATGTGAAGTCTACTCGCGAGTGGTCGGCTATCTGCGGCCAGTAGACCAATGGAATGACGGCAAACAAGCAGAATTCGCAATAAGAAGAACCTTTGACAAATCCGTGGTCACGGCAACAACCACGCCAATACCGGCCTAAAGTGAAAAGCCAATGAAATTCAGCGGACTCAGAAAAACAAGTCTGATAGATTTTCCTAACAGAATAGCCTCAGTGCTCTTCACGCCGGGCTGCAACCTGCGTTGCCCCTTCTGCCACAATTGGCGAATAGTTCTAGAGCCAAAACCGCCGTTCCTGCATGAGGAAGCCGCGCTTAAAATTCTTGAAAGCAGAAAAAAATACATTAATGCAGTCGTCGTAACTGGTGGAGAGCCAACGATGCATAAGGAAGTTTCAAAGTTTCTGCATAAGCTGAAGGAGAAAGGCTTTGCGGTTAAGCTTGACACGAACGGTTTTTATCCAAAAGTTTTAGAGGAATGCTTGCCCTACGTGGATTACGTGGCGTTAGACGTGAAAACTTCGTTGGATAAATATGAGCGTCTAGGAGCAAAAGACCCAAGCCCACTTCTGCAAACGATTGAAATTTTGAAAACTGGAAAAGTGGAGTACGAATTTAGAACAACAGTTGTTCCAGGATTTGTTGACGTAGAAGACATAACACGAATAGGCGAAATGATAAAAGGCGCAAAAACCTTCGCCTTCCAACAATTCATCCTAGAAGACACATTAGACAAAGGTTTCAAAATGCTTAAGCCCTACCCACCAGAAAAAATCGCTGAATTCGCTGAAGCCATAAAAAAATATGTTGAAAGCATAGTACTTCGAATCTGATAGGTTCGATAAAAGATGAAAAGAATTATTAAATATCTTGATAAATTTCTGAAGAGATTAGTAAACTACATCTTTGAAAGACTGTTTTTTGAAGAATTATTATTTAAAGGACTATTATTACCAATTGCAATTGCTTTTCTCGCTGGTTTATGGTTGACGCTGAACGATAAATGGGAATGGTTTACAATATCTATGCGTGTGTTGAAAGACGGATTTTATTCAGGGTATGTACACGGAACCCCATTTAAGACTGCACAAGGACATTGGGCTGTCGATTGGCGACTAGGTGGACCACCATTCATTCATGTAATTCTGCCTTACATCTTTACATTTTTCTTACTTTCAGCAGTTGTTCCTTTCTTCATTTGTCTGATGCGTAGGTATTATTCATTTAGGCGGCTTAAGAAAGTCTGTACTTACTTGAAAAACCCTAGAAACTTTAGAGAATACATTTCAGTCAGATGTGTCGCAGCAGTTCTTATAATGTCTATTGTTGGACTTGCAGGAATCGTAGCGACAACCATCGACCCCAATATAATTGTGCCCGCCGAACGTTCCAAAGATTATTTTGAGTGTAATATGCATATAACTGCTATACTGAGTATTACCATAACCAGATATGTAATTGTAGAAGCTAATCCATCCATCCTTTACGAAAACAACATGAGTGGTTGGTTTTATTGTATCATCAAAATTCCTGAGAATTCGCGTTGGAGTATCAGTGACATAGACACCTTCAAAATCTTGTTTAATGACAAAATAATTCCCTATATAAAATCAGTTCATTACGACAATAACAGCACGGAATTTATACTAGCAAAATCTGACAAAAGTTTCCTTGCGTTTTTGTTTGAAAACGAGGCATCTATTAAACTAGAAACAGTCACTCTAAAAGTTGATGGTAAACTAAAAAACGGAGACTTTTTTGCGGGAGACACACAGATAAGAATTATGTTTACTTAACAAAAACCTATCCAACCATTAGCGAATCCTTGACAAACTGCAATTCTTTTTGTATTTGAAGCGTAAAGTTTAAAGGGTTAATGCCTCGTTTAGGTTTCGAATGTTCTCAGAATAGGGGTTTATAGTTTGGGCATAGAACAAGAAACCATAGAAGAACGCAAGGCAAAAGTCCTAATCAAACTGAGAGGTTATAAACTTCTCAAAAAGGAAAAACACAAGGACGCCCTCAGCTACATCGTTGACATTCCAAAAGAAAAAGAGAAAGCTCTCATATGGTGCATTCCAGGCGAAGCAACCGTGGGCGTAACGTCAATAAATCGTTTGCAGAAAGTCATGAAAGACGCAGAAATAGAGAGAGGAATAATAGTCACAGATGGAAGATACACCCACGCTGTCAAACAAAGCGCCAAGAAAAAGAAGATAGAACTTCTGCCAAAAACCTTTCCAGTTTTCGACCTTTTTGAACATGCGCTTGTTCCAAAACACGAAATATTGACAGAAGAAGAAAAGAAACAGCTACTCTCGCAGTTCAAGGTTCAACCATACCAGCTACCCCAGATAAAAGCGTCTGACCCAGCAGTCAAAGCCATAGGCGCAAAGCCAGGCGACGTACTGCGAATAATCCGAAAAAGCTCAACAGCAGGCGAGCACCTAGCCTACAGATACGTTGTAGAATAACCTATACAGTTTCTACGGTCTTTCTTCGACGCAGCAAAAGGACAACTGAAGATAAGGCACTAATAACTCCTACCAATGCGAAGGCTAAAATTGCATATTGCAAGATACTCCAAGCCCCTTGAGATCTCATCAAGTCAGATATGTCTGTTTGGATTTGCCCCAATCCGGGAACAACAATTGTTGCTACGTCGCCGTTGATTTCGGTGATTGTGCCGTTTACGACGCCTATGGTTGTTTGGATTTTTGCCGTTGTGTCATTAATTTCTAGGACTTTGAGGAAAATTTCCTCGAGGGTTGGGCTTATTAGGAAGCATTTGAAGGAAGTGTCGCTTGCATTAACATTGTCTGTGACATATTCGGCTGCAACCACCAATGTGTATGTTCCATTGCTGGCGTTTTCGGGTATTGTATGGGAAAATTTGTATAAGCCCGTTGTTATGAACTGGGCTGTGAGGCTTTCAGCTGCTCCGTCTGGTTTGTATAAAATAGCGTTTACAGCTGTAGCGTTGACAGCCTTTCCCTTAAAGGTTATTTGAGTGTAGAACTCAGCTATTTCGCCTCTGAAGTGTGTTGCGCCAACATCTACCTGAACATCTAGTGAGGCGATGTCTATGACCGTGAATTCTGCACCAATATAGTCTTGGCTGCAATATGCCTTGACTGTTTGGTTCTCCGCCAGCGAAGCCGGCACATTAAAGACAAAAGTGAAGCTTCCAAACTCGTCTGTCATGCAATCGCCAAGTATGAAATCATTAAACGTCACTATTATGACGCTTTCAGGCTCGAAGCCAAAGCCTCTAACCGCAACTTTTGTTCCAACGGGTCCGCTGGCTGGGTCTAAAACTATGGACATAACTGAAACCGTTTCTGAAACAGCATTGTTCTCGGTTGCGGTTTCGCCGGGAACTGGCACCACGTACAATGTTAGGTTGTAGGTTCCTCCGGCTGTGGGGTTCCATAAGAGGCTGACAGTGGTAACTGCGCTGCTTGCCAATTGACTGATGAACGCGGAATTGATGATTTCATCGTTGACGAGAAGATGCACCGTTAAGTTTTGTTCTTCGCTTGTCCCAAAATTCATTACAGTTGCGTTAAGCAAAACGGGGTCGCCAGAACGAATATGTTCTGGCTTTTCCCAAGAGAAAATTAAAACATCGTGTTCTGGAAAGAGTTGCCCAACGGCTTTTTCCGCGTTAACCCTTCCATACCCGTAATATTCATCGAAGCCCGAATTGCCCAAATCATCAGCCGTATACCTCACTTGGGCTCTAACCCAGTCCCGCGTTGCGCTTGAAAATTGGTCCCAGATAAGCGCCGCCACACCAGCAACATGCGGGCAAGCCATGGAGGTGCCGCTCATGTAAGTGTAAGAATCGTCCCAAACTGTGGAAAAAATGTTTACTCCTGGAGCTGCAACTTCAACCCAACTTCCAAAACTAGTGAACCCTGCGGGAGCATCATCTGAGTCTGTTGCCGTCACGGCTACAACTTCACTGTAGGCGGCTGGATAAATCTTCATGTTTGAGGCTTCGTTTCCAGCAGCTGCAACTATCAACAAGCCCACGTTGTAGGCATATTGTATTGCCTCGTGTAGAAGGTTGCTGTCTTCGTAGCCGCCCCAGCTGTTGCTGAGAATTTTCGCGCCGTGCTCAGTAGCGTGTATGATGGCGTTTGCAAGGTCGTCTTCCCACCCTTCCCCATCTGCGTTCAAAGCCTTTTCAGCCATTATATGAACCTGTGCAAGTCCAGCAACGCCTAACACATTGTTTAATGCGGCGGCTATTATGCCAGCGCAGTGAGTCCCATGCCCATGGTCATCCATTGGATTGGCGTCGTTGTTCACCCAGTCACGACCAAAGGGAACATAGTTAGCTACGAGGTCTGGGTGGTTGTAGTCTACGCCCGTGTCTATGACAGCCACGAGAACTGAACTGGCGCCTGTTGTCGTGTTCCAAGCCCAGTCCGCCCTAATCTTTTGTGGTCCCCACTGCATGCTCCAATACTGGTCGTTTGGAACAAACAAAGCCTGAAACTTCATGTTTGGTTCAATGTATCTTGCTAGAGCGCTTTTACTGGCTTTTTCTCTAAATGAGGAAACCGTGTTTAAGGGCATGTCTGCGACAACGGCTATGACTTTGTCTCTTATCGAAATGGTGTTTACGATTTTGCCTCGGTCTTCGGCGATTGCGTCAACAAGGTTTGCGTAGGCTTCAGGCTTTGAACTGTCTACTCCAATCACTATTTCCATAGAATCCTCGTCAGCGCAGATAGAATCGCCATCTTCTAAGTGAAGCGTGTACTCTATGCTTGTTGGAATGGGACTAAAGGTTGTACCAACAGTTTTCGTAGAAAATAGTGTTACTATGGCAATTACTATAAGGAGATTGTCTAATCTGTCGTTTTTCATTTTGAAGTTCTCCATTTTAGGGTTTTGCTACCATGACTTCTGTTGCTTTTATGACAGCTTCAACCTCGTCTCCAACTTTTATGTCTAGTTCTTCCGCGGCTTCCCTTGAAATTAGGGCTGTCACCGTGGCTGGCTTATGTATTTCTATTTTAACTTTGGCTGTGACATCTCCTTTTTCAACAGCCTTAACTTTTCCCTTTAACCGATTTCTTGCGCTTATTTTCAATCCAACAGCCTCCCAATATTCTTCATCATACAAAACTTCACCCACATAGCCCTCAACACGCCTATACTCGGCTAGCAGGCTTTTTCCAAGCTCTGTTAGTTTGGCGCCGCCCCCGCCAGCTTTTCCGCCTCTGTGGGTTTCGATTATTGGTTCGCCGATGGCTTTCTCGATTTTTTGTATGTAACTCCAAACATAGCGGTATGACATTCCAAGCTTTTCAGCAGCCTTTGAAATGGAGTTTTGTTTGGCTATTTGTTCTAGGATTTGGGCTCCGCCCTTGCCTAGGACTGGTTTTCCCTTGTATTCTATCCAGATTTTGCATGAGGGCTTGTGATTTCTGTGGGTTAGCATTGTTGTTATTTTATTGTTGCGTAATGTTTATAAGGATTAACCGTTATGAATAGAAAAACATAACGGTGAAAACATTGCAAACATGGATAAAAATGATTGTAGCCGCATCAATCATAACACTGATAACCATTGCTGGAACGACGGTTTACTCGCAATATTTTGCCAAAAGAAGACTAATGATTTCCACAACAACAAGCCTTTACGAAACAGGACTCCTAGACGAAATTAAAAAAGAATTCGAAGCTAAACACAACATAATCCTAAACTTCATACCAGTTGGCACGGGCATAGCAATACAACAAGCAAAAAGCGGTGATGTAGACCTAACTCTTGTGCATTCACCCACTACGGAAAAAGGCTTCCTTGAACAGGGCTATGGCACATGCAGAAAAATAATTGCTTACAACTTTTTTGTCATAGTTGGCACGGAAGAGGATCCGGCTAAAATTGGGGGGTTAACCGTAACTACAGCTTTAAAGCGCATAGCGGAATATGGAGAAAAAAATTGGAGAATCTGGGTTTCTAGAGGCGATAATTCGGGAACACATCAAAAAGAGCGAAGTCTCTGGGAGTCTGCTGGCTACAATTACACAGAAATTTCCAAAGAATTATGGTATACAAGTGCTGGTTCCGGAATGGGGCAAACTTTACTTATGGCTAACGAGTTCAGGGCTTACACGCTTTCAGATGTAGGAACATACCTAAAATACAGCAAGGAAAACAGAATAACCCTAAAAGCGCTCATAACCGAAGAAAAAGAATTACTTAACGCCTACAGCGTAATAGCTGTAAACCCAACGCGACATCCAAACGTCAATTTCAACGATACAATAACTTTCACAAAATTCCTTGTTTCAAAGGAAGGACAGCAACTAATAGAAAATTACGGCGTAAACGAGTTTGGACAAAGCCTTTTCCATGGCACTGTTAGAATTTTAAAAGAAGATTCAACATCGCAAATAGCCGCGTGGATAAGGGACTACGCCTTCTTTAACGGTTCCGAATGCCCACCAGAATATAGAGACGCGTGTCCAGAACTTTATGGGGGGAGATGAGAGGCGAATGGAAATGTTAGAAGGCATAGCCGAGGCATTACAACTAATTTTTTCGGGTGATCAGCGAGTTTTAGAAATAACATTGCGTTCTCTTTTCATTTCCAGCGCAGCCACCGCCATAGCATTGCTTTGGGGAATCCCCATTGCCCTAGCTTTAGGAACAAAGAACTTCCACGGAAAAATCTTCATTAAAAGCTTTTTTAACGCCATGATTGGCATACCCACGGTGGGTTTAGGCTTAATCCTATATCTAATCCTCTCTAGGGCAGGACCTCTTGGAATACTGCGCCTACTGTATACTCCAGCAGCAATCATTATCGGCGAAGCCTTATTGATACTTCCCCTAATCATAAGCCTAGCAACTACGGCTGTGGAGGCTGTCGACCCAGAAATAATAAGTTTAGCCAGAACTTTGGGGGCTTCGGAAGACCAAGCGGCTTTTGCTGTTTTAAAAGAGGCTTTTAACAGCGTTATTGTCGCTGGTATAGCAAGTTTTAATCGTGCCATTGCAGAGTTGGGCATAGCACTAATGGTTGGGGGAAACATAGCTGGATGGACAGAAGTTCTAACAACAGCCATTTCTAACGAGACGGCTAAAGGCAATCTGGAGTTGAGCATAGCGCTTGGCATAATGCTTCTAGCTTTGGTCTTCGGAATAACCCTTGCGACATTGGCATTAAACGCTTTTCAGAGGAGGAAAAAATGAGCTATATAGCAGAATTACGCGAGGTAACGAAAATTTTCGATGGAACAACCGCCTTAGAGGGCATAAACCTGCAAGTACGTGAGGGTGAAATACTGGCTTTGCTTGGTCCGAATGGTTCTGGGAAAACAACTCTTTTGAAAATTTTGGCTTTCTTGGAAAAACCCTCAAATGGCGAAGTTTATTTTCTTGGCAGAAAAGTTGCAAAAGAGAATTTGAAGCAGATGCGTATGGAGTGCACCATGGTTTTTCAGAAAACAGTTCTTTTCAACACAACTGTCTACAACAATGTTGCTTATGGTTCAAAAATTAGGAAAATGCCGAAAAATAGGATAGATGAAGAAGTTAGAAGGGTGCTGAAGCTTGTTAAATTAGAGGGTTTTGAACGAAGACAAGCAAAAAAACTTTCTGGTGGAGAACAACAACGAGTCGCGTTGGCAAGAGCTTTAGCCCTCAACACTAAGCTTCTCCTTTTAGACGAGCCCACCGCCGATTTAGACCCGAAAAACGCTTCTATAATTGAAGAGGTAATAGCAACTGTTAACCGCGAACTTAAAACCACTGTTGTTATGGCTACGCATAACATGTTCCAAGCGCAAAACTTGCCAAACCGCATAGCATTAATAAACAATGGAAGAATAAGCGAAGTTGGAACTCCAAAGGAAATTTTCGGCAAACTTTCAAAAAATTTGGTCAGTTTTGCCACTTTAGAGAACACTTTTGCTGGAGAGGCAAAGGTTACTGAAAATGGAACAACCCTAATAGACATTGGAAATGACGTGAAGATTGAAGCGGCAACAAAATGGCAAGGAAGAGTTTCAGTTTTCATCAGCCCAGAAGATGTAATTTTATCAAAAAGTCACTTTACATCCAGCGCTAGAAATGTTTTCAAGGGGAGACTCACGGAAATCTCAGACTCGGGCTCTGTTGTTAGACTTAAGGTTGATGTTGGTAAACCCTTCACTGTTCAAATAACTAAGCGTTCTTTATACGAAATGGGGCTTAACCTAGACATGGAAGTTTACATTGCCTTTAAAGCCTCAAGCGTCCAAATTTTGGAATGACTGCTGTTTCCTTTCGTTTGCCAACTCATATAGAATTACGAGCGCTTCGCCTAAGGGCATCCCTAACTTGACGGCAAGCTCCTCTGGTTTTATGTCTGGCTTCTCATGGAGGACTACTTCCTTAGTGTAAGCCTTGTGGTTAGGATACATCACGAGGGCGTGAACCGTTTCGACAAGTATTGGCCAAAGCTTTTCTTTTACGTATTCTTCAAGGCTCATGGCACATCACATTATATTATGCGGAGGTAGGCTATTGAGTTTACTTCTACAGAACACTACACCAACATTGAATTGTATGTTGGGGTAAGGTTTATTTTTGCCCAAACGTTTTAGGCTTAAACTCGAAATGGAAAGTGAAAGACGCGATGGTGATTAAGGCTGTTGTCTTCGACCTCGACGGAACAATTGCAAGCTTCAACATAGATTACAGAGCTGTTAGGGCGGAGGTTAGAAACTTCCTCATGAAAGAGGGGTTGCCAGCCTCGGTATTATCCGTAAATGAGAGCATATTCGAGATGCTGAAGAAGGTGGAAATTTTCATAAAGAACAACGGCAAATCTGAAAAGGCGTTTATGGACGTTCGCGCAAAAGCTTTGGCAATAGCGGAAAAATATGAGTTGGAAGCTGCAAAAACTACAAGTCTGCTTCCTGGGGTTTTAGAAACATTGAAAGCTCTGAAGAAAATGAATTTGAAAATTGGCTTATGCACAATAAACGGCGAAAAATCAACAAACTATATCCTAAAAAGGTTTGGAATAACAAAATTTTTCGACACAGTAACGCCTAGGAATCACGTGAAATATGTTAAGCCTAACATTGAGCACCTCGAAGCCGCTTTAAAGGCTTTGGGGGCTAACGCAGAAGAAACAATAGTTGTTGGAGATAGCCGCATCGACATGAAATGCGCCCAAGAATTGAAGACAATCGCCGTAGGATTGCCGACTGGAGTTTCTTCTCCTAAAGATTTAGTTAACGCTGGAGCAAATTACCTGATCACGTCAATCACGGATTTACCAAATCTGATAGAAGGCATCAACAAAACTACAGAAGCATAAAAGAAAAGATGCTCTTCCAAGCGTTGTTCGCTACACTAGTTTGAAGTGGCACCTAGTTTAATGGGGAAGTCCCGCACAATCTCCTTTTTTGCAAGTTTCTAGATTTGACAGGAGAACCGAACGAGAAGCTGCATAAGTTTAAGCATAATAGAGCATGGCAACTAGTCAACTGTGTGACAGCTAAGTGGCGTCATTGGTTCCGAAGCCAAGCAGAATCTTACTATGGAAAATACGTTTTCAACACTCCATTCGCTTTAAAAGATTTTGTAGGAGTTGGTGACATTGAAAGTCTAGACCAACACGTTAAGACGTAATGGAGAAACTATCACAAGAAATGATTCAGAAACCACTAATTTGGTTCGAATGGCTTTGTTTCTATTCCTCTAATTGTCAATCTAACAATCCAATATCCGAAGAACAAAACAACTCCTGCAAAAAAGATATACTTAAGAAAGGTAAAAGTGATATAGCTACCAATTATGTTTTCAGGAAACCCCCATGCAGTATTTTGAAAAACCTTCAAGGATATACATGTAAGTGTGACAAAAGAAAAAATGCAGAAAATACAAATCAGCATCCATTTTGTCAGCTTTATCCATACTGCCAACTTAGCATTCCTTTTTGGTTTATACAATAAATCACTAGCAAGTGAACCTAGTACAGAGAAGACATTGAAAACCAAAAGCGTGTCGACGATTTCAGCAGAAACATAAGTAGTAGTTAGAATCACTTTTTCACTCGAGATTCCAGAGTAGTAGGCTTGAAAAGCAATGTTTTTATACTCTGGAAGAAATTGAAATGATGCTTCTCCGTTATCATCAACTCTGAATTCATATGTCTTAGACCGTCCCTCAGATTCTACAGTTACTATTACTGTTGCGTTAGGAACAGGCTGATAGACAATTGTTCTATTTTGAATATATACATTTATCTTCCAGAATCCTCCGGCTTGAGGATATCCAGGTGGAGAGATATGCGCAGTTAGAATAGGAATTGAAGGCGCAATACTGCCTATGCAAGGAATATAAAGTATATTGCCACTTGGCTTACTTATCAATGCAACTATTTCAGCTATAAGGACAATCACCACTATGAATAACGACCCAGTCAATATATGTTTTATAATGGATTGAATTCTCATAGCCTTCTCGCATTTAATAAAGAAGATAATGTCATATTTTACCTTATTCCACTAATGTAGAATAGACCATTCTTTTTGAGATATTTTGAGCCTTTCATGTTTTATTTTTCCTTTGGTTGCTTGTGACTAAAAGGAAGTAGGAAGATGCAAAAAGAGCAAGGTATTATAGGAAGTTAAGACGGTTTGAAGTAGTATCTTGGCCATTGAGGCCATTGCTGAGTTGCTGCGCATTCTCCAAAGTCTATTGTTAACGCCATGCCTATCTTTATCTGTTCAAGGGCTACGCCTCTAATCATCCCTGGAATTTTTGCACCGTTTTCAAGTTGGATTATGCCTACTGCGTATGGTGCCATTGATTGAAATTGTGTCGGTGCCACATGAATAACTGTGTACGTTAGCAGCTTTCCTTTCTGCGGGATTTCTATCCATTCAAACTCTTTCGAAAAGCAGTTGTCACATAAAGGTCTAGGCGGAAGATGCACTTTTCCGCATTTTTTGCATTTTCCACCCACAAGTTTTCCTTGAATTATGTACTTGTAGAATTGCTCCATCGTGAAAGGTAGTGTCCGCTCACCCAACTTTTAGCCCCTCCTATAAACATGAACTGTGGCAGTCGCACCGGAACCGCCCACGTTATGTGCTAAGGCTATTTTCGCGTCTTTAACTTGCCTTTTCTCCGCTTTTCCAGTAAGCTGCAAGAATACTTCGTAGGCCTGTCCAGTACCCGTTGCGCCTACCGGATGCCCCTTAGCTTTCAATCCGCCACTAGTGTTAATTGGAATTCTTCCTCCAAGCCTCGTCTCTCCACTCTCAATGAGCCCGCCGCCTTCACCTGGCTTGCAGAGTCCTAAATCCTCATACGCTATTATTTCAGCTATTGTAAAACAATCATGGACTTCCGCAACGTCAGCATCTCCTGGTTTAACATCCGCCATCTCATACGCATTTTTTGCGGCTATTTTTGCGGCTGCAAGCGACGTGAAGCTTTCTCTTTCATACAAGCCAATAGTGTCGCTCGCCTGTCCGCTTCCAATTATGTGTACTGGTGTGTCTGTAAATTTTTTGGCTAATTCTGGCTTTGTCAAGATTAAGCAACTGGCTCCATCCGTGATTAGCGAACAGTCAAAAAGTTTAAGCGGCCAAGCAATAACACGTGAAGACAAAGCATTTTCAAGCGTTATTTCCTTCTGCATGTGCGCCTTCGGGTTTAGGCTTCCATGATAATGATTTTTCACTGCAACCATCGCCAACTGCCGTTCAGTCGTGCCATACGCGTGCATGTGCGCAGTAGCCATCAACGCATATAAACCTAGAAAAGTTATTCCATGCCACTGCTCGAAGGGATAATCCGAAGCCATGGCTAAATACTCCGTGACTTCAGGCGTAGTCCTATGCGTCATTTTCTCAACGCCGCCAACCATAACAACATCACACAAGCCCGAAAGCACCGCGTAAATCGCACTTCTCAAGGCTGCTCCTGAAGAGGCACAAGCGGCTTCTGTTCTTGTAGCTGGGATATGCAATAATCCAGCCCAATCAGCCATCGTTGCGCCAGTATGCCCCTGATGCTCGTAGGATTCGCCCATGTGCCCAACAAACAGGGCTTGAATGTCCTTTTTTGGGTTTAGGTTTGGACAGCGGTCAAAAGCTTCTTTGGCTGCTTCTGCAAAAATTTCCCTAGCATACAAGCCTTCCAGCTTTCCGAATTTTGACAAACCAGCAGACACTATTGAAACAAGAGGTTTGCCCTTCAAGTTGAAACTCTCCTATAAGGCTATGTTTAATGTGGAAAATTGAATAGTGCTTGAACAAGTATTTAAGCGTCTTCAACATTTTGCCTAGTTTTTCACGAAAGTTTTATGTGAGCATGCTTTTACATTAATAGCTCTCTAAAATTGAGAAAGGAAGGAAAAAAATGAGTGAAGTTGCAATAGTTGGCGTTGGATGTGTTGGCTTTCGACCGATAACGCCGGAGCTTTCATACAAGGAGTTGATGTTTGAAGCTGCTGTCAAAGCCTATGAAGACGCTGGAATCAATCCGCGGAAAGACGCTGACGTGTTTGTAACCTGCGCTGAGGATTACTTGGAAGGATTCAGCATCTTCGACGAATTCGTCCCAGACCAATTAGGTGCGGCACTACGGCATCTCTTCACTGTTTCTGGAGACGGAATGCAGGGAGTGGCAACTGCTTACATGCTAATCAAAACCGGACAATTTGACACAGTCGTCGTTGAAGCACACAGCAAAGCCTCAGACATACTCACATACATGGACATAGTTGCCTTTGGCTTAGACCCAATATTCAACAGACCTTTGGGAGGGCATCCATACTATGTTGCTGGAATGGAGATGAACCGTTACATGCATGAAACACACACAACCATGGAACAATGCGCGCATGTCGTTGTCAAAAACAAGAAAAACGCCGTACAGAACCCTTACGCTGCATATGGCGCAGACGTAACTTTAGAGCAAGTTCTGTGTTCTGACATGTGCTTTTATCCATTGAAAAAGTTGGAAATAAGCACTCCCGCAGACGGTTGCATAGTAATGGTGTTGGCTTCGGAAAATGTTGCCGAAAAACTCACAGACAAACCCGTATGGGTGAAGGGCATTGGATGGTGCACCGAAACCCCGAGCCTAGAAACAAGAGACTGGACAACAGCAGTTTATACCCGACTAGCAGCTGAAATGGCGTACAAGACTGCGAAAATCAATACTCCCCATAAAGAAATAGACTTCGCTGAAATCCACGACCTTTTCGCCTACAAAGAACTCCAACACATGGAAGCCTTAAAACTGTGCGATTACGGCGGCGCTGGAAGACTAACGGAGTGGGGCTCAACAGCACTGAACGGGGAATTGCCAGTAAATCCTTCAGGAGGTCTACTCGGAATGGGACATGGACTGGAGGCTTCTGGAATGCAAAAACTTCTTGAAGCAGTGTTGCAGTTGAGGGGCGAAGCAGGCTCCAGACAAGTACCAGACGCAGAAGTTGGCTTGGCTCACACTTGGCGTGGAATCCCAACAGCAACAGGGGCTGTGGCAGTCTTGACCAATGTTAAATGAGGTGAGATGTAAGATGTTTGGAAAGAAAAGAGTTGCAATCGTTGGAGCCGGCATAACTCTATTCAGAAGAAACCTAAAAGAGACGGGTAAAGAGCTTTCCTACGAAGCCTCGAAGATGGCGCTTGACGCTGCTGGATTAGATTTGCGAGACATAAAAAGCGTTGTGATGGGAACAGCGCCAGACGCCTTCGACGGAGTCCACATGAAAGGCGAATATTTGGCTGATGGAGCAGGAGCCTATCATAAACCATACACCCGGTTTTTCGTTGGCGGCGGAACAGGAGTCTTTGCTCCACTTGCGGGTTGGTGGCATGTCGCTTCCGGACAGTTTGACACATGCCTCGTCGTTGCCGAAGAGAAAATGTCCTCGTGCTATCCGCATCCGCAGTTCGCCTTCACAACGATATTCGACCCAATTCTTGAACGCCCAGTAGGCATGAACCTCGTCTGGATATTCGCGTTAGAAATGAACCGCTACATGCACAAGCACAACATAAAGAAAGAAGATATAGCCCTCGTTTCAGTTAAAAACAAGCGTAACGCTCTTGATAACCCGATTGCCCAGTTAGGTGCGAAAATAACAGTTGAAGACGTGTTGAACTCAGAAATTATGGCTTGGCCGGTTCAACGTTTAGACATTAGCCCCACAAGCGATGGTGCAACAGCCGTTGTGCTGGCGTCAGAGGATGTTGCGAAAGAGGTTACAGACAACCCCGTTTGGATCGATGGCGTAGGCTGGTGTATTGATTCTACACAATGGACAAATCGAGATCTTTACTATCCGGACTACGTGGAATGCGCAGCCCGAATGGCATACAAAATGGCGGGAATCAAAAATCCACCAAAAGAGATTGACTTGGCGGAGCCTTATGACCCGTTCGACTATAAAGAGCTACACCACATGGAAGGCTTGTTACTGTGCAAGAAAGGAGAAGCACCGAAACTCACCAAAGAAGGCGTGACTCAAAGAGACGGTGACCTGCCAACATGCCCCTCAGGTGGATTGTTAGGCTGCGGTAATCCCATAGCGGCCGCGGGATTAATGAAGGTTAGCGAAATCTTTTGGCAGTTGCGTGGTGAAGCGGGAAAAAGACAGATTCCAGGCGACCCGAGAACAGGCGTGGCTCAAGCATGGGGCGACCTAATGCAGTACGGCTCAGTAATCGTACTAAGACGATAGAGGAGGAGTGGAAAGATGAGCGTGAAAATTAAGCGTTATCAGTGCGAAGAGCTTGAAACCAAAGCCGTTAAGGAAGGGCGGGTTCCAACCGAAAAGTTTAGACCAAAAGCAAAATTTGCGTGGAGCGCTGGCATAGCGATTAGCAGATTTCTTGACGAACTGAAGAATGGAAAGATAATTGCGACAACATGCAACAAATGTGGACGCATCATGGTTCCTCCGAGAATATACTGCGAGAAATGCTATAAGCCAACAGACGGCTGGACTTATGCGAAAGACACGGGTGTAGTCAACACGTTTTCAGTTTCGTTTCTAGCAGCAGACGCGTCTAGGTTGAAAGAGCCGATAATTGTTGCAATAATAAACTTGGACGGCGCATCTGAAGGCATGGGGATAATCCACAGAATCGAGGAAGTCGCAGACTGGAAAAAGGTCAAAATTGGAATGAAGGTCAAAGCTGTCTGGAAGCCACCAAAAGAGCGAACAGGCGCAATCACCGACATAAAATACTTCAAACCAGTAAAGGAGGCATAGCAATGAGTTTGGAAAAGATAACAAATCCGTTTAATGCGCGTCACTGGATTGGCGACATGGAAGCAGACTACGTTTATACGTTGGGTGTTGCAGGTGAACGTTTCTTCAAAGAGTTAAAAAAAGGAAGGATAATGGGTGCTAAATGTTCTCGCTGCGGCGTGGTCTTCGTTCCGCCGAGAATGTACTGTGAAAAGTGCTTTGCAGAGCTTGAGGAATGGGTTGACGTGGGCAAAAAAGGCGTAGTCCACACCTTCACGGTAGCCACAATAGACATTGATGGTTCAAAACTGCAAAAACCAGTCATATACGCGCTTGTAAAGTTTGAAGGAACTCACGGCGGAATAATACACAAGATAGAAGGAACAGACACGGTAAGCATTGGCATGAACGTTGAAGTCGCCTTCAAGCCGCCAAAAGAACGAAAAGCCTCAATAAACGACATAAAATGCTTTAAACCAACAAAATAAACCTAACTCCACCCTTTTTCTTAAACTCAACAAGCAGTCTTATAATGTTCTATGCAAAGCTGCGTTCACTAATTTTACACAACTCTTTTCATATTCGTATGCTCGAGACAGCTGAACGCCCACGTCATCGGCAGTTTGAGATGTTTGTGCTCCGCTTTCTAACGTTTCTTTGAAAACTTGTCGAAGATTTGAGTAACACTCTGAAGCATTAACCATCCAGCTTGCTGCCTCTCTTAGTTTTTCAAGATTCAGTTCGCCAGCCGTATGCGACAGGAACTTTGCTATGTCTTTACGGTTGTTTTCTGCCACTCTAAACGTGAAGTATGCCCATTCACCTAGAGTGTTATTTATTGAAGGGTCGTTTTTTCTCATAAGCTCTGGGATTTTTTACTTGCCGTTTTTAGCGCTGCTATTCCACGAGATCCGCGTCTAGTGTTTAGGTTCTTTAATGCTCTGTCGAGGGCTTTCCTCAGAATCTTCTTTGACTCTGGTTTGGTTTTCCTCCCAATTACCACGAGCATCGGACACCGCATCGACTGGATTTCCTCGAGCTTTTCCATCCACCCGATTTTTAGGTCAGAAACAAGAAGTTCTGCGTCCTTTCTGTGCCAATCTGGGTGAGGATCATTAACATATACAACCTCATCATCTCTAAAGCCAGTAACTACTACGTAATGATCAACCACTCCGCCAACATGTCTCATTATTTCATACTCTTTGTTGTAGCTCAGCCATCCCATATGCGATATAACAAGCACCGGTATGTCATTTTTCAAGAATTCCTTCAAGGTTGTAAAGGCTCCTTCCCAGCTCTTTCCTTCATCATACCGATAGGAGTAGCCATGTTCTTCGAGAAAGGTCAAAAGGCAATCTAATGGGTAATTACCGAAGCTTAGCTTAATGAAGTTGGGCTTTGGAAAGTAGCCCAATCCGAAGAACTGTCCAGACGCACATCCCATATACCAAGCATCATACTCGTCGCCGAGTCTCAGCAAAATCATCGCAAGACTGTCTATATGGCAATATTGAGCCTGAGAATGCACCAAGGGAACATCCAATTTTACACTTTCGCTACTTGGAGACATGTAGCTCACACAGACTTGAAACTAAATATGTGGTTCTTTCCTAAAATATTTAACCAAAGAAGGAAAAATGCTCGGCTCAGTTAAACCTCCAAGTTCCCCGAAGCAAAGGTTCAATTTCGATGGGAGACTAAAATCTTTTTGACCGATAAGAAAATATCTTTTTAGGTTCGATACCCATATGTCAGTCAAACACTAAATGCTCTGATAAATGGAGGCAAGGCACAGTAATGTTTGATAAAGAAAAAATTGAGGAAGTGAAGCGTGAACGTGAACGTTGGGAAAAGACAACATTGCCGAAATGGACAAAGCAATGCCCAGAATGCAAAAGCGAATTTCGAAATCATTCGAATATGCTCATAAAACGCGTTTACACACCAGAAGACATCAAAAATCTAGATTACATGCGAGACTTGGGTTTTCCAGGCGAGTATCCTTTCACTCGTGGTGTGCATTCAACTATGTACCGTGGACGCTTGTGGACTATGCGGATGTTTGCAGGTTTCGGAACAGCCGCGGACACAAACCGACGTTTTAAATACTTGTTGAAGGAGGGCGAGTCGGGTCTAAGCACGGCTTTTGATTATCCAACGATAATGGGTTACGATTCAGACCATCCGATGGCAAGAGGCGAAGTTGGCGTGTGCGGAGTAGCCATCTCATCGCTTAAGGATATGGAAACCCTATTTGACGGGATACCCTTAGACCAAGTCACAACTTCCATGACAATAAACGGTCCTGCACCAATGCTTCTAGCAATGTACGTTGCCGTAGGAGACAAACAAGGCGTGCCCAGAGAAAAAATCGGCGGAACAACACAGAACGACAATTTGAAAGAATTTTTCGCCCAGAAACTATGCATATTCCCGCCTAAGCCTTCAGTGAAGCTCACAACAGACATAATAGAGTATTGTGCCAGACACTTGCCCAAATGGAACCCCGTAAGCATAAGCGGATATCACATCCGCGAAGCAGGCGCCACAGCCCTTCAAGAATTAGCTTTTACGCTTTATGATGGAATAGCCTATGTGGAATCCACTCTTGAAAGAGGATTGAAGGTGGATGATTTTGCGCATCGCTTGTCTTTCTTCTTTGCATCCCACAGCGACTTCTTCGAGGAGATAGCAAAGTTCAGAGCAGCTCGCAGATTATGGGCAAAAATAATGAAGGAACGGTTCAAAGCTAAAAATCCAAGGTCCATGTGGATGCGCATGCACGTTCAAACATCAGGATGTACGCTTACGGCTCAGCAACCACTAAATAACATAGTACGCACGACAATCCAAGCCCTTGCAGCGGTTTTAGGCGGAACCCAATCGTTGCACACAAACTCTTTTGACGAAGCCTTATGCTTGCCAACAGAAGAAGCTGTAACAGTCGCCTTGAGAACACAGCAGATAATAGCCTACGAAAGCGGAGCAGCAAACACTGCAGATCCAATGGCAGGCTCATATTATGTTGAAGCCTTAACAAACGAAATGGAAGAAAAAGCAATGGAGTACATACGGAGAATAGACGAAATGGGCGGAGCCATAGCAGCAATAGAAAAGGGATTCTTACAAAAAGAAATCGCTGACAGCGCCTACAGATATCAACGAGAAGTAGACGAGAAAAAACGGATAATAGTTGGCTGCAACGAGTACATAATCGAAGAGGAAGAATGCCCAATAAAGCTTCTGCGAGTGGATCCAAAGGTTGAAAAAGAACAAGTTGCAAGATTGCAAAAACTGAAAAGGGAACGCGACAACAGAAAAGTGAAAGAAGCCCTTGAAAAACTCCACTACACAGCGGAAAAGGATGAGAATCTAATGCCAATCATAATTGAAGCAGTAAAAGCCTACGCAACGCTAGGCGAAATAAACGATGTGTTGCGAAAAGTTTACGGAGAATATAAAGAATTAATTGTAATTTAAAAAGGAGCGAAACAAAATGCAAGGCAAAAGAAAAATTAGAGTCTTAATTGCAAAGCCAGGTCTTGACAGCCACGACAGAGGAGCAAAAGTGGTGGCAAGAGCCTTGAGAGACGCTGGAATGGAAGTAATATACACGGGTCTAAGGCAGACTCCTGAACAGATAGCTGAAACGGCTCTTCAAGAAGACGTGGACGTAATAGGCTTAAGCATCTTATCAGGCGCCCACAAGACATTATTCCCAAGAATAATGGAACTTCTAAAGGAAAAAGGCTTAACAGACTTAACAGTCTTCGCGGGAGGAATAATTCCAGAAGAAGACGTACTTGAAATGAAAAAGTTGGGAATAAAAGAAATCTTCGGACCTGGAACCCCAACAGAAACAATAATACAATATGTGCAGGAAAAAATTCCTAAAAAAGCTTGACCGTCAAAGATGTGCAAACTTTGAGAAAAGCTGAAGAAATAGCGCATGGCGTGCTGTCTGGAGACCGTAGAAGCATAGCGAGAGCCATAACCATCATCGAAAATAACACTGCAGAAGCTAAAGAACTAATCGCCTTAATTTATCCTCAAACTGGAAAAGCTCACATAATAGGGTTAACTGGACCTGGCGGTTCTGGAAAGAGCACTCTCATCGAAAAAATTGTACGGGAATATAGGCGGAAAAACAAAACAGTAGGCGTTGTAGCTGTAGACCCCACGAGCCCATTCACAGGCGGCGCCTTCTTAGGTGACAGAATCCGCATGCAAGAGTTAAGCACTGACCCGGACGTTTTCATACGTAGCATGGCTACCCGCAACTATTCTGGAGGAATAGCTAAGGCAACGAAAGACGCGGTCAAAGTTTTGGATGCCGCAGGAAAAGACATAATTCTAGTTGAAACAGTTGGCGCTGGACAATCCGAGGTGGAGATAATAAAGGTGGCACAAACAACAGTCGTAATTCATGCTCCAGGTTTGGGAGATGAAATCCAAGCCATAAAAGCTGGATTAATGGAGATAGCTGACATTTTCGTCGTGAACAAGGCTGATAGGGAAAACGCTGACAAAGCCGTAATGGACATTCAGGCAATACTGCAATTAAACAACAAAGAAACCGCGTGGAAACCGCCCATCCTAAAAACAACAGCCCTAACAGGAGAAGGAGTACCCCAACTCGTCGAAAAAATAGAGGAGCACAAACTCTTTCTAGAAAAAGAGATAGGACGCAAGAGAAGCTTGGGAAAAGCAGAAATCGAACTTGTCGAGGCAATAAAGGAGAAAGTGACAAGCACGATAATAGAGAAATTAAAGAGAGAAGAAAAGTTTGAGGAGCTTCTGCAAAAAATTGTTGAAAGGGAAATAGACCCAGCCTCTGCAGCTGAAAAACTTCTGCGTGGAAAATTTAAGAAGGCTGATTGATGCCTAAACTTGAAAAGGGACTCGTTCAGGTTTACACTGGAAATGGGAAGGGAAAGAGTTCAGCAGCTTTCGGTCTCGCCCTGAGAGCCATAGGAAGAGGATTAAAGGTTTACATAGTCCAGTTCATTAAGGGCGGCTTTGATTATGGCGAACTGTATCTTGTGGATAAGCTTCCGAACCTTACGTTGAAGGCTTTTGGGAGAGGAAAATTCGTAACCACTATGCCTCCGGAGAAAGAGGATATCAAGTTTGCTGAGGAGGCTTTTCAACTGGCAAAAGAAGTTGTTGAAAGCGGAGAATATGACATAGTTATTTTAGACGAGATTAACGTGGCCTTAAACCTCAAGCTCATAAGCCTTGAAAAAGTTCTGGAACTAATAAAGCGCAAGCCGAAACATGTTGAGCTTGTTTTAACTGGACGTTACGCGCCGAGCCAAGTCATTGAAAACGCTGATTTAGTTACTGAAATGAGGGAAGTTAAACACCCATTTAAAAAGGGCTACGAAGCCAGAAAAGGAATCGAATATTAGCCTTTACCATATTCGCAATTTAAAAACAAACGTAAGGAAGTCTGAAATATCTTTGGGTGAACGGAAAAACAAGAATGAAAAGTTTTCAGATTTGCTCAAGGCTTCGTTAGTGAAATCTTCCATAAAATTGGGAATCATTTTAGCGGCTATAGGCTTGGCAATAATTCTTATTTTAAAAATTTTAAACATTGGCAATGCACAGTTATTCTTTGATATAGAGGCTTTTGTTTTGGAGTATGGGCTTATTGGCGTTTTTTTGGCGACTATTTTGGCTGGAACGCTTGTGCCTTTGGGAAGCCCAGCTTTGGTGGTGGCGGCAGCTCTTTTCGGAGTGCATCCGATACCTCTAATTTTAGTTGCTACCGCCGGATTTACGATTGGAATGAGTGTTAACTATGGTTTGGCTTACCGTCTGGGAAGACCTTACATTATGAGGAATGTCTCGGCTGAAAAGCTTGATGAATTTATGCGTTTATGGGGTAGGTGGGGTTGGGTTCTATACACAATTTTTGGGTTAGTCCCATTCTTGCCAGTGGAGCTCCTCGCGTTGGTCTGCGGAGTGTTAAAAACGCGCCTAGACATTTTTTTAATCTTGAGCTTTTTGCCTAGGCTCATGGTGTTCGCAATTCTAGCTTATTTTGGAGAAACCGTTGGCAGTTGGATTGGACTAATTTGAATTTTTCTGGATTTAGTCTTCCTCTTTTTTTCTTTCCTTCTTTCTTCCTCGTTATGTACGTGAGTACAGCTAATATCAAACCGCCTACAGCTACCGCTACTTGTATTATTGTCCAAAAGTGTACTTGCCACCATGGAAGTTCTACATTTTTTACTGTCACTGTGGTTCCGCTTGTTTTCACGTTTCCAGCGGTGTCGTAGGCTTTTACTGTTATGGTGTGGTCTCCGTTTGGATATTTGGTTGTGTCCCATGACCACTGGTAAGGCATATTGTAGACAGTGTATACTAGCACATCTTGAAGGTAGAATTCAATTCGCGATATGTTTGATACGTCGTTTGCTTGGACGCTTACGATTAGTGTTAAGCCCACTGTCATGCCGCTTGTTGGGCTTTGAATTGTCAATGTTGGAGGATTGTTGTCAGTAAGAACAGTGATGGAAGTGATACCCAGGTTACTCGCTTTGTCCACTGCCAGAACCATCAAGGTATGTTGTCCGTCGGAGAGGGTTGTTGTATCCAAGTCATATTCCCAGAGATAATCTGTAGAGTTGTAGACCATAACCCGCAATCCGGTGTTATCAACTCTCAAATGAACATTGCCCAGTTCTCTGTTGTCGGTTACGTTCACGCTTATTGTTACCGTTCCACGATACATGTTTCCAGATAGTGGCTCTTTAATAGAAACTGTTGGCGCTGTGTTGTCAACAAAAACTGTTCTGAATGCATGGGCTGCGAATGCACCGAAATTGTCTATTACTTTGACCATTATTTCATGTGATGTCTCAGCGTATTGTGTTGTATCCCAATCCCATTCATAGGGCGAATCAAAGTCAGTATATTTCACTTGGAGATCTATATAGAATTCCACCATGGAAACTCCATTTTTGGCGCGTGCGTTGACGGAGATTTTAACTGTTGATGAAACTGTTTCGCCTTGAAGCGGATTTGCAATTTCTGCCACGATGATTGATTCGGTTAACCATGGATTGAAGAGGACACTTCCATTAACTTCCTCCGGATCGACTGCGTCTGCAAAACCTAGAGCTGGCCCACTTTCACTGCCCCAATAGTTGTAGGTAGCATTTACAGTTACGCTCTCGTCTTCATTGCAAAGACCATAATTGTTCTGCCCATAGACGTCGTTTTGATGGATTTCTGGCTGAGATCCATAATTGCAGCCAATGCCATATCCACCATTGAATGTTATAATGTTGCCTTGTATTGCCGGATTGGAATGATTCACGCACCAGACTCCAGTTCCTGTGTTAGTTGTTATGATGTTTCCTTGAATAATTGGACTGGACCAATAAAGACCAATGCTATCTCCACTGTTTGTAAATGTGTTGCCTCGAATGCCTCCACTAGAAAATCTACAACTCATACCGTGGCTGTTGTTTGAAAAAAGTTTCCTTCAATGGTTGGATTAGAATTGTCTAATTGAATAGCCCCATCATTAAATGATATAACATTGTTTTGTATGGTTGCGTTAGAATAACTAAGAGAAATGCCGGATTCATTGTTCCATGATATGTAATTATTGTAAATCGATGGGTTAATATTTTCACCTCCGCAATCTATGCCTGATCCCCCCTTGTTCTCGGTTATGTTGTTGTTTCGGATAACTGCACTACTTTCAAGGGAGATGCCAAAGAAATTATTGTTAGATATTATGCAATTTTCGACCACTGCGTCATCTGAAAGAATGTATAGTCCCATCAGATGCCATCCAGAGGGGTCCCATCCACAATAGTGAAGTTCGCTGTAACTCATTCTGAAGTTGGAGTTAGGCCAGACAGTAAATGAGTATCCATTTACTGAGTCAACAGAAGTGATTACGGAACCTTCTAACACGTAGAACTCTCCGCCAGTTTGAATCGTAATATTGCAATGAGTGTCAGAAGTACAGTTCAATTGTAAGGTGACGTTTCTAAAGGTTAAGCTTCCACCATCCTCAACAACCAAGTTCCCATTCAACACGATAACTTCATCATAGTAACTTTCAGTCCCTGTCACAACCCAATCTCCAGTTGGCGGAGGACCAGAAAACACCAAAACCATTTTGTAAGAAGCAAAAACCAACACAAAAACTGCTATGATGTAAATAGCCATCAAAAATTTCCAAGGACGCATATACGTTCTTTTCACGGTAATCTGTCTCCGCAGGAGTGTTGAAGAGTATTAGAGAGCATGTGGTTATAAAATTTTATACATACGAAACATGCACTTACCCAATCAATGCTAAACCACTAACATTATCGCGTTTTCTTTTAGGCTGTCACCTAAACAAGAACGCACTAGCGATACAGTTTTCCAATCTGAAAGGCTTATTTTCTGATTGTAGGCGGAACGGCTATCAATGTCTGGGTTCGGCGCACACCCTTAAGATGCTGAATTTTTTCAATTATTTTCCCAAGATCCTCCATCTTTAAGAACTCCATGTAGGCTACAGCGTCAAATTGCCCCGTTACAGCATGCGCCATCTTAACGCCTTCGATTTTGAGCATGGCTTCTGCCACCTGCCAGATCATGCCCGGCTCCGCATTCACGAAAATATAGGCTTCCAAACTTGTATTCTCCGCTCGAATAGTCTTTGTAATCTTGAGCATAAAAAACTTGAGAAAGACAAAAATCTGACAACTTGAATAACCTCATATTTAGAAAAAGGTTTCTTAAATTGAATTGGAAAACGCTGCTGACGGATGAACTCGCAGAATGGCTGCTCACTTAAGGGGAGCGTTTCTTCAAGAAGTTCTCAAGAGTTTTCCTGATTTCTTTTAGAGGCAAGAGTGCTGGATGAAATTCAGGTCTGAAAGGATGTGTTTCGCTTTCCAACAGTTCCTTTAGACGAGCATAATAGGCTTCAAATTCTCTCATGTTGTTACTTTTAAACTTGAAAACTGGAATACCGCCTTTCGGTTCTTCCCAACGCTTGTCATACGCGAAGACCGGATGTGCATCAGCAAACTTTTCAATATTTCTTTCAATAAGAAGATTCTTATCAACATTAAACGCCACGAGTAACCGATTGACAGGCTTGGCTTTTGTTGTCAGTAAGAACTGGCGTGTGACGTTGTCTGGAGCTGTTGAATCTATTACAATGTTGTAACCATTTTTGAGCAGATCATCCCGCATCTCAGCAATCATAGAATATATCAGAAATTCATCGCGGCACGGGTAGGCTTCATAAAAAAACATTTCCCTCAGCTCGTCTACGCCTATTCTCGCAAAAAATTGGTTGTCAGCAACCAACCTTCTGGCAAGCATGGTTTTACCTGATCTGGGATAACCACTCAAAACAATGTTCCACAAACCTTTGACAGCGGCAACCATTCTAGTCTACCTGACGACATGCAACTATGACAAGATTAGCGGGTATACTTCCTTCGTCACGTATTCCAAATACCTTTCCTTATCCGTCAAATTGAATATAGTTACTGAAGCGTCTCTTGTTACTCCCACCACATAGCCGAAATCCTTAGACCTTGCAACCACATACCACAAATCGCCATGCGTACAATAATCCTCGAAAAGCGAAGTATTAATCAAGTCAGGCCCATAAAGCGAAAGCTTGTTCACGTTTGGAATGTCAACGTTATCGAAGAAGGTTATTTTTGTGTCTTCTGGATTTTTCAGGTGAAACTCTCTCAGGGTTTCTGGAGGGATTTTGGCTTCTAGTACGCCGCCCATTTTTTCAAACAGAATTTCGCTCAGTTTGTTAGCAATGAAATTGGCTAACCGCTTCTTTTCTACGACTGTTAAAAATGTTGCGCTTTCCCGTTGAGCAAAACTGAAGAGAGCTTCAACTGTGCGTGGTAATGGCGCAACCTTGCCTCTGTGAAACACGTGAACAACATAATCATGGGAATAAACACCTCGAAGCGTGTTTTCTTTCGGCAGAAGCCCAACAACCTCAGTCAGAAGCGTAAATTTGTAGTCGCCTTCTTCGTAAGATTCTTCATTGCGATAACCTTCAAGCCTCGAAGCGATTTCGGCTATGCTGAGCGGTTCTGAAAGCCTAAAGATTTTACCAGCAACAACCATGGTTTAGCCACCTAATCTTTAGTATGTGGTATTTCCGTGAGATTTAAGATTAACTCACTTTGAAGTGGGGTTGTTGGAGAGATATGCGTAAGCATTGAATTTTGGATGAAATGGCGGAAAATTCTATGCGTTTCATATAGAATAGAAGATAACACCAAAAGTTTTATGTTTTCAAAATGACAATAGGTTAAATGGTTGGGGGTAAAGGTGGTTGTGTTTGAGGTGTGTCACCGCCTAGCCCAATTGAAGGACAGAAAGAGAACAAAGCGTAGGTGAGAAAGAACGAAAGGAGTAGTGAAAGCGGCTTTAATAGTGGTGATGATGATATTTACGGCGATTTACGTTTTTGCAGTAGTATATGCCAATACTAATTCTTATCCTTATCCACCCTATGTTGGCTATGCAGCAGTTAAGTATGAAGGAGATACGCCGCCAACCGAGTGGTACACATCAGAGCAACTAGGAATAGTTCACGTAATAGAGTATGCAGAGAATAGTTCTTGGCTGCATATCGTAGTTGACCGAGAAAAAGAACCTTTCCCATTGCAAGAGAACCAGCCAGTATTCCTACACAAAGACAAGTTCTATCAAGTTTCGCCACTTTGGATGGATCTTGGATTACCAGAAAGCGTCAAGCAGTGGCAGATTCCTATAGGAGCAGCTTTAGGAGCAGGCTGGATCTTCACCGGAACCCTATTTCTTAAATGGAGGAAAAAGAATGGAAAGAATAATGTTGTGCGTACTAATACTTTTACTGTTAACTCTGACTTTTCCAAGTGTCCCGAGCATCTCAAAAGTTTCAGCAACTGCAAATGATGACTTATATGTCGATTACGGGTTATCAGAGGATATCCCACGTGAACCAATGCCAGAAAACTACACCACTAAAGATTATCTAAATACGACAAATCCATATAGCCAAGTAAACCCGTTGGGTGAGGAGGGGAATCATCCATTATACGTTCTAGTTTTTGGAGACGAAGAAGAAAGACCAGAACTTCGTCTTAGACCAACCATCATCGGTCCTGAATGGTGCACTTGGGCACAATGGGCTGAGTTTCAATTAGAACGCGGGGATAATGCATTAGCTGCGAATTTTGGAATAGACATTCGCATTCTTGGATTTCTAGAGTGGGATACCGACGACAGCAAGAATTCAATGTACGACCTTTGGAATGAATTGGAAGCAGACACAAAGCAGTATCTCCGCACATGGTATGAGGGTGAATGGTGGAGCAATTATGTTGATGCTATCATTGGCATAACAGCTCAAGCGACGCCTGGAGACCCAACCGCAGGAATAGCTCCAGCGCCTAGCACTTTAGACCAAGGAAGAGTCTTCGTTCTCTTGAAATGGCAAGTCTACTGGGCTGATGATAATCTGGTGCAGCATGAGGTCAGCCACCTCTACTATGCAGATGATCATTACTGTCCTCCTCATTGTTCTATGGCTTCTCTAACAAACCATCCCCAATACTTTATATGGGAAGATGCTCTTTGGTGGGTTTGGGCTGATGTGCCTTGTTCCTTTACTACGTATTCTTGGTGCGAAAGCTGCAATCAAACCATACAACAAAACTGTGGAATATATCCCTTGGACATTCGAACGTTAGTTATATCTGCCTCTTCCGGCGGGACAACAGACCCGCCACCGGGAAACCACACTTACAGGTATGGCAAAGCTGCGATTGTCACGGCTATTCCGGACCCGCTTTACCTTTTCTACTCTTGGAATCTTGACGGGGCTATAGTCTTTAGTAATCCAATAAATGTCACAATGGATTCCAACCACACGTTGAAGGCACACTTCGGTACGCCGGCAATGAAAACTTTAACAGATGGATACTTCTATGTGCCAAACATTGCGACAGACCTTCTTAAAATCGAAATGCTGTTTAACAACTCGAATCTCGTTGGAGACCAAACTGGCGGCACATCACCCTATCCCACAATAACGGCTTACCCAGACGGAAAAGTGGACATGTTAGACTTGTGGTTTATCATCACAAAATTCGGAATTAATGAAGGAGGCATAGGCTGGGATTACATGGCGGATATTAACCCAGACAGGAAAATAGACATGATAGACCAGTGGTGGGTGAGCGGAAACTATGGCAAAAGCGGAACATACATCACAAACTTAACTGGAGTGACGGTTAGATTCAATACTGGTGAACAGAAATCACCTGACAGCAATGGTTTCGTAACAATTCCCCAAGGCGCCACAAGCTTCACAGTCACACGCTACGGCACTCCCATAGGCACAATGGTAATTTTCTGGTAAACACTAGACAACTAGCGAAAAGAAGCTATATTCAAAAGTGCAAAGCCCACTACATTTGATAATCTCTTTCCATTTATTCCTTGCTTAATTCTGTAAATTTACGTGTAAAACTTTTGTGTGCCTACTTACGGCTTTGAGTGAAACCTTGCCTAATTGCTTTAATAGGGGATTTTCACCTCTATTATCTACCACTAAAGAGGCAGCTAACCCCAATGCTGATTCAAGAGGTAATCCTAGAAAACTTCATGAGCTACGAGTATGCTAGGGTACCCTTTAAACGCGGCGTAAACGTCGTTTGCGGACCCAATGGCTCAGGGAAATCATCGCTTTTGTTGGCAATTTCAGTAGCCCTAGGACAATCTTACACGGAGCGGTCTAAGAAGCTTAGCGACTTGATACGTTGGGGGAAAGACCAAGCTCGCGTAACGCTAATTTTAGACAACACAAAAAAGGGTGACAAGAGACCCGCCCCAAAATTTAACAAAGATCAGATTTTTCTTACGCGTGTCTTGCGTCGAGATAGACAGTACTGGTTTGATCTTGAAAACCGAGCTGCCACAAAACAGGATGTTGAAAGGCTCTTATCCAGATTTGGCGTGGACCCGGATAACATGCTCATTATCATGCATCAAAACATGGTTGAACAGTTTACAGTTCTTTCTTTGCAAGAAAAGTTGCGGATGGTTGAGGCGGCTGTTGGACTTGAACCATACCGCGAAAACGTACTGCAAGCTCAGAAAAAATTGACGCGAATTCTAAGCCAAGAAGAATCCATAGGCAAGCTTTTAGAGTCAGCCGAACAGACGCTTAATTATTGGAGAGAGCAGTACGATAGATATCAAGAGAAAAAGCAGCTACTAACTAAGAGAAGATTTTTAGAGAGAGAGATTGTTTGGGCGGAAGTTGCCCGAAGAGAGGAAATAGTTAGAGATTTGGAAGCTGAAAGGAAGAAGGAGCAAGATATTGTTAATCAAATTGAAGAAGAGACTAAAACTGTAAAGGAGCACTTGCAGATTCAGCAGAACGAGCTTGAAAAGCTGAAAAACGAGCAGAAAACATTTTTTGACGAACGCCTAAATCTTGAACGAGAAAAAGCCAGAAGTGAGCTAACAGTTTCAATCTGTGAACAGCTGCTAGAAGAAATAACAGCATTGAAAAATCCGCATTTCCAAGTTAGTCAACTCCAAGAAGAAACCTCGTTAACACGGTTTAAATTTCTAAGAAGTGAAAACATAAAGGAGTTGATTCAAAACTCTAGCCAGCAACTTTCAAAATTAAACAATGAAATAGATGAAAATAAAATAAAAACCGAAAACTTGGAAGAAGAGACAGACAAAGTTAGCAACCAAATTTTAGACAGCCGAATTAAATTGGCGTTGCTACAATATCGTAGAGAAAACTTGACATCCGATCTGGAAAGGCTTGAAAATGAACTGAAAAATGCAAAGGCACACTTGGAGGAGGCAACCAGAAAAGCAGAGGAGACTGGACCTAGAATTGCTGCTATAAAAGATACAGGCGAAATCCTCGATGAAATCCGCGTTACGGATGGACATTTGGCGGCGCTTTCCGATGTTTCAGAGGACATAGAACGCATGTATGAATCCTACTCAAAACTCTATTTGGAGCTGAAGGAAAAAGCGCAGTTGGTTGCCGAGAACCGTGAGAAAGCTTTAGAAGAAGTTAAAGTGCGGATGCAGGCTTGGCGAACCGTGATTCAGAGCCTCTTAGACCGCGTAAACTTGGAATATCAAAAGATTTTAGCTCAAGCCCAAGCTGTTGGAGAAGTTAGACTTGTTAATGAACAGGACATGGAGGCTGCTGGATTAGAAATTCTCGTAGGCTTTAAGGGCGGAAAACCTGTTCCACTGGATGCCTACACGCAGAGCGGTGGAGAAAGGACAATGTCAACAATGAGTTTTCTCTTAGCCTTGCAGAAGCATGTTCGTTCGCCATTCCGTGCGGTTGATGAGTATGACATTCACATGGACCCGAAAAACCGTGAAGTGATCGCGAAAATGCTTGTTTCAATGGTCAAGGATGCAAACGCCCAATACATCGTGATTACACCGAGTCAAGTGACATTTGCAGAGGAAGAGGCAAACATTATTACAGTTCAAAACGTTGAGGGAAAGTCCATAATTAGAGAGGTCTCTGCCTAATGCAGTCTAAGAGAGAGCGGATAAAAGTTGGTAAGGAAAAGCTTCAGCGCATAATTGACATGTGCAAATCTGTTGAGGACCGTTCACTTGACCCATTTTTATTGGATGTTGACGAGATTATCAGCACGATTAAGGAGTATTTTCCAGAATGGGAAATTCCTGAAGACCTATGCCTGGACGCTGAGACAATACATCGCTTAGCCTCGGTTATAAAGCTTCAAAGTGAATGGGTTAAACACCGCTCAACTTCACTTTACACAGATCCATTTCTTCTGGAGGAGAAACTCACACGTGTAGCCGCTGAGGAAATCGTTGAAATATTTCTTAATGCTTGGCATCCAATAATTGAGTTAGAACAGATTTCGCTGCACAGCCTCGCGGAAGCCACCAGATATTGGGAAGGCTTGTTGCCACTGAAGGAAAGATGGAAGGAATTTCGTCCCGCAGAAATTGAGACTGGTATTGCAACGCGGGAAGAGCTTGTCAGGCAGAGAATTTTGCAAGATAAGGCTTTTTCTGAAGAGTTAGAGAAATTTTGGCAAGAGTTGAAAATCCAAGTTAAGAAGAAAGGCGAAAATGGAAAAATTCGCTACTGGGATTTCGTTGGAGCCGAAACCTATGAGGAAACTGTGCAGAAAGCCTTCATGACAAGTTTTTTGGTCACTTATGGCTATGCAACATTGGAAATCTATCCGTTAGAAGAAGAAAATTTTATCAAACCCTTTGAAAAGCCGATGACCAAAATTGGCAAAAAACAATTGGTTTCCATACCCATAGCTATCACGACAGAAGATTGGATGAAATGGAAGAAGGGAGAGCTAGAGTGAGCAAAAGAAAGGGCTATTACGCAAGCAAAATCAAAAGGGCAACCCACATGCTCTTTTACAGAAGACACAAAAAACCAGGAGTGAAGGGATGGGAACTTCGCAAAGCCTTAGGCGCAGATTACCCGAAGGTTCTGAAAATCTTGGACGACTACTTAAAAACGCTGGACTTGCAGGTTAAAACTGTTTTTGAGGAAGAAAAATCCGTTGAAAAACCAACTTTAGAGCAGCTTGACAAAGCCAGATTCTGCATAACATTGAGAGGCGAATTGACACCAAAAGAAACCAAGATGATAGGGTGGCGAATAGACGACCTCGCTGGACTGGCCATAACAATCGCATACATAATATCCAAAAAAGGAAAAGCACCGCGAAAAGAGATTGAAGAAATGCTACGCGAAAAACTGCCTGGATGGAAAGTCGGGTTAAACATTGACCGTTACATTCGCTATGGATATTTGACACAAGACGAAAACGAACAATTATACTTAGACTGGAGAACACGGGCGGAAGTGGATCAAAAGGCGCTTATAGATTTGCTTTTGAAAGCCGAAACATAAGCGTTACTTTCTTATTTTGTGGTAGATTAAGACTATGATGTCAATGATGATTATGGCTGTGAGAATCAGCAGTGGACTGCCTAAGAACTGATTTAGGAAGGACTCCATGTTCCCTTCACCTTTAAAATCTACGTTATGCTCACGTTTTGTATTTGAAAGTATCGTTTAGCCAAAAAGCGTAGGCGCTCGGCGTTTTTTCCGTTCTTTCCTATGGCTACACCCTTGTCTCTTGGATTAACAGCTACAACCGCTATTGATTTCCCATCAGGCCTTTCAGTTATGCGAACCTCTCTAACAAAGGCTGGTTTCAGCGCGTTTTTAATAAACTGAGCAGGGTTCTCTGAATACTCAATTATCTCATGTTTTTTGCCTGTCATCCTTTCCAAAGTGCGAATGTTTCTTCCGCCTCTTCCGATGGCTACGCCTGTCTGTCCTTCGCTGACGACATAAATTACGCGTCCTTGTTCCTCGTCAATTATGCAATCTCTGACGCTGGCGCCTGTTATGCTTTCAAACAATGCGATGTACCGCATTTCTGTGCTTGTAAATTTTATTCCGCTAGTCATTCGTTTCCTCCGCAGACTCCTCTTGCTCTGTGCTCTCCGTTAACTTAAGAATGTCAGAATCACCCGGCTCTCTTATACTTAACGCTGAAACAATAAATGGTTTTCCACAGGCAGCAGCCAAATCTATTGATGAACCCTTATATGTTATTAATGGAACTTTAGAGAGTTCACAATAGTACTCTATGTCCTCTCGGATTTCCTTGGGACAGTTTGTAGCCAAAATTATTAGCTTAGCCTTTCCTGTTTTAGCGTTTTGCATTGCAGAGTTTGAGCCGAAAGAAACTTTACCTGTTTTTGCAGCCGTTGCAATTGCCTTATCCATGTCTATCACTTGTTTTCACCTTTCAATTCAAACGTCGACATGAACAATTCCACTAATCCCGTGCCAATCGGTATTGACTGCCCAACTATCACGTTTTCTGTTACACCTTCCAACGGGTCGCTTTCGCCTTTCACTGCTGCGTCTACGATGTTTGGAACGGTTATTTCGAAGGCAGCTCTGGCCAAAACGCTTGATTTCTTACCGCTTATGCCATGTCTGCCTATTTGCTGCACCTCGCCAGTGGATGTCATCATGTCTGCAACAAGCATAACGTGGCGGATGTCAACATCTAACCCTTGCTCCTCCAAAACTCCTTTAGCCTCATGCACTAACGCATTGCGAGCAGCTTCTATCCCAAGGGTTTTAGCTATTTCATGAACGTTATTTGTTGTTGTCCGCGCTGCATTCACTCCAATAGCCTCTAGTACCTTAGGAAGGTTTGAACCGTCTGTCCTTATGACCCATTCTCCATGTTCCTCAGTAACCAGCACACGTTTTATGCCAGACACGCCCTTAATGTGGAACGACGGAACCTTGTCAAGCAATTTCTTCAGAGCGTCGACCTTTTTAGGCTTAAGGTATATGCTATCGCCCTTTATTTTTATAGTGCAATTCTGTATCTGCAACTTATCCTTAAGATCATTTAATGTTACTTCCCTATCTTCCATCATTGTTTTGTTAAGTTTAACTACTATTTCCTCATGCACTGGGTCTTCGTAAATTGCTTGCGCTAAGTCCTCTATTGTTGTGTAAATCAAGTTACGCGCAACTTTTACTGCGGCTTCTCTTCTTTTTTTGTGCTCTTCAGTTAGATAAATCGCCATAATGGGAGTGGATGGAATTCTCCTAGCGTCGACAATCTCTATTAGCCGCGGCAAACCCAAGGTCACGTTCTGCTCTTTAACTCCAGCGTAGTGGAATGTTCTAAGGGTCATCTGCGTGCCTGGTTCGCCTATTGACTGGGCAGCAACTATCCCTACAGCTTCGCCTGGCTCCATTAACGCGCGTTTATAATGTTCAACAGTTAACTTGATCGCTTCTTCAACGCCTGCAGTGCTTAGTTTTGCTTTGGCTGAACTTTGTTTAAGTTCGTCTATGAGAATGGGTGTAAGCTGATCTTCAACTTCTTTCAATTGTTTCTTGATGTATTCAGGTGATGCTGGTCTGCCCTTCTCCTTTGTGATTTTTATCTGCTCAGTCAACCGACTCACGTTTACAGCCTTTCCATGATCACTTTTAGCCGGGTCGACGCCGTCCTCACCGTATTTAAATTGGATTATGTCTCCAGCAGAGTTTCTGACTGTTCCATCATATTCTAAACGGATGTGTTCAAGAGCGTTGATCAATCTTCTTTGCATGTAGCCACTTTGTTGCGTTCTGACGGCTGTGTCTACGAGCCCTTCTCTGCCTCCCATCGCGTGGAAGAAGAATTCAGTTGTATCAAGCCCCTTCTGATAGGATGAATACACGAACCCCCTTGCTTTCGGGCTTGGGTCGCCAGACTTGAAATGCGGCAACGCACGATCAAGATATCCACGAAGTATTCTCTTTCCACGCACTGACTGCTGTCCTACACATGCGCTCATTTGTCCGATGTTTAGGCTTGAACCTCTGGCACCTGTCCTCGTCATGACTATGCCAGCATTTTCGAGGGTAAAATCTTCATCAGCTATTTTTCCAGATTCATCCCTTGCCTTTGCCAACTCATTCATTACATAGATTTCAAATGATTCTTCAAGAGTTTGCCCAGGAAGCCTAGGTAGGGTGCCTTTACGATAACTTTCTATAAGTTCATCTACCTTATTCTGAAGCCTTTCCATCGTTTTCTTTGTCCTATTTTCAGCTGTTGGAGACAAAACGAGCTCTTCATATGAGTATGTGAAGCCTCGCATTGTTACAAAAAGTTTCAATAATCGAGTTATTTTATTCAGAAATTCGCGCCCTGCTTGTGCCCCATAATCCTTTATTATTCTGTGGAGGAGACTTTCAGATTGTTCAGCACCTATTGAACGCCTATCTATGACGCCACTTACAAGCTCGCCGTTTTTTACAACCACGTAGGCATCATACTTACATTCTTCCTCTTCACATTTCACGCATCCTTGGCAAATGTTTGCTTTCAAGACGTAATTCATGTTCTTCGGCAAAAAGAGGCTGAAAATCTGTTTTCCAGTCCAAAGCGGTTGCGGCTCCTTGATTTTTGGTTCTGGCAATGGTCCTTCATACCCAGCCGCCATCAACAACCTGTTGACCCTGCCTTCTGTTAAGTAGTTTGTCTTCCGTGTGAACAAGTATGCAGCGGTTATGAAGTCTCGGATTGCACCTATTATTGGACCTCCGAATCTGGGGGAGAGTATTTGGTCTTGAACTTGCATCAGCAACAGTGCTTCTGTTCGTGCCTCCTCGCTCTGCGGAATGTGCAGGTTCATTTCATCTCCGTCGAAGTCTGCGTTATAGGGAGGACAGACACATAGGTGTAAGCGAAACGTTTTGTATGGTAGAACATGTACGTAATGCGCCATTATTGACATGCGGTGAAGTGAAGGTTGACGATTAAAGATGGCTATGTCACCGTTTTTGAGATGCCTCTCCACAATGAAACCAGGCTCCAAAGCCTCAGCAATCTTCTGTCTGTCAACGACAAATTCAAGTCTTATACGTTTACCATCAGGCCTAATAATGTAGAGAGAACCTGGATATTTTTCAGGGCCGTTCACGACGAGCTGCCGCATTTCTTCAATGTTCCACTCTGTCACTTTTTCGGGAATGGACAAGCGCATGGCAACCTCAAGCGGAACGCCAACCTCGTTTATGTCAAGGTTCGGATCAGGAGAAATGACAGTGCGCGCTGAAAAGTCAACTCTTTTTCCCGAAAGGTTGCTTCTGAATCTTCCTTCCTTTCCCTTTAACCTCTGAGAGAGTGTTTTCAAGGCTCTTCCAGAGCGATGTCTTGCTGGAGGTATTCCCGAGGCTTCATTGTTGAAATATGTTGTTACATGATATTGGAGAAGTTCTGATAGGTCTTGGATTATGAGTGTTGGGGCTCCTGCATCCATGTTTTCCTTTAGCCTCTGATTGATACGGATTATGTCCACTAGTTTATGAGTTAGGTCATCTTCTGAACGTATTCCTGACTCCAAAGTGATGGAAGGACGAACGTAAACTGGCGGGACTGGCATGACTTGCAGAACCATCCATTCTGGGCGTGCTGCTTTCGGATTAAACCCTAAAAGTTCAAGGTCTTCGTCTGGTATGCGTTCCAATTTTTCCCGAACCATACTTGGCGTTAACAGTTCAGAACCACTTTCTGGAACTTGTTCGCTGAACTTTGTAGGCTTTTCAAAAATTATCTTATATTGAATCGCCCCGCAATGAGGACATTGCTTCGTTTTCGTTTCTTGCACAATACCCTTGTAAACTTCATCCGGAACCATGCCTAAAAGTTGACGAAATCTGTCAATTCTGGCCCGAACCTTTTTTATCGTGTCGTCTGGAAGCAATATGCGTCCACAGTTGCGGCAAGTCGCCCTTAAAAGGTCATATATTATTTTTGTAAATTCAATGTGTATTATAGGAACTGCAAGCTCAATGTGACCGAAGTGGCCTGGACAGCGTATGGCTGTGTTGCCGCATGTTCTGCATCTTTGTCTGGGTTCTAGGGTTCCAAGTCTACCGTCCATTAATCCAGCGGCAATTGGAGCCCCATCCTCATCGTAAGTGTCTGGTGTTTGAATTTCCACAACTGAAAGTTTGCGCATGTCTTGGGGTGAAATTAAACCAAAATAAATTTCATCAACGACTTTATGGATTATTTCTTCTGCAGCCATGTTATGCCTTCTCCTTAAGTTTTAATTTGGGGGCCACGCAAAGGCTCATCAATTCCTGTAAGAGAAGTTTAAAGGCATAGGAGACTATCACTGGCGAAATTTTGGCTTTGTCTTCGCAGAGTTTGCATAGGTATTTTCTTTGTTTCATGTCGTAGTAGGCTATGTGGCCGCAATTTTCGCATATGTAGAGTGTGTATTTGTCTGATTCTTCCAGTAACCTGTCTCTAAGAAGCATTGCGGCTCCGTGTCCGATTAGGCAGTCGCGTTCCATTTCACCGAATCTTAAGCCTCCGCCCCTGGCTCTTCCTTCAGTGGGTTGTCTTGTCAGCATTTGCACTTGTCCTCTGGCTCTGGCGTGTATTTTGTCAGCAACCATGTGATGCAGTTTCTGATAGTACACGATTCCGACGAATATGTCTGCAACGAATTTTTCGCCTGTTGCGCCGTTGTAAAAGACTTCGCTTCCAGTGTGGCTTAATCCTAACTTGATGAGGGCTTTTCTGATTTCTTCAGGTCTTTCATTTGAGAAAGGTGTTCCGTCGACGGGTTTTCCTCTCACAGCGGCAACTTTTCCAGCTATTGATTCGATGAATTGTCCAATAGTCATTCTTGAGGGAATAGCGTGAGGATTGACTATTATGTCTGGGACTATGCCGTCTTCTGTGAATGGCATGTCCTCTTGTGGAACAATTAACCCTATGACTCCTTTTTGTCCGTGACGGGAGGCAAACTTGTCACCCAATTCTGGAACGCGTTGGTCACGGGCTCTAACTTTTACAAGCTTGCTTCCTTCTCCTGACGCTGTTATTAAAATTGCATCAATAATTCCTGTTTCTGAAGGGCGCATGTCAACAGACGTGTCTCGCATGGATGGCCCTTTTACTTCAAATTCCTTGTATTCTTCTAGGAATCGTGGCGGACTAATTCTGCCGATGAGAACGTCTCCGCCTGAAACTGATGATTCTAGGCTTATTATTCCGTCAGGTTCAAGTAGTCTATAGTATTGTTCTCCTCTGAATCCGCGGGTTCCAGGTTCAGGCATAGTGAATTTATCTTTTAACCCGCCAAGATATTGGCGGCATTCGGCCTCGTATATTCTGTAGAAGGTTGAGCGACCTAAGCCTCTTTCTATCGAGGCTTTGTTGAAGATTAATGCGTCTTCCATGTTGTAGCCTTCAAATGAAAGCACTGCAACTAAGCAGTTTTGTCCTGAGGGGCGCAGTTTATATCCTATCATATCCATTAGTTCGGTTTCCACTAGCGGCACTTGCGGATAATGTAAAATGTGTGACCTTGAGTCTACACGTTGTTGGAAGTTTGTTGCGTAAATCCCAAGGGCTTGTTTCGCCATTGCTGCCTGATAGGAGTTACGCGGTGACTGGTTATGTTCTGGATAAGGTATCGTTGAGGAGCAGATTCCGAGGATTGTGTATGTTGCAATTTCCATGTGCGTATGTTCTGGAGTTACTTCTTCGGGGTTTATGGCAACGTAGGCGTTTTCTTCTTCTTCAGCGTCCAAATATTCAATTATGCCATTTTTGACAAGGTCTTCCCACGACCATTCTCCAGATGATACCTTTTCAATATGCTCTGGCTGAAGCCTTGGAACACCGTTTTCAACGATTATGAGGGGGCGTCTAACCCTTCCTTCATCGCAGTTTAGGTATATTTCTTCTCGTTCACCGTGAATTTTTGAGAAATAAGTCATGTTAACCTCTGTTGAAATTTCTCCCATTCTTCGCCTTTCTTTAATTTCTTGCATTATCTGTGCAGGAGAGTTACAGTATCCAATTATACTTCCATCAACGAACACTTTTGCTCCTGAAAGTCTTAAGGTTTCATTCGCCTCGAAAACTGGAATTACGCCCATGCTGAAGAGCAGTTGTTTTATTTTCTCTGGGTTTACACCCACGGAAATGCATGCAGATAAAGCCAAGTTTTTTACTAGCCCGCAATTTGAGCCTTCCGGTGTTTCGTTTGGGCACAGACGACCCCAGTGGGTTGGGTGTAAATCTCTTGCTTCGAAATTTGGTTGGCTTCTGCTCAATGGTGATTGCAGTCTGCGTAGGTGGCTTAAGGTGGAGATTTGATTTGTTCTGTCCAGAAGTTGAGTTATGCCGACCCTTCCTCTCCCCCAGTTTCCAGTTGCAAGTGAATGTTGGAATCTTTCCGTTATTATCCCAGGTCGGACTGCTGCTGAAACAGTTATTATTGGACCCTTTACGCCTATGCGTTCAAGCTGGTATTTTATGTCTCTAGTGAGGTTTCTGAAGGCTACTCTGAAGAGGTCTGCGAGCAAAGGTCCTGCAAGCCTTAACCGTTTGTTTTTGAAGTGGTCTTTGTCGTCAGGTGTTCTTCTTCCAAGTTTTAGTTCAATTACCCTGCAAGCCATTTCGCCTAAGAATAGGGCTTTGTCTTTTCTGTTTTGGTTTGTTCTACCTATGTGTGGTAGGAAGTTCTTGTCCAGTGCAGTTTCGGCTTTTTGTATTCGGTATTCTTCAACTTGACCGTGAGCAACACGGTTTCCAATAAAGATAATTGCGTCTTTTGCTGTGTCTACGCCAAGGGCTTTTTCAAATGAGGGTTCTAGCTCCCTCTGTATTTCTTTGTCTAGAGAAATTGCTTCGGCTAATTCCTTGTCTGATTCTAGGCCTAGAGCACGCATTAATATGACGAATGGGATTTCTGTGGGCACTCCTGGAATTGAAACGTATATTGCTCCGTCTGACTTGATTTTTAATTCTATTCTTGCTCTAAAGCCGACGGTTGTTGAAAATATTTTAGCTTGATATACAGGTGTTGTTCCCTTCTCGTCTATGTCAACTATCACTCTGTTCGGAGCCAAGTCTTCCATGGCGACGATTACGCGTTCTGAACCGTTAACAACGAAGTAGCCGCCAGGATCGTCTGGGTCTTCTCCGCAACCGATGAGTTCTTCTCTTGAAAGTTGTGATAGGAAGCATAGTTTTGATTTTAGCATTACTGG
>CAZLCE010000008.1:0-59035 GCA_964558305.1 uncultured Candidatus Bathyarchaeia archaeon
GCGGAAAAATGAGCGCTTCAGAACCTGAAACATCCATATTCACCATAGACCCGCCAGAAGTAGTAAAACGCAAAATTTGGAACGCTTTCACAGGCGGCAAGGGAACAGCCGCAGAGCAGAAAAAGACAGGCGCGGATCCAAACATCTGCACAATATTCCAATACTTCTTCTATCTATTCGAGGAAAACGACAAAAAACTCGCTGAAAGAGAAAAGCGATGCAAAGCTGGAGAAATATTGTGCGGCGAATGCAAAACAGACCTAACAGAAAGAATCAACAAATTCCTTACAGAACATCGCAAGAAACGGGAAAAAGCAAAAGATATCTTAAGAAAATTCAATTTAAAACGTTGAAGTGTTACTTCAAAATGTCGAAAAATGAAAAGATTAACGTAAATCCTTCCTTTGCCTGCATGCTTCTTCATCCGATGCACACGGTGCTTGTTTCTTGCATTGGCAAAACTGGGAAACCAAACATAATTACCTTAGCATGGGCAATGCCCACGTCGATTAATCCGCCTTTAGTTGCCGTAAGCATTGCTCCTAAAAGATATTCTCATGCGCTTATTGAGGAAACAAAAGAGTTCGTTGTCAACATCCCAACAATGGACATACTAAGCGAAACCCTATTCTGCGGCAGAACCAGCGGCAGAGACCATGACAAATTCAAAGAAACCGGCTTAACTCCGTTTCCTTCAAGGAAGGTGAAACCGCCCATAATAAAAGAATGCGTAGCCCATTTGGAATGCAAGCTTCATAGTCAATTGACAACAGGCGACCACACGATATTTGTTGGTGAAATAGTTGAAGCCTACGCAAACGGGAGCGCTTTCAAATATAGATATAATCTAAAAGATTGCAGAATGGTTTTTCATCTAGGTAGAAACGAGTTCGCGACGCTTAAAGTCAAAGTTTTCAAACCAAAACTTGAACATATTACAAATTAAAACTGGTAACTTTCGCCGGGTTTTAGAACAACCACTTTTACTTTGGGCACCTTTTCTCTAACATTCCTTGCAAACTCGTCCGCGGATTGTGCCAAGACTGGAAAAGTCTTGTAATGCATTGGAATGACCGCCTTCGGTTTAAGCAGCTTAACAGCTTCAGTTGCTTCTCTTGCACTCATAGTATAATAACCTCCTATGGGAATCAAAGCCAAGTCAAGTTTGTAAAGCTCTCCAAACAAACTCATGTCCCCAAAAAGTCCCGTATCCCCTGCATGATAGACTGTTTTGCCTTCACCTTCAATTATGACCCCGGTCGGTGCGCCTCTTGAATCTGTGTGAAATGCTTGAGTAACCAGTAGCTTCACACCATCTATTTCTACGCTTCCGCCGATGTTTAATCCAGCAACGTTTTTGACGCCATTTTTTTCCGCATAATCACCAAGTTCAACCGCAGCCACAAAAGTTGCGTTTGTTCTCTTGCATATGCCGAATGCGTCGCCTACATGGTCACCATGATCGTGGGTAACATACACTATGTCTGCTTTGGTTATGTCTGAAGCTTTTACTGGAGATGTTGGGTTTCCGTCAAGCCATGGGTCAACTAAAACAATTTTATTCGCGATTTCTATTTTGAATGCTGCATGTCCAAACCATGTTACCTTAACCAACACTTCCACCTCTTTCACATTAAGATTCTAAGTTATAATATGGTTAGCTTAATAAAAGTAAAGTGTCAACATTGATGAACGTTTTTGATGAGGTTGAGGTGAGGCAATTTATTGGATATCTGGAATCTCTGCGCTGATCAGATACGCACTCTAAAGGGCAAACTTGGATTCAAGAATGAAGGCTCCCTCGATTTCCTTGCTTACCGCTTAGACTTGGATTCAGGATGCGTTTTTGATAAACTGAACGGCAAGTATGTCGTGAACCCTGAAACGCTTTACGTCTTGTTATCACACTACGCCAAAAATGATCCAGTTGAAAGGGCTGGAAGGCTCATTAAATTTAGAGATCTGCCAGGCGGTCATGCTTATGAAGTGGCATTTATGAAAAGAGCTGTCCATCCAATCGCTGAAATTTTCGGGTCCAAACCAGAGAAGTTGGTGAAAGCTGCTGAACCCTTGAATGGAACTGAAATGAATTACGGTGATTCTTCCGTGGAAATACAAGCATTACCCAAAATTCCCCTAACCTACATATTATGGAGAGGAAGCGAAGAATTCCCCGCCTCTTCCACTATTCTGTTTGATGAATCAGCAAGCAATTATTTGCCAACCGAAGACCTTGCTGTTCTAGGCGAAATCACAACCATACGATTAAAAGTGTCTTTGGAACGACTCGCATGCCGTTAGAACAGTTTTGAAAATTTATATGTATTCCGAGATAACAGGTACTTTTAAATTGGTTCGAAAGTAGCCGTTTATTCCACTTCGCCATTAAACCTTTTAAATTATAACATTGTTAGCGTTAATAAAAGTAAGTGTGGCGTTAATGAGCGAATATGACGAGGAAGCCCTAGAAAAGTTTCGCTTGTCTGGAAAAATTCTCCGTGAAACACGTGAAGAAATGAAACATTTTGTTCGAGAAGACATGCCAATTATTGAAATCTGCGAAAAAGCAGAAAGCTTCATACGGAAAAAAGGTGGAAAACCAGCATTTCCATGTAACGTTTCAATAAACGAGATAGCAGCACATTACACGTCTCCCCCTAACGATAAGAGAAGAGTTCCCAAAGAATCCATAGTTAAAGTTGACATTGGCGTCCATGTTGATGGCTATGTTACCGACACCGCGATCACGACGTGTTTTAATCCAGAATATAGAAGTCTAACAGAAGCGGCTGAACAAGCCCTAAAAATGGCAGTAGACAACATCCATCCAGGCATATCAACATCAAGAATGGGCACAATAATCGAAAGCGTCATAAAAAATCGCGGTTTCAAGCCGATTTCAAACTTGACTGGGCATCAGGTTGGGCGATATCTTGTGCACGCAGGCATATCCATACCTAACGTGTCGCAAATGTCTTTTTCAAAAATTAAGCTGGGCAGCGTCTACGCCATTGAACCTTTCGTAACTCTTCAAAACGCTGCGGGCAGAGTGGAAAACGGTGAAGAAGTAACGATCTTTCGTTTTCTCAAGTCCAAGCCGCTAAAAAACCCATATGCAAAGCAACTTTTAAAGTACATTGAGGAAAACTTTAGAACCTTGCCTTTTGCTGAACGTTGGCTGCAGGGCATAGTGCCCGAAAAGCATTACCGTGAAGCTTTTCTGGAACTCCTATCATCTAAAGCTCTTATGGGCTACCCAATATTCATAGAGATAAGCAGAAAACCCGTAGCGCAGGCAGAACACACGGTTTTGATAGTTAAAGATGGCTGCGAGGTCCTAACCTAGTAAGGAAATCCTTTTCCTTTTTCCTTAACTTCTCTGTAAATCGCTGTTATCAACATTTTGTCATTACATTTTTGGCAAGGTTCGACTTCCTTAAAAATAAAATCGCCACGCTGGAACTCTCTAACGTTCTTAAAGCCACACTTCTTGCATTCAATGGTTGTGGTTATCGGAGGGACTTCAATTTTTAAGCGCATTATTCGTCTTCTCGTTTGAAGCAGCACATATGAGGATAGGGCTGCTCCTAAAAATCCTATTAGCAGTAGGTACCCCGCAGCCTCGGGGTTTTGGGGAAAAGCATTAAGGGCAAGAACAAGAGCTGTCAACGACAATGCTAGAGTTATGAAAATTATCATAAGCACAAACGACGAGATTTTACGTGTTGTAGATGATGAAGCTTTACTCATCTCATTCTCTCCTCCTACTGTCCAATACCAATAGTATTACCCACTCCGGCGATTATCACTTTATCCCCCTCCTTTGTTCTCTCCAAAATAACTTGCTTTATCCTCTCGATAGCCTTGTCAGTTGAATCAAAAATTTCTTTACGCATGGGCGAAACCGCGTCGCCAATGTCTTCTCTAATTATAACGGCGTTTATTGGGATACGATATTTTAGAACGGACTCTTCGATCTTGAACTGGTCCACGCCAGGTCCACCTATGGCTGCCCCTACACCTTCAGCTACTTCGCCAACTTCTTCACCTTCAAGCTTCAAAGCGGCATCAACCATAACTATGGTGGCGATTTTTCCTTCATTTTCCTCTATAATTGTTTTGATTGCGTCTCCGGGTTTACCCACTTCTCCTCCTGGTCCCTCTGCTTTTATCACGTATGCTGTGCGTCCTTCTATCGGCACAGTTGCGACAACGTTATCTTTAGGTATTTTTCTTGTTTCATGTCCATGCATGATTTTCGCCGCTACTAGCGCGCCTGCCCCATCGCCAATCGGTTGGCCGTATGCAAAGGCTTTCAGTGCGCTGGCGTAGGCTTCTGCTTCCTTCATGATTAGTGGCAAAATCATTTGTATTTGCATTATGATGTAGAGGCTTAGGGTTTTCTTGCCTAGTAAATAGAAGTGTCTTATCACTTTGTAGATGTAGTTTAGAGCCATTGCCGCTTCGAGAGTGTTTTCTAAATTGTTCGTTTGCGTTTCATCTGCCGATGGCGCCATTGTTTTTACTTCATCTTTGAAACGGACATCTCTAACGTCAAGTATGTGCTCAAGTTTCCAAATCACGCCCGCCGGGTCGAGGCTTTGCGGCGTTATTGTAAAGTATTCCAAAAATTTGTCAACCCTAACCGAGGGGTCTGTTTGCGGCTTTCCAATCTCCTTGATTGTTTCTATTGCAATCTTTCGTCCTTCATCCTTAATATACCGAAGTTTGTAAAGTGAGCCTTCAACTTCTCTGAGCATTACGTACATTTGGATTCTCTGTCCATAAAATATGAAAACTACGAAGATGACATAGAATAGTATGCTTAGAATCTGTGAGAAAGTGTCGCCTCCAGGCCACAGCAATAACCCATTTTGTAATGCCACCATCGTCACTAGTACGTTCACGAATTTGCTCACCTCTCGGAAACACTATAAACACTTAGTTATAAGTTTTAGGTAATTCTCCACCAGATTAGCATAATCAATCATTAAGTGGGGCTGCCAGCTTCCCCGGGTTCGCGTGGCCGAAGACCACACTACAGCCGGAAACGGAGCGCAGTTTAACTTCCGAGCTACCGATAAGAGGTGATTATCTGCTGGAGAACATCCATCTTTTTTGGATTACTAAAGCCTATTAGCTCGGCGAACTTGGTTATGCTCTTCTTATCGAGTGTTTTTAACACCCAACTGTCTCTAGTTGCTTTTCGTTCGCCCTTTCGCACATCTAAATACATGCGCGATTTAATCTCCAAATTCTTTAACATTTGCTGAACCGTGTTTAGTAGACGTTTATCCGAGTTTGAGATAGTTATCGCACGGTTATGCGGTTCTCCAGGCACGTGATGTCCTCTTCTTTCGTGACGCCAACGATAGAAGCGGGGACCACCTTCGCCATCTGCAAATCCCCGCAAGTATTTTGCTTGCTCGTTTAATGGCCAAGCAAGCAGTTCTGCATAGACGTTCTCCATTTTCAGATGCCTCTTATTTTCGGAACGGGATCGGGTGGGTCCCGCGCCCTGTGGCCGGCAAACCCCAGAATACACGTTAAATCTTAATTCATAAACTTATCGCTTCTAAAAAACTACAGTTTATTCTAAGCAGAGCCTTCCTCTTTGAGTAGGGCTTCCCATATTCCGAATCCGCCCACAGTTTCGGGGCGTTCAACTGGATTGTACCATTTTTTCTTGGTGCCTACTTTGGCTCTCATCTTCCATCCAAAGGGTTTAGGTTCGCTGTCTATTCTTTCTAAAAGAGCTTCTATCTTTCCAACTATTTCATTTCTATCTTCTTTTTCAATCTGTTTAGGGTTTATTCCAGTTTCTGGACCTAATTTATCTATTTCTGAGGTGAATTTCTCGAGTTTTTTCAGGTTTGTTGTGACTGTGTACCAGAATCCCCAGTCTTGGGCTAACTGTTTGGCTATGTGTGAAGCGTCTATGATTTCTTTCTCGCTTTTTTCTTTGACACCATGTGCCTTTAGCAGAAGTAAGCAGTCTTTTAGATCTTTTATGCTGAAGGCTTCCCACATCTGCAACTTTTCAAGCAGCATGTCTGTTACTGTGATTGTTGGATAATCAAGCTCAAGTCTTCCTTTGAAGTCGATTGGATGGTTTGCCACTAATAGTTTGTCGAAGAAGACATCCACGAAAAACCAGCCTTTCGGATGATAATATATCTGTCTTTCAGACGCTGCCGTAGAGAGGGTTGCCCTTCTTTTTGCGTAGCCAATTTTGTCGAATAATTCTTTAATTTTATCCCTACAATTGCGGTAGGAAACATAGTCTATGTCACTGTATTCTTGTCCTTCAATGACGCCTGTTCCGATTCTGCCCAGTTTTTTAGCAAATTCTCTATGTTCTTGGCAGTGTATCGCTATGCCTAATCCGCCCAAAATTCTGAGGATTATGTCTTCTGCCTTTGCTTTTTCAACAATTTCCTGGGCTTCGCGGATAAAAACTTCTGTTGGAACTATTCCCTTCCATTCTTTTGGCAGGTCTCGCTGGATTTCCTTATCTAAAAGCCAAGTCATTTTCTGTTTTCTCAGCCCTCTATTCTTTGAAGTTTGGAGATTTTGTCGCCCTTAAATTCTATCAAGAATGCTCTCAAGATTCCTTCGGCGTATTCGCTTCCTGGGTTGACGCAGTATGTTTTGCCAATTTTTATTGAGCCTGCTGCCTCGTGTATGTGTCCATGTAGCCCTAGGAAAGGCTGATATTTTTCAATCATTTTCTTGACGGCTTTTGAGCCGACTGGAACCATGACGACGCTTCCGCCTTGAATGATTGGGTTTAAGTCCTTGTCTAGAAGTGGCGCTTCATCAAGTTTTGTTTGGTATGGTGGGGCATGGAAGTTGAATATTGCTGTTTCAGCAGTTTTCAGTTGAGAAATGTATCCTTCTAGTCTTTGCTCAAGTTTGTCATCTTCCTCTTCTCGTGTTGTCTTCCAAGGACTGGGGTTAACCCAACCGCAACTAATCATCTCGTGGGAATCGTCTACTTCTATCACTTTGCCTTCTCCGTTAATTACGTGTTTGTGGTTGTTAACTATGTCATCTACTGGAGGTCTGTCATCGTTTCCTGGGCAGACAACTACTCTTGTTTCGCTTGAAACTTTTTCCGGGATTAAGTCCATCCAATTCTTGATTGTTGATATCATGACATTGTGGAAAACTTCATCGATTTTTTTGGTGCTCTTTGTCATTTCCTCATATTCTTCTTCGTTGGTTATGTAAGGATAGTATCCTATCCCCCTTATGTCTTTCATTGCTTTCTCTAACCCTGCTGAATCTATTGTGTAGGTTTTCTTCAAATGATAGTAAGTATACTTTCCATCCCTCCGTTCGACAACGGGCACAATCATTTTTCCCGTTAGGTCTCCGCCGCAAATGGCCACATCCACTTTGAGCATTGCTGAGCAGTTTAGAAATTTTCTCCATACTCCTTCAGACCCATGCATGTCTGTGGCGAAGAGAATCCGTGTTTGAGATTCTTTTTTCCTTTTTAACAGAAATGCCAATTAAACCATTCCTAATCTGTTTTTTCTGTATTTTATCATTACTTTGGTCTATTTAAGTTTAGAGTCGATGGAAAGTTTTAAATTTACATAGAGATAAAACTGAAGGTTTGGATGGTTAGAAAATATGACTTCAAGTAAACCTGGATTGTTCGCTAGAGAAGCTACAGGATTAGTCAGAGAGATAGGTTTCACTCTCGGCGTAATGATCATCCTCTGCCACGTCGTTGGCTATGGCTGGCAGAAAAGAGCCTTCCAATTCGCAGGACCAAGACCCATGCCGACGCCCGATATGCCGCTTGGCCTACCCGCAATGTTCTGGGCCTTCCTGGTCGGTGGCATAATCGTGCTCATCACTGCTTATGCAGCCGGCTATGTTGCAGCTGCGATGCCAAGGTCGGGCGGCGGATACGTCACAATCTCAAGGGTGATTCATCCTTTTGTGGGCTATATGTCAGGGTGGCTGATGTGGCTTGCAGAAGCTTTTTCCTTTGGGCTAATCGCAGCGGCTGTCTTTGAAGGAATCATGGTATTTTACAACGTCGCTCTTGCTACACCCGCAAATCCTTCACCAATCGCGTTTGATGCCACGACATGGTTCATTGCAAGCTTAGTGGTTATCTGGGTATTCGTGATACTCGCTCTTCTAGGGACAAAACTCTACGGTAGGTTATTGCAAGTAATGTTCTATATACCAGCTGTAATCACAATAGCTTTCTTCGCCATGTGGATTGCAGGTGCCATGGATCCTGGCTTGGTAGCGACAGGAGTCGAAAACGTCATGGGTAAGCCGCCGGGAGACTTCGTTCAGTTGGCGTTAGATACTGGAATGGCGCAGGCGGCCGCGAAGATAGGTTTCTTCGATGCCTTTACATATGCGCTGGGAGGCGCGTTCTGGGCTTACATGGGATGGTATGCGACCACCTTCTTGGCTGGCGAAGTCAAAGAAGCAAACAAAAAACTCCCGATGGTGCTTTTAACAGCAGGATTAATAATAATGATAGTTTACCTGCTGGCTTCATCGCTTCCAGCAATAGCTACACTCAACGTAGCGCCCACGCTAGATGGAAAATGGAGCTTCTACCAAGGATACTCTTGGCTAAGCTATGCTGTTGACATTGACGCGGTTAGGGCTGTTATACCAGGTTTCCAACCTGCGTGGAGTACCGGCATCGCGTCTATCACTGCCAGAGGTATGGGCTTAGAATGGCTTTCATGGTTGATTGCGCTAGGTGGTGTATTTTGGATTGCCAACGACATACCGCCATTCTTACTAGTTGCTTCAAGAACGTTCTTCGCCATGTCCTTCGACAGGATGTTGCCAGAAAAATTCGCGTATGTCAGTGAGAGATGGCACGCGCCAGTTTGGTCATTAATCGTCTCTGGTATTGTTGCAACCCTCGGAATAATACCTGAGAGTAACTTTGCTGATTTGGGCAACTACTTCTTGTTTGCGGGTGTGATTGCAACAGACTTGTTCGACGCATTCTTCTTGACGATGTTCTGTGTATCATGTATGCTGCTTCCGCTAGAGAGAAAGGACATCTACGATAGAGCCGCTGTCAAACACTCCATAGGCGCCGTTGTCATACTTGGCTTCGTCGCAGCGCTTGGAGCAGCCTTCTGCCTACTGATTTTCGTAAAAGAGTCACCATTCATTTACGCGCCAATAACCACCGGGGCCTCTGCAGCAGATCTATCGAACGCCGCAGGTTTCTACATCTGCATCCTGTCTGGAATTCTGTTGTATCTCTACCACATGTACAGAAACACAACAAAAGGCGTTGACATGCGAACATTGTACATAAGCATCCCGCCAGAATAGCCTTAAATATTCTCCCTCTTTTTATTTTTCGACATTGAAGTCTGGTGTTCTAGGCGTGTATGAGCTGAACTTTATAACCGACATAGTGGAAGAGCGACTGGCTAAAGGAAATCTGAGATGGCTAGCCAACTTTAACGAGATTCAAAGAGACTACATAATAGGCGATTCAACTTTCCCAATCTACGCTTCAGGAACCCTACAAGAAAGAGGCTTCTTCCTCTCTAGAATATTCTCAACCCTCGTCACGCCGAAGTATAAAATTCACTTTCTATTGCACACATCACCAGAATATGATCCTAAACTCATAAGAAACATGGTTCTAACGTGCAAAAACAAGTTCGGAGCCGACGACTGGATTTTCCTAGGCTTGGTTCAAAGCCAACCATTTGAAAAAGCCGCAAAAGACATTATCACAAGCACTGCAGACAAATCAGTGGGAATAGCTGCTTATAGCCTCACCTCAAAGGAAGTAGTAACATCCAACAACGTTCTCGGAAAGGGTCTCGCAAAACAGCTTAACCTGACCGAAGCGAAATTCGAGGCCTTCGACATACCTAATTATTTAAAAAGCTTCGCAATAGTGTTCGGTCTCGGCACGCTCATGTTGATCACCATCGCGTTGTCTGGGGTGCGGCAGGCAATTCAACCTGTAACTCTGTTACTGATGGCTGTTTTCTCCCTCATAGCCAGCTATCGCATCTACAAGACACGTTACCACATAACTCTACGGCTGGACAGCAAGGGCTTTCACCTTCTGGAGGGCAAAAAAATAACAGAAGGCAAATGGTCCAATTACACAGATGTGACAATCTACGTCACACCAAAACATGAAACATGCCTAAGATTACACTCCAAAAAAGAGAAGTTTGACTTACCACTGTCAAGAGTTGGTCTATCCAGGAAAGAAGCCTACAACGCAATCAAGCAGATGATAAAGAAAAGATAGTGTTACTCAATAGTGGGCGTTTCGACAGCGGTATTCCACCAAGGCTTGTCCCATTTCTTATCCACGGTCGGTAACTCCTTCAGAAGAGCCTCAATCCTATCAGACACCGTTGACGCGTCACTCTTTGATACCCATTTTCTGAGAACATCGGATTTTTCAACCAAGTTTCTAAGGTTAAGCGTCACCGTCAAAGCAAGCTTTTTATCCTTTTCTAAAATCTTTTTCATTCTATACGAGTCTATCTTCTCTGCTCCTTTTCCAATTTCATGATCTAAAAATACTGCGCAAACGTCTTTCACGTCTTTGTCTTCCATTCCAACGACAATTTTGTCTTGTGCATAGTATGGGTATGACAAGATTCTGTAGTCACATTCACATCGCCTCAATTGCTCTATGCACTCTTTCGGCATGTCAAAAATGAACTGAGCCTTAGATAATAGTAAATGTTCTAAACCTATAGTGTACAGATTTTCCCTATACCGCTCAAACACATCCTTAACTTCTACTCTATGCCTCAAATCTATGCGGTCGCAAAACAGGTCCAGCACAGTTATTGTTGGAACTCCTTCTTCAGTTATCCCATTAAGCGTAGTAAGCCTATATCTCTCACCGTGTCTCCACGCTGTAAAGCGCTTATCATTCGCAGTCGCAAAAGACTTGTACTGTGTCCCAAAGGCTTTATCCATGTTTAAAAGAAGTTTATAAAAGTCCATTCCATGCTTTTTAGGAACTATAAAATCAGTATCTTTTATTCCTCTCGCTAAAGAGCCTTCTGCATTTGCACTTGGACAGTGGATTTTAACCGCTGCGCCACCGAATAACAAGGCTGGAATAGGATTACCGCTAACCTTCTTCTCAAAGGCGCTGGGATATAACTCTCGAAGTTTCGGTGCATTTGCAGCTGCCCAAATAACAACCATCGCGCTTTTCATCGGAAAATAGTTTAAGTCGATGTAGGATGGCAAGCCAAGATTTTCTCTGAGCTCTGCAGGATCAACATTGGAAGTTAAGGGCAAATCCACATCGTACGTTTTTCCATCCATATCTTGATAAAGAACGAATTTTTTAGGAACATCTGCCGCAGCTTTCTTGCTCGTTTCTTTTGAACCTCCACAGCTAGTTTGCTATTCACCATAAATACTTAGAGGATTTCCACAACTCAATAGAAGATCAAGTAAATAAGAATTGTTCCAAACAAGGGCGCTCATCAAATTCCAGTCTATCTCGCTTAGTAGGAATAACGCATATATTTTATCCTTCACAGTAAATCTAATGCCATAAAAAGAATAGGGGCCGTAGTCTAGGCAGGAATGACGACGGGCTCCAGAAGCAAAACAAACGGGTTTGCGGACCGCAATGGGATGAAGAGGTTCTGGAGCGGTCAAGAGAAACCCGTAGGAGCAGCCCAGCGCTGTTTCCGGGTAAAGGTCGTCGGTTCAAATCCGGCCGGCCCCACCAAAAAACATCTCTTTGACAGAATGGGCAGTCTTTGTGAGTTACATAGAAAAATACTTGCGGAATTAGCCAGATTTTGTTAGCTTTTTAGCTATGTGAACGCGAATTCGAGAAATCATCAGCTCGCGTTCTCCGTTGCTATAGCGCCTGCGAATACCCAAGTTACTTTTTCATAATTCGATTTTATTCTGCGGATGCGATCTTTAGGCCACGTTTCATCCCAGCTCAGTCCTAAGTCTTCATCTACCAAAATAACCGCGATTTCGGTGCGCCACGGCCTCTTTTCGATTATGGAGGTTACATTGCAGATTCTCTTTGGTGCGCTGCAGTCACTGCATTTTCCAGTCTGTGCGCAGGGAGTTGCAAATCCCTTGGTTCTTGCATGAAAAGGCGCTATGAGATTCTTTATGCGATAGAGAGCTTCGTCAATATTCTTCACAATTTTATTTCTGCCTGCAATAATGAAAACCTTTCTTGGACCAAAAATCATTGAAGCAACTCTGTTTCCAACAGCATCTATGTTGACGAGTTTTCCATCCTTTGTAACAGCGTTGGTTCCGCTTACAAGTACATCGCAGGAGAAGATCTGCCTCGAGATGTTATAACGAGCCATGGTCTTTGCTTGGTCAGTGGTTAACTCCTTTGAGAACGGGTTCAAAACCCTGATTCCTTTCTTCTCCAGTTCTTCTATGACTCCAATCTGGCGGACTGTAGCCGAGTCTCCGATGCCAACAGTTGCATCCTTTGAAATCGAATCAAAGACAATCTTTTTGACTGCATCATTATTTTCTACAAATTTGGCGTCAAAATTGTTTGCTCGGAGATTCCTTAATGCTTCTTCTATTTGAGTATTCAACCCTACACACCACTTGAATCTTGTTCAGAAGTCATATGAATCATGTTATATCTTTGAGGAGCATCCACATATAAGTTTGAACTAGAAGCATCATAACTCGAAAGAGCGATAGTGATACAATTTCCCGAGATCAGATTCGTATTCAAGACGAATCCAGAAGAACTTAGGCAACCGAGGAAATAACGTCCTTCAAACAGGTTCAAACACTATCCCTCGCACAATCACTGACCCAGAAGCTCGAACGCTTAACTAACTACAATTCTATAGTAGCCCGGGATACATTATTTATCTCGTTTAAATTTCTCAACTGAGAAGCTGAACCGAAGGAGGCAGGAAACCTCTATTTGACTCGTGGTTTTGGGTGAAGGGGTGCCTGCTTCCATCAGTTCTTAAGCCATTTTTCCGATTTTGCGGAAAAGACTATATTCAAACTAAGTCAGAGAAACAAGTGGTGCCTTGTTGTTGTTATATGCTATATCACGATGGAAGGTCTCTAAAGCAAACGCTGAGAAGCATCTCGAAATGATAAGCAAGGTCTCTGCGTGGGTGAAGCAGAATCGCAAGAAATGCCATTTTAGGCATTCAACATATTGCCTTTTGAAAACCGAAGACGCGTCTATTGAAACATGGATGAACATTGACGAATACACAGACCAAGAATCATATGAGGAGTTTACGAAGATATTCCAAAAGAGTAATCCAGACTATGCTGAGCTTTTCAAAATCGAAGAAGAGTTGGTATCTCTATTAGTTCCCAACTCACTAACTCGTGAAGTCTATGTTGAAAAGCCAGAACTGCGCATAGTCTGAAGAGCCAGTCTATTATCTTACAGGTTTTGCGGAAAAGTTATAGCCGAACCGAACAGATAGAGTATGTGAGAGGAAGATGGTTTTCTATATCTTTTGGAGGAGGAGACACAAATGGCTAAAGTTCGTATGTCCGAGATGAGTTGGGTTGATATTCAAGAAGCCTTGGAAAAAGGTTGCAGCACGGTTGTATTCGGTGTGGGTTCAAATGAACAGCATGGTCCTCATCTGCCTACATGTACAGATTCGCTTATCGCCGATGAGCTGGCTTACAGAGTGTCTGAGAAACTCGGCAACGCTCTTCAAGCGCCAACCATAAACGTGGGATGCTCTGAACATCATATGGCGTTTCCCGGAACTATCGACATTAAACATGAGACGCTGAAGAGCTTGATCCGCGACTATTGTGTTAGCCTGGAAAAGAACGGATTCAAGAACATAATCATACTTCCATGGCACGGTGGAGATTTCAAGCCCGTGCAAGAGGCAACTGAGGAACTGAATCAACGTCTCAAAGAAGCTCGTGTCATTTCTTACACAGATCTCAAAGGCCTCTTAAGATTCTTCGCGGAGTTTTCACTGAAACACGGAGTTTCAGCTCCTGAATCGGGTGCTCATGCAGGCGAATCCGAGACATCAATTGCTCTGGCAGTACGAAAGGATCTAGTCGATATGGAAAAAGCTGAGGAAGGTTTCGTGGGAAACTACGAAGAGAAAATACCTGTCATATTTAGTCAAGGCATTAAATCAGTGACAAGAAATGGCGTAGTTGGTGACCCTCGCAAGGCAGAGGCTGGCAAAGGAGAAGAGTATCTGGAGCTTTGGGCAGACAAAATGGTGGATTTTGTCCAAAATAAGATCGCCGTCTGATCAACTCCGAGCCAACACGCGCGCTCCGTTAAAATCAAATACACCAAATAGACTATGTAGGAATTGGCTGGTGATTTGTATGTCAACAAAGGAAATCAAGGCACTCGTGCGTCGTTGGTTTAAGGAGTTAAACAAGGGAAAGGCGGCAGCCTTGGCGGTAATGGACGAGACCTGCGCCATTGACTTCGTCCGTCACTGCGCCCGCGGAAAGGATTTTCGTGGCATCAAGGACTACAAACAAGATATGAAGGAACTCTTCACTGCTTTTCCTGATATTCATTTCACCCTCGATGATATAGTCGTGGAAGGGGATAAGGTAGCGATCCGCTATACATGGGCGGGCACGGATAAAGCTACCAATAAGAAGGTAGTGATGTGGCAGATCGAGATCGACCGCATTGCTGGCGGCAAATTCGTAGAATGTTGGGAAAGGTACGATACGCTAGGTTTGATGCAGCAACTCGGAGTTGTACCGACGCCAGAGAAGAAAAAATAACGCGCGCGTATGCGTTTGAACGAATTTGACAGTTCTAAACGTAAGTACAAACCTAACCCCCCGCACTTAATCTCGCTAAAAGGGTTTAGAACTGTCAAGCTACTGAAAGTAGATTAAACGTTGTGGTGTGCGAGTTTTCATCGTCTATTACTTCAAAAACAGTTTTCTGTTTTGCGGAAAAGTTATAGCCGAAACAAAGCAATTATCTGATTAGTGAATTGAGTTGCTTGAAGGTAAGAATGTGAATCTGAGAGTGATGGAAAAAGATGATTTGCCACTCTTTGTGGAATGGGTGAACAAGCCTGAGGTCTTTGGTGAATACAATCCTCTACATCAGATGTCCAAAACGGAAGCAGAGAAAATGCTTGAGAACCCATCTGACATTAAGCCTTTCATCATAGAAAAGAAGGACGGAAGCAAAATCGGTTTTATAGTTCATTTTCATGTTCTGCATCTAGGAACCGACACTAAACAGCTAGAAATTGGTTATTCTCTAGTTCCTAGTGAAAGAGGGAAAGGGTATGGAACAGAAGCCTTGGAAATCATGGTGGATTATTTGTTTCTTTCCAAAGACGCAATGCGTATTCAAGCCCAAACTGACCCGAGAAATGTGGTATCCCAGAAGATCCTTGAGAAAGTTGGGTTCAAGAAGGAAGGAACACTTCGCAAGAACTTCTTCATGAGAGGAGAACTGAGAGATTGCTACATCTACAGTATTCTTAGGGAAGAATGGAAGGAACCAAATATACTCACAAAAAACCCCAAATGACAGCAACATCAGTAAAGGGAGTATGCTGGTTCAATTCCCATCCCCATTCTACTGAGCCGAGAGTTTGAACGCCGACCTGACTAGGGTACGATGGTGGCTCGAGAGAGATTCGAACTCGTCAAACTTTCCAACCTTTTCCATCGCTATGTCTACAATCATTTCTTAAAAAGAAAAGCGCATTGCTGAAACTTTAAAAATAGAAGAACAAGTTGAACCTATTAATAGAATGGTCTAAGCACAGCAGAACACATGTGGACTTAAATAATTTAAGTGGTCATTTTAGTGTGAATAAAAAAGAGGGAGTGCTTGCTATTTTGCTTCTTCAACAACTATCATTGTTAACGTTGACCTAACTTTATCAAGTCTTCTGACGCGCCAAGTTACAATTTCCTTAAGCTTATCCATGGTGTCTGCTTTAACTCTTGCCACTATGTCATAAACTCCATAGACAGCAAATGCTTCGTCCACGCCTTCAACTTTCTTCAGATCTTTCAGTACATCTGCTTCTGAACCTATTTCTGTGTTTACCAGCACAAATGCTGTGGGCATTTTAACTTCCTCAATTAACTGTTTAGCTTTATGCATTAAAATATTTTGCTACATATTTAGAAGGTTAACCAACAGAGCCAAGTTAAACTTGGAATGATTGAAGTCACATCGTCATGGATATGCTTATCTTCTTTTCTGAGCATTAAATTATTGGTGCTGTGATATAATGGAATCTTCTATTATGAGCCGTGAAATGCGTTCTCTAGAACTTAACGCAGAGTATTTCGGAGTTTCCCAACTTCAGCTTATGGAAAATGCTGGGCACCATGTGGCTTTAGAAATTGTATCAAGATTTAAACCAGACAAATCCGTTGCCATCTTTTGCGGTTTAGGCGGCAATGGCGGCGACGGCTTCGTCGCTGCACGCCACCTCCTGTCAAGGGGTTTTAAGGTCACAGTAATCCTTGCTGGAAAGGCTAAGGAAATATTTCACAAGGCAGCTTTGGAAAACTGGTACGCGCTGCAGTTTTTGAAAGAAAGTATCCCTGTGCATGAAGTGTACGACAGTTCGCTTATGCCAAACGTGACCGCGGAAATAGTTGTTGACGCACTGCTTGGAACAGGAACAAAAGGAAAGCTGAAGCCGCCAATCTTTCAGCTGGTTGAAAGAATAAACGCCTTAAACGCTTTTCGGGTCGCTGTTGACGTGCCAACAGGAGTAGATTCTGACACAGGCGAGATACTGGGCATTGCTGTAAAAGCTAATCTGACGATAACGTTTCACAAAACTAAGAAAGGACTTGAAACCGCAAAAGAATACGTCGGCGAGTTAGTTATAAAGGACATAGGCTTACCCAAAGAGTTCGAAAACTATGCAGGTCCAGGAGACGTTTCACTTGTTGTGAAACCTCGTCCATCAGAATCTCACAAAGGTGATTTTGGACGCTTACTAGTTATTGGAGGAAGCGAAACATTTTCAGGTGCTCCAGCGCTTGTAGCGCTCGCTGCGTTGCGCACTGGTGTTGACTTGGCTTACATTGCTGCTCCTGAGAGAGTTGCTCATGCAATTTCCTCTATGTCGCCAAATCTGATAACCATAAAACTTGATGGCGTGCACCTAAATCTAAGCAACATACCCTCGCTAAAAACATACATTGAAACAGTGAACGCCGTTGTTTTGGGGCCGGGTCTTGGCTTGCATGTGGAAACTAGGGAATCAGTAAAAACTGTGATTGAGGCTGTTGAAAGCGCAGGCAAACCGGTGCTTTTGGATGCGGACGGCTTGAAAGCATTTGCAGAGTTTAAAAGAAAAATAAACGTGCCTCTAGTATTAACGCCTCACGTTGGAGAATACGCAATATTGACTGGCAGAAAGGTGCCTGAAGATTTAAAGGAAAGGGTCTCGGAAGTGCAGAAGACAGCCGCCGAGTTAGACGCAGTAATACTGCTGAAAGGACCTGTGGATGTAATTTCGGACGGAAAACGCGTCAAACTTAATTTCACGGGCAATCCAGGCATGACTGTTGGCGGAACAGGTGACGTGCTATCTGGAATTGTTGGAGCCTTCTTAGCCCAGCAAAATGATCCTTTTGAGGCTGCTGTTGCGGGAGCCTTCGTTAACGGTGCCGCGGGAGCCTTCGTTTTTGAAGAAAAGGGTTATCACATGGTTTCTACAGACCTCATTGATTGGATTCCGCATGTTTTGAATGATCCTATGAGTCACTTGAAGGTGCGAAAACCGAGTGCAAAATCGAGTTAAAATCGTTATTTATCATGCTGAACAATGCGATCCAAAAAAATGTACAGCTTTGAAGCTTAAACGTCACGGATTGATTCGCCTAGTGCGTCAAATTAGGTTTCTGCCGAGAAGGGCTGTTGTTTTGAATCCTCTTTCAAAAATTGCTTTTTCTCCAGCCGACAGGAAGCGTATTGAAAATTTTGGGTTAGCGGCTTTGGATTTCAGTTGGGAACATGCTGAGAGGGCTTTGCTCAAAAATGTGAGAGGAACCTCTCGCTGCTTACCCTATTTGATTGCTGGAAACCCTGTCAATTTTGGAAATCCTACTAAGCTTAGCACGGTTGAAGCCCTAGCAGCGGCTCTGTACATCGTTGGATCTAAAAAAGAAGCTCTTCAACTTATTTCCATCTTTGCGTGGGGGCGCACGTTCATAGAGCTGAACAAAGAAAGACTGGAAAGCTATGCAAAGGCAAAAGATAGCACAGAAGTAGTGAGACTGCAAGAGCAGTTTATTGGAACACTGAAAAGACAGTAATGGTTGGATGAATGGAGGCGTAGTAATCATGGATTTCTGCACGTTTCTGATATCAGCAATCATATTATCTTTATCTGGAGTTATGTCTCCCGGTCCCTTGTTTGCTGTAACCATTTCGAAGTCGTTTAAGGATAAAATGGCTGGGCTCTTGATTTCTTTTGGGCATGGGCTTATAGAGTTTCCCTTAATGTTTCTCGTTTACTTTGGTCTCTCTTCGTTTCTTGAAGAGAAAAGCCCTGCCCATAGAATCATAAGCTTCGTTGGAGGCTTGATCTTGATATTAATGGGTGTTCAGATGCTCAGAACTCAAAAGGGAAACAACAAGGAAACATCATATTTTAAGTATGGCCCTCTTGTTTCTGGAATCTTGGCAACGGGTTCCAATCCTTACTTCCTATTATGGTGGGCAACAGTTGGTACTGACCTAGTAATAAATGCCGCCTTTTTTGGTTTCATCGGGTTCTTAGTATTTGCAGTAATACACTGGTCATGCGATCTCTTTTGGAACACATTCGTTTCCATAACCGTCTTTAAATCTCAGCGTTTTTGGACCAAAACTGTGCGTAAAATAATATTCGGCTTCTGCGTAATAGTCTTTATAGGGTTCGGAGCATGGTTTATAATCTCTGCATTGCTTTAGAGAAAGCTTAAACGCACAAAAATCAAAATTTTCGTTCAGAAATTTGAAAGAGTGGGAAAGAAAAATGGTTGATATGGAGTTTCAGGTTGGCAAAGCGAAAATCTTTCTGGTTCAAGGAGACATAACTGAGCAAGATACAGATGCTATTGTGAACGCTGCTAACTCATCCCTCATGGGAGGCGGCGGCGTTGATGGAGCAATCCACCGCAAAGGCGGACCAAGAATCCTTGAAGAATGCAAGAGAATAAGGACTATGGAATGGCCAGATGGTCTTCCAACAGGAAATGCTGTCATCACTTCAGGCGGCAACTTGAAGGCTAGATACGTAATCCACACGGTTGGGCCTATTTGGCATGGTGGCACCAGTGGCGAACCCGATTTTTTGGCAGAAGCCTACCGCAACTCTTTAAAATTGGCAGTTTTTAGAGTGCTGAAAACCGTGGCTTTTCCATCCATAAGCACAGGGGTGTACGGGTATCCAATTGAGAAGGCAAGCCGAATAGCCATTGCAACAGTGAAGGAGTTTCTGGAGAAAGAAAATAAAATCGATAAGGTAGTATTCGTTTTATTTTCGAAGCGTGACCTAGAAATTTACGAAGAAGCAGCAAAGATTCTACTTGGATCCTGACTTCAAGAATTGTTCAATAGCTGTGCTTAACCATTCTAGGTTTTTTCGATTTTTTCTCCATGCATTGCTGGAACTGTTGGCGTAAGATACTTCTTAACATACATCCCATAGATGAGAACTTCTCTCGGCTCTATCTCTGATAATGCTTCGACTAGAAGGTTAAGGATGCGTTTTTTGTTTTCGCTTTTTCAATTTTTTGGAGAATTTTTCTAATTCTGCTTCAATCTTTCTCTTTTCAACCGTTGGTCTTTGCTGGGGCGCCTCTGACTTTTTCGTCAAATGCTTTTCGTGTTATGAGGTCTAGCGCTTTTTCTTGGCACCGTTTCCCTTTGATAGATAGTAGTTTATCCCTGCTTAGCAATTTGTTTATTCGCATCATCCTAGCCAGATGGAACATCTTCATCAGCAATGGTTCGCGCCAGTTTATAGTTGAAGACCTCCTTTTGTAGCCGTTGTCTTAGAATAACATAAATCCACAAACTTATCTCTTAGTACATTTTGTCAGATACAACACGACACTACTGTTTGCTTATTCAATTAAAACAAGCCTAACTATTTGCAACCTTCGAGTTTAAAGAGAGTTGATTGAAGCATTCCTACATGTAGTCGAAGCATTATGAAGTTTGCAATTACAGCAACCCACTATTTAGCCGCTGCACAGCTAAACTCACATTCTCGCTCCGTCATCCAAAGGCTAGGAAGTAGCCAAAGCTGTCGAGTTTTTATTATATCAATTTTCACAGAAGTAAACTCTAATATTTTTGAATCAACAAAATATCCTTTGGGAACATTATGATAGATTCTCTCTGGGTGGCAGTAATAAGCGTAACAATCTCAGCTATTATACTAGTTGTAAGCCTCTACTATGCACGTAAGCTAGGGTTTTTTAAATGGATAAAGGTAAGAAAAAAACCAATCATAATAGTGCTCGTGTGGAGTGTTGCTGTTGCATTAGTGATAATAAAATCCTATTGGCTCGTATATTTAAAATACCCTGTCCTCGTCGAACAAGGTATTGCTTGGACAGGCATTGGACAATGGGTTCCCCGACTTGACGTCTACGATCTTTTACTCATTTTCCTTTTCAGCACTATAGCTGGAGCGATGATACTCGACATAGAAACCACAGTATACGGTTTCATAGCAACCGCTATTCTTTCTTTCGTGATTGCTGGCGCCTACTCATTTCTTTTTATATGGTTCATCCTAGAGTATAGCAACCTTCTACCCTATTTGGGGTGGGCAGTCATAGAGCGTGCAACCACTGCTGCAATTTTGAACATATCCAGAATGACAGTTCCATTTGTTGCAATAATATGCCTCATGGGAGCCATGCTAGGAGCATTCGCGCGAGGATATTTTCAACCCACAGCTGAACCTCAAAAAGCTCGTTATTAACCTAATTTCTGTTTGACGGCATCGCCTTTTTCTTCGTGAACTGATCTAAACTTTCTGATCCTTTCAGCGACCATGTTTTAACAACCTTTTTTATAAACTCGTTCACATCGCAGTCTCAACCTAAAGGAAGCTGAAAAATCTCGCTAACTTTATAATACTCATTTCAAGATTAAGCTGTTATGGAACAGAAAGAGACGCATAAAACCGTTAGGATATTTGCCTCAGCCTCATTCCTTAACGATTTCGGCTCAGACATAATTTACCCAATCTGGCCGCTATTCGTGACAACAATTTTGAAAGCAAATATGGCAGCTTTGGGCTTCATAGATGGTTTAGGAGACGCAATCGTTTCAATTTCGCAAGCAGCCTCTGGCTACGTCTCTGACAGAACTAGAAAAAGAAAAATTTTCGTGTGGACAGGCTACATGTTCGGGTCGCTCTCAAGAATCGGTTATGCCTTATCAACCATTTGGCAACACTTAATTCCATTCAGGATATTGGACAGAGCAGGAAAAATGAGAGGCGCACCAAGAGACGCCATAATCGCCGATGTTTCCACAAAAGACAATAGAGGTAAAAATTTTGGGCTATTACGAACTATGGACAATCTCGGCGCTGTTTGCGGCATTATAGTTTGCATCTTGTTTTTTGGATTGCTGGGATACAGAAACCTTTTTTTAATAGCTGCAATTCCATCAGCCATCGGTGCATTATTAGTCCTTTCTCTGATAAAGGAGACTAGGCCATCAGAAAGTAGAATTTACAGAGGATTTTCGCTGAAAGATTTAGATAAGAACTTTAAATTATTTCTGTCACTGAGCGCTGTTTTTGCTCTAAGCTCTTTCAGTTATTCTTTTCTTTTGGTGTATGCGGAGGAATTTGGCTTTGAAGTTACGTTCGTGCCAGTGCTTTATCTCATATTCACTTTGGTTGCGTCTATCTTTTCTTTGCCTTTCGGTAGATTATCGGACAAGATAGGCAGAAAGCCTGTGTTGATATTGTCTTTTGTCTTTTGGGGTTTAGTAAGCCTAAGTTTCGTCGTTATCCAGAATTATTGGGCGATTATTTTGGCATTTGTTTTATATGGTTTGCACAGGGGAGCTTTAGAGCCTGTTCAAAGGACATTAGTATCGGAGCTTGCGCCAACAGAATATAGGGCCAGCGGTTTAGGCACTTTTCAAATGGTTGTGGGTCTCTGTGCGCTTCCATCTTCGTTTATCGCAGGCGTGCTCTGGGATCAAATTGGTATTTTTGCTCCGTTCTATTTTTCGCTGAGTTTAACATTATTGGCGATTTTCATGTTACTTTTCATTGTGGAAAAGTAGGTTCAAATGCGCTTGTTGTAAGAAAAGAGTCTGTTTTGTCCTTCTTCTACACACGTTTCTGCGTTACAAACGACGTGCGCACCCATTTTTGTCGAACCACATGCATTTTGCCCCTATACAATTTATCAATGATCCACCCAGCACAATCATGGGGCACTTTTTACGTCTTTCAGGATCAATATGTGCTTCAAGAAACTTTTTCATGTGGTTTGATGCACCTTTGACGGGGAACTTGTCAATCATGTTGTGTGTTTTTAACACTCGAATTAAGTCGGTAAGGCTTAGTATGCCAACTAGATTTTGATCGTTTGTTACAGGTAATTTTTTAATCTGTTTTTTGATCATTATTTTTGCTGCGTTTGACGCTAGAGTATCGGGTTTCACTGTTACGAGTGGTTTTGTCATAATTTCATTCAGTTTCGTCGTGGCTGGATCCTTTCTTTTGGCGATGACTCTTTTCAGCAGGTCTCTTTCGGTTACTATTCCAACAGGCTTTCCTTCATTGGTTACTATTATGCAGCCGATTTCATGTTTGTTCATTGTTTCTGTGGCTTTGAGAACTGTCTCCTCTGGGTTTGCAGTTTTAACGTTGCGAATCATGATGTCTCCTATTTTGATTGACATGTAATAGCCCTATTCAAATTTAATCCCTATTCTTTACTAGGTTTTTAGAAAAGGATTGTGAATTAATAATATTAAGTCTGAATCTAGCGCGTTAGATTGAAAAATTTGCAAGCGAAAGCTTTTATTAATGTTGGAAACTTATTTTGGCACTATTCCCTCTGAAGATGATGTGTTATGGCTCTGCAGAAAGGCGACTTCATACTAATCGATTACACTGCCAAAGTAAAGGAGACAAACGAAGTTTTCGACACAACAAGCGAGGAGATTGCCAAAAAAGAACACTTGTACAAGGAAGGCGAGGTTTACGAACCAAAACTCGTAGTCATAGGAGAAGGCTGGGTTCTCAAAGCCTTCGACGAAAGCCTAACAACAATGGAAATCGGCAAAACAGCACCTGTTGAAATATCACCTGACAAAGGATTTGGTGAAAGAGACCCTGAGAAGGTTAAGCGTGTTTCATTAAGGCAGTTAATCGCCAAAGGGATAACTCCCACTCTTGGAACGCGCATCGAATACGGTGGTAAATTGGCCATCGTGCGTGCAATTGGAGCCGGACGTGTTCTGCTGGATTTTAATCCTCCATTAGCTGGGAAAACGCTTGTGTACGAAGTGTCTGTTCAAAAGAAACTTGAAACGAAAAATGAGAAAATAGCGGCAATCATCCATCGCAGAATACCAGTAGTAGAAGAAACCAAATTCAAATTTGCACTCAAAGCGAAAACCGCGAACATAGAAATGCCAGAAGAAGCCTTCTACCTAGAAGGAATCCAAGTAGCGAAAAGGGGCATAACAACAGACATACAAAAATTCTTCCCAGAAATAACAACCATCAAATTTGTCGAAACTTTTAAAGCTGAACCTAAAACCGAAAGCGCACACACCAAAACCTAATCGAATCCTACCAATAATGGTCTACCACAAGAGCAAGTATTCACCTTTCGCAAAAACTGCAAGCTTAGGTTCAACCTATTTATAAGGGGGCTATAGTTCCGCGACAGCAACAGAAAGACAATCAAATCGCTATTCAACGTCTCTCTGAAAAGGTTTTTGATAAATGATCTTTTTTTAGCTTCTCATGAATTCGATGAATCCTCCCAATTCGCTTTTCTAGCGTGTAGTTTGTTTGTTCTCCAAGCCGATTGTTGAACTAGGGTGTTGTCCGTAATTGTGGCCCGGATAGACTTCTACGTTGTCATCAAGTTTCATTTTATTAAAATGAAATATGTAAGAGAACTGAGAAAGACAAGAAATACACGAAGAAATTGGCTTCTAAACCAAAGAGGAAAGAGTAGGTGCACAACAAGAAACCCTAATTCGCGCACTCTTTTGTAAACAGTGAAAAATAGGGACAATATTTTTCTTAGTTCCTACCTCGTTTTCTTCATGTTTTCTTGTATTCTGACTACATCGGCCAACTGTGGTGTTGACACTTCAAATAACACCGAATCTTTTTTTCCTACTATGCTGTGTATTGTTTTTGGAAGAAGTGTTACGTCCTGGCCTTCTTTGAGTGGGACTATCTTGTCATTTAATATTATGTCCACGTGGCCTTTGAAGCAGTATATTGTCTCTTTCTTGTCCTTATGATAATGTTGAGATGTGCTCATGTTTTCTTTTATGATCAGAATTTTTCCGCCGTATTCTGCCTCTTCTGCTATCCAAAGCTCTTTGCCCCAATTCTTCAAAATCTCTTTCAAACGCACCCCTCAATCAAATAATATAATAGCAAAGTGTCTTAAAAACTCGAAGGCGAAAAAGAACACGTTAAGGCTTTACAGGAGTTTAAATAATTGTTACAAACATGTAAGAAATGCAATTACCACGCATAGACTTTATATATGCCAGCAACGAGGGGACGCTCAGAACTTGGGGAAAGCTTAGAATTGCTAAAAATCGGTTATGAAAACAATGAATGAAATACCTAGGGGCGACCACTCTTTAACTCTGCTCTTTAATCCTATTTGGAAAACTCTTGCCACTCATTTAGCGGGTAAATGCGAAAAGTGTGGACAAGAAAGATTGCTTTCAGCTTTTGACGACTACTCCCAAAATCGTCACATTCAATGTGAAAGTTGTTTGCTGACATCTGTAGCCCTGTCACCCTTAATTCAAATATTGTTCCTCTATCTTAGAGTCAATAAAAACACAGTAAAGCAGATGCTGAAAGACCCGCTTATTCGAAGATGCATGCTGAGCGTAGTGAAAGGAATAGCCAATTTCGGAATAAGGCACCCACAGCCCACTGGTGCTCCTGTGGCAATTGTCTGGAATTTCACTAACAAATGCAACCTTAACTGCCTACACTGTCATCAAGACTCTTCTCCCACATCTTCAAGTTCAGAATTAACCACTTCTCAAGCTTTCAAAGTGATAGACAACATGAGCAATACTGGAGTAGCTATTCTAACATTTTCTGGCGGCGAACCGCTATTACGCGGAGACCTTTACGACGCAATTAAAAGAGCCGACGACAGCGGCATGTTATGCACAATCGCTTCCAACGGAACCCTCATAACTCCTGATGTAGCAAAAAAGCTGGCTAAAATAGGCGTAAAGCGTGTTGAAATAGGCCTAGACGGTTCAAGAGCTGAAACCCACGATTTTCTGCGAAACAAGCCTGGAAGCTTTGAAGCGACAATCGAAGGAATAAAAAATTGTGCAGATGTAGGCTTCGACGAGTTGGCTACAACCATGACTCTCTATTCAAAGAATGTAAACGAATTGGAAGAAACCATGGATTTAGCAGAAAAACTGGGAGCCACAAGATTCTATCTTAACAGGCTCATACCAGCAGGCCGCGGAGTTGAGGCGTTTTACCTTGACGTGACGCCCAAAGAGAAAATCAAAGCTTTGAAAACATTGTACAGCAAATTCTACAAAAGCATAACAGAAGGTTTCGGGATGCAATGTTACGCTCGAGGAATGACCTATTACGCTCGTTTGGGATATGAACTTTCAGAAGGCGAGGTTTTCACGGTAAGCGAAGCTCTGTCAGGACATGAAAAGATGTTTAAAGAAAAATTTGGACTTGATGTTTCTAAAATTGTTAGAAAACTTTCAACGGGTTTTGGCGGATGCTCGGCCGGGTTAACTTACACAGGGTTAACCGCTTCTGGAGATTTGCTTCCATGCGTTCCAGCTCCAATAAAGCTAGGCAACCTTCTCAAACAAAGCTTGGAAGAGATTTGGGTTCACAATGAATTGCTAAATCAAATTAGAAACCGAAAAGCGCTGGTAGGTTCATGCAAAATATGTGCTTACAGTGGGCTTTGCGGTGGTTGCAGATACACAGCTTATGTCGCTAATGGGAATTGGTTGGGTCCAGATGTTTCTTGTCCTTTCGGTCCAAAAATCTAAACGTTTACTTTTATCGCTGAATGGTGAATTTGGGATTCCGTAGAAATTGGCATAACTTTTAAAAGTCTATGACCTTTCTAAGTCTTCGGTGCTTTAAAAGATGAGCTTTGCTGTCGAAGCGATAGATGTTGTTAAAGTCTTCGGCGATATTCATGCCCTAGATGGGCTCAGCTTTAGCGTTAAGCTGGGGGAAATTTTTGGGCTAATTGGTCCCAACGGGGCTGGAAAAACAACTGCCTTACGAATTGTTTCCACTTTACTGTTGCCTACATCTGGCACTGTGAAGGTTTTCAATCTAGAGGTTCTGCGTAATGCGGATGAAGTGCGCAAAATTATAACTTATCTTCCTGAAGAAGCTGGAGCCTACCGAAACCTTTCTGGCAGGGAATATTTGGAGTTTATGGCTAGATTCAGCAAGAAAGGTAACGACGAATTTCAAAAAATGGTTAATGAAGCAGCCCAGATTACTGGATTAGGTGAACGCTTAAAAGATAAAACCAAAGCTTATAGTAAAGGGATGAAAAGAAGGCTTCTCGTTGCAAGAGCTTTGATGAACAAGCCTAAACTAGCCATTCTAGATGAACCCACAAGCGGATTAGACGTTTTGCATGCTTATCACGTTAGAGACATAATAAAGCGATATGTGAAGGAACATGGCGTGACTGTGCTGCTTTCAAGCCACAACATGCTTGAAGTCGAACACCTATGCGACAGAGTTGCCTTACTGAATAAGGGTAAAATCGTGGCTGAAGGAAAACCGCAAGAATTGAAAGAAAGGTTTGGAAGCGCAAATCTGGAAGAGGTTTTTGCGAGGGTGGTCAAGCTTGCTTAAAGGTTTTGGAAACTTTCTGCTGAAAGAGCTTAAGGAACTGATTAGAGACCCGAAGATACTCTTGGGAATGATAATTGTTCCATTAATAATGTTCCCAGTGTTAGGAGGAGTAATGAACTATTCAATCCAGTCCGCTCAAGAAAAGGCTGCAAAAGCCACCTTGCTGGTCGTGAACAACGATGGAGGAAATTGGTCTGAAAATTTCACAAGTTTCCTCAATTTAAGTGCTCGACTTTCTGTTGTAAACAATGTAACCTTAAACAACGACACAGCTCTGGAATTGTTAGCAACGTACAACACTACACAGCTTTTAGAAATACCCACAGGGTTTAGTGAAAACATGACTGAGCACAACGTCAATCAAAATGTGACGGCTTCATTGAAATTTTACAGTGTCTTCTCCGGAATTAGCGCTTTCGAAAATGTTGGTTCTCCCATTGACAATATAGTATATCAATTCAATAGATGGCTAGCCCCAGATGCTGTATACACTGAAAAATCAGCCATCATTAAAGGTGAAATCAGACCCGGTGTAGATCCAGCCTTGCTTTCTAGTTTACTGATTTCACAGTCAATTGCCCTACCAATCACAATAATGATTCTGCTTACTTATTCTATACAGATAGCGGCAACATCTGTCGCTATGGAAAAAGAAGAAAAAACATTGGAAACTCTGTTAACTTTACCTATGGATCGTCTTGCGATTCTCGCCGGAAAATTATCTGGTTCAATTTTTGTTGCGGGTGTTGGTGCCCTAGCCTATATGGTAGGCTACAACTACATGCTGAGTTCCATTATGACTAGTATCCCTGCCGAAATTGGCATAGATTTGGCTTCTTTGGGTCTTGTTCCTTCACTTTGGGGTTATCTGCTCTTGGGAATATCGCTTTTTGTTGCCTTGCTTTCAGCCTTGGCGCTAGCAGTCATTATGTCCGCCTTTGCAGAAGATGTTAGGAGCGCCCAATCTCTCGTTGGTTACATCTATCCTTTCATATTTCTCCCGACATTCGCTTTGATGTACGTCGACATCAACACCGTGCCCTTTGCATTAAAAATCATTCTTTATGCAATTCCCTACAGTCATCCTATCATAGCGTCTAAAGCCGTCATAATGGGCGATTACTGGACACCTGTTTTAGGCATAGTTTATGCTGCTGCTTTCACATTGGTTGTAATGTACGCTGCGTCACGATTATTTGCAACCGAGAAAATCCTCACTGCAAAACTTAAGTTTAGAGGATTAAGAAAACGCAGGAAAGCGCCTGTCGAAGAGTTTTAGCAAAGCTTTTTCATTAGAAAAACACAAAAATGTTTTCGGTGTTTCAGAGTGGGCATTCAACAGATTGAAGTCTACCGTGTTATTTTGAGCTATAAGGAACCTTTCAGAATTGCTGCTGGTACAAGCACAGAAAGCCAAAATGTCGTCGTTAAAATCGTTACAGATTATGATGTGGTCGGCTGGGGTGAATCCTCGCCATCGGAAAGGGTGACTGGAGAAACCGCAGACACGGTGGTCAAAACTCTTGGTAAGATTGCTCCGAAACTCATCGGTATGTGTCCTCTAAGAATTGAACAGAATGTCGAGCTTATGGATAATATTGCTGAGAAAAATCCCGCGGCAAAAGCAGCCATCGACATGGCATTGCACGATATTCTAGGAAAAACAAGCCGCAAACCACTCTTCATGTTAATGGGCGGTTACCGCACAGAAGTCTTAACAGACGTAACTTTAAGCATTAAATCTCCAAGAGAAATGGCAAGAGACGCCGTTAAATTCGTTAAGAAAGGGTTTAAAGCCCTGAAAGTAAAGGTAGGCATCAACCCAGCTGAGGACATTGAGCGCATTAAGCTTATCCGCGAGGCAGTAGGCGACAACGTACAGATTAGGGTTGATGCAAATCAAGGCTGGACACCCCAACAAGCCAAAGAAGCCCTCAGCAAAATGGAGAAGTTTAACATTCAATTTGCTGAGCAACCAGTCCCAGCAGAAGACATCAAAGGCCTAATAAACGTTAGAAGAAACTCGCCCATACCAATAATGGCTGATGAAAGCGTACATTCGCCTGAAGATGCCTTACGCCTGATACAAGCAGAAGCCATAGACCTTATAAACATCAAGCTGATGAAAAGCGGGGGAATACTAAAAGCCAGAAAAATCGCTGCTATCGCAGAAGCCGCGGGAACACCATGCATGATCGGTTGCATGGGCGAATCAGAAATAGGCATAGCCGCTGGAGCCCACCTAGCCGCGGCAGTCGAAAACATTCAATATGCAGACTTAGACTCTGACCTTTTCTTAAAAGAAAAACTCGTTAAAAAAGGCGGAATAAAAGCCGAAAACTCGAAGCGCATATTTTCAAAATTGCATGGATTGGGGATAAAAGAACTGAATGAGAAACTGCTTGGAAAACCACTAAAGGTTTACAAGTAAATCTTCGTTATGTTTCAGCTTGTTTGGCTCCGAAACCATCAACAAAACTATCATAACCCCAACAAAACCCATAACCGCACATGCAACAAATGGCATTTCTAAAGAAGATTCGTACAGAAAACCTCCAAGTGCGGCACCTATAACTAATCCAATATTCTGAAAAGTATTGAAAATTCCCATACCTCTTCCCCTCATTGAAGCTGAAACAACGCCTGAGAACATTGAAGTTATTGAAGGGTTAATCGCTGCACGCCCAAACCCCCTCAGCATCATGACAAATAGCAAAGGCCAGAAACTTCCTGAAAAAACAATTAGAAATGCAGAAATCGCCTCCAAACTTTTACCAAAAACAAGCGTTGATTTCCCCCCAATTTTATCCGCAACAGTCCCCATAGGCAAAGTTGTAAAGAAAGTGACAATCCCCATGACTGTAAAAAGCATTCCAACACCAACTTCGGAAATGCCTAAAGACTCGTTAGCATACACGGAAAGAATCGGTTGGATTAGTGAACTAGCAAAAGCGATGATGAATCGAACTATACAGAGAGCAAGGAAAACAATAGGGTAAGGCGTCAGTTTTTCAGCCGGATTTTCATTTGTCTTTGATAAGTCAGGCTTTGTTTGAGGCATACATGCATTGTTTACTGTTGTAGCGGTTTCTCGCACTGTAAAAATCACCAAAATCATACTCAAAAAAGCCAATACAGCGCAAAAAAAGAATGGAACCGCAATTGTGAACACGCCTGCGAGCACGCCACCTAAACCGGGACCAACAACCATTCCCAAAAACCACATCATTTCATAAAGTCCCAAGGCTTTGCCTCTATCTTCAGGCATTGCAATATCCACTATCATCGTGTTTATGACGATACTGTTAACTTATTTGTCATGGCTTGGTCTGTGTCTTCCCTAACAAATCTAGATTTTTCAAGAAAGGAGGTGATGGAAAACGATAAATTCTGAAAAACAAGAAAAGTATTCTAGGGAAGTAGAAATGTCGCCAAAGAAGAAGAAAAGAAAACCGTGGCCGAAATACAAACCCAAACGCCGTCGTAGGTGATAAGGCAATTGCCTCGTTACCGTAAAGCGAAACCATATATCGATACAAATGTAATTTTGGATTATGTGCGAAATCGAAATAAGGATTCTGTCTATCTTTTAGAGACTATTGCAAGGAAGAAGCTAAAGTCATATACCACAGCATATACGATATTGGAGTTGTTGGATCACCAACAAGAAGATGCTTGGATTGCAAAGAGAGTAGGAGCTAAAGAATCATTTGAGGACATTTTAAGGCAACGCTATCCAAGGAAACTTAATGAAGCCGATTTAAAAAATGTGTTTGAGCAAGTTGATAAGCGGTTTCTGGAAGCGTTCGTGGATTCCGAAATAGTATATGTTGGTAGACCTACTCAGGCTTCTTGGGATGAAATAATTGATCTAATGCGTCACAACAATACTTCAATTGGTGACGCTTTCCACTTTGTCATGGCAAAAAATCAAGGATGCAATGTTTTTGTCACCAATGATACTGACCTCAAGAACATGGTTGAACAAAATAGTGATATGGTAGCGGGTAAACCATCTGAAATCAATGAGAAGATGAGAAACAGAGGGATACAGCCTTTCTGGAAATAAACAACTTATTTGTCATAACATAAAGACTACGTCATCGCGTAACTTTATCATGATTATTCTCAAGCTACAATACCACATTTATTATATAAGAAAATTTCACAAGAAAAGTTGGTGCAAAGCATGAATAAAGTGGATCTTCTTCTAAAGAGAATCGAGGATATGCGTCAGACCAAAGTCAAAGACGATGAAGGGAAAACGACAACAATAGGAGAAATAGCTAGAAAGGAAAAGAAAGCTCTTAAAGTTGAAAACGCTGCAATGGCACTAGTGACCACTGTTTTGGCTATGAGACAGAAATGGAATGAAACAGCAGGTCCTAGAGTCAAAGCTTTCAAGGTTAAATATCCTCACGTTAAAACTCTTCAAGATATGAAAGACCTTATTGACTCTATGAGTGAGAGAGAATTCTGCAAGAAGGTTTTGAATCTTAATATTAAAAAGATTCCATTTTGGCGCTATGTAATGCTAAAAAATCTGATCAAAGCGTTTACTGTTTATCGAACAGAAAAAGGATTCAATGATGACTGGGAGGCAATTCAAGACTGGGCAAAGAAAGTCGACATCAAGAACCTTGAAGATGACATAATTGGCAGAATAGAAGGCGTAGGTCCAGCTACATTGCAGAACCTTAGACTGATTTGTGGAATAGATACTGTTAAGCCAGATGTTCATGTGAAAGAAGCGTTGAAAGAGATCGGATTAGGAAATGAAATTGAAGTCGTGGAGCTTCTATCTGAACTAACAGGATATTCATCTGTAGACCTTGACCAGATCTTTTGGTATTGGGATAAAAGTCGATCACAAAAAGATGAAATCACCGAAGAGGAATTTGAGAAGCTCCAAAAATAAAACCAAGTCAGTCTAAGTATGATATAGCGCACGCATTTGATATGTCCGCTTTTGGATAGTGTTCCTTGCTAAGCCCTGCAAAGAATACTATTCCTTGAAGGCGTTCACAAAGAATAGTGTTCCTTGCTGACGCCAGAAAACACTTAAACTTTTATGGCAACACAGTTTAGAGGTGAGCGTTTGGTCAATCTGGTTGAAGATTGGGAAGTTCTAGAAGCGTATGCAGGAGACAAGCAGGGCTTCTACCAAGTTCTAGGCGACGGCGAAGCAGTTGACATCCGGGTGGCCATAGGCAGGCTAGGCTTTAAGAGGGAATTCGAAAACAAGAGCGATCCGCTGCTCAACCGCATCATAGCCTTCTGCAAATTCCGAAAATACATCAAGATAAGCGAAAGCGTCAGAGACGAGTTCTTCTTCAAATAGCCTCTTTGGAGGCGAAACATGAGCAAGGATAAAGGGTGAAAACTTGATGGACAAGGCCATCCCAAAAGGTTCAGCAGTATAATTCCAGAATACGTTCTAAATGTGAGACCACAACTTGAAAAAGCAATAGGATTATCAAATCTCTGCTATGTTGAAGGTGCAATTTCTGGTGCGATAACAGTTATATTGGTTCTCAAACTTCTTTCCAAATTTCAAAAAAGATGAACCTAAAAAGAAAATCCATGTCATGTCCAATAAGTTAACAGTATCTTTATGACAGGCCATACAATTCCTGAAGCAAATCCTTGAAGAGCTCTTAAGAATATTAGTTGATTTACATCTTCAGAAAATCCATACAGCCCCATCACAACCGAATAAGCAAGTAACCCCGCAATTATCGGCTTTCTTCGACCCATCTTATCAGAAAGCCATCCTCCAGGAAAAGTTGTAATCGCCCTAGTTATCGCAAAAGAAGCTGTCAACAAACCAAGCTGCGTACCTGTTGCTCCAAAATTTCTCGCATATATCGGCAAAAGGGGCATAACTAAACCGAAGCCTAACATACTAACAAAAACTGCAAAACATAACGGAAAAAGCTGAGAATATCTCAAAAGTAGCTTCAGATCATTTTTAAACGAACTAAGCACTTTATCACCAAGTTGTCTTGAAACAAACGTTATAACGTGTGAAAGAAAAGCCTTTAGGGCAAAACAAGATAAACTGAATGAAGAGGAATATGTTTGGTTTCTCTTAGAGCTCTGGCGCCTTCGTTGACTCGCATCACAGTTGCCGCCGCAGTAGGCGCTGCACTACACATCGGTCAAGGCAATTCTGACCTAGTAGACGCCAAAGCTGTTGAATTTTCAAGGGCAGTGTTAGCTCAAACAGATGTTGAAGGCGAAGTCATCTCATGTGAAGGACCAAAAGACAACGCGCCCGCGTTCATGCGCAGGGAGAAAGTTGGAACAGGCAAGGGCCCAAAAGTCGAGTTTGTCGTAGACCCTGTCGATGGTACTACCGCCGCTTCCAAAGGCAGAAAAGACGCTATTTCAGCTCTTGCTTGCGCGCCTAATGGTTGCTTTCAAGTGCTTCCAGACGACGGATACTATTTCAAAGTGGCAACAGATTATCATTCTATCAGAAAGATTACTCTAGACATGTCCACTGAAGAAATGGTGCGTGCAGTAGCTAAGGAAAAGGGCTTGCCTCTTGAAAACTTTACAGTAATAATGTTAGAGCGTGAAAGACATCTGGAGATTCTGCAGAGCCTCAGAAAATTGGGTGTAAGGATTATCCTGATTCCAGACGGTGATATTGCAGCAGCAGTTGTTACATGCATACCAAGTTCAGGTGTCGATTTTCTCATCGGTGCTGGCGCGGGACCAGAAGCAACTATTGCGGCAACAGCCGTAAAATGTTTGGGCGGAACAATGCTTGTTAGAGTGTGGAAGGACAAAAAAGATGACCCTGAAAGATTGAACAGGCTGAAAACCCAAGGTGTTGATGTAAACAAAACTTACAATGAAGACGAGTTAGCCAAGGGAAAAGAATTAGTCTTTGCAGCTTCTGGCGTAACAAAAGGCGAACTTCTCGACGGTGTCCGCTTCATTCCAAACGGAGCCATTGCAAATTCAATTTGCACGAGACTTCCAAGCGGAACCATAGAGAAATCAGAAACCACTCTTAGATTTAAGGGACATCCAGTCTACAAACGTTTCATAACGTAAACCGTTTGATTAAAAGACTTGACAAACGAAGACAAAACAACTAAGATTTGATTTTCAAATTTATGTTAAAACGCATGAATTTCATGTCAGAAATTGAGCGGCTGGATTAGGAAGACAACTTAATCAAGAGAAGAGGCGAATAGAACACTAAAATTTCATGAGACTGTCTGTACCATACCCAAAGGGGTCTGGAACCAAACCTCCACATATTTCAGAGACTTGGTAGTCTAATCGTGATGTCAGTTTATCTCCTCAATTAGTTTCTTCACTTTTCTTTCGATTTCATTTCTGATTTCTCTGACTTTCTCTATTGGCTTGCCTTTCGGGTCTTCGATTCCCCAGTCTATCACCTTGTTCAGCAAGGGGGCAGGACAGAATCCTTGAGCGCTGCATCCCATCACAATTATCTTGTCTGCTTCCTGGACCATCTCGTTTGTAATCAGTTTTGGCTTGTTGGCTGATAGGTCAATTCCTTTTTCTCGCATGACTTGAACAACAACAGGGTTGACTTCGTTTGCTGGCATAGTGCCAGCACTTTCGACTTCAACTTTTCCTTTTCCATATTTTTTCGCAAATGCTTCTGCCATTTGGCTTCTTCCAGCATTTTCAACACAAACAAAAAGAATCTTTTTCATAGTCCTCTCTCGATGCTCGTCTAATTGGCATACTTCTATTTTTTGCTTTCGCAATCCATGCAAATGTCAGTTTCTCTGTTTGTCCAATAGGTTTTGCCGCATTTTACACAGACAGCCTTACGCAATAAGCCTTTATCTTCTGGTTTAACTGGCGCGAAGGCAGTTAGCCTTCTTGGAAAGCTTATGGCTTTTTTGTGGCAGACTGGCTCGCACGCTGTACAACCATTCACACATTTATGTGGATGGGCAACAACGGCTTTGTCGTTCAAAATCGTAAAGACACCATTTGGACAGAATTCCACACAACGTGGCTTTTCAAGCGATGCGCATCCATCACATTTTTCTGGAAAAATTATTGGGTACCAAGCTCCACATGATTGAGCCATAGATTTCACTTTTCTAAGGTTTTTTCTTCTACAATCGAAGCAGTAATCTGTATCGAAGTTTGTTAGAAAAGTCTTGCCACAACTTTTGCATTTCACTTCTCTAAGCATTCCATCCTTGACAGGCGACACATCCCTCAGCAGATCAACAGCAGCTTGCGTGCATGAACAAGTTTTCGCTTCAGCCTCTTTTTCCTGCTTTGGCATAATTTACAACGACCCACTTAACACGCCATATAGAAGTCCAAATATTACGCTACCCGCCCATGCTATGATCATGTATGTTAGCACGACTTTCCAGCGTGCTATTCTTGAAACTGCTAGTGCGTTGGCAACATCGTAAGGCTGTCCCATAAGCCAAGAAAGCAATGCCCCTTTTGACATGCCTAACTCAAACATTCCCTTTCCCAGAACGATCTCGACCAGCGTAGGCGTGTACAATGGTCCGCCGATAACCGAAGCAATCAAAACACCAGTGGCTCCCGTTAGATATGTTCCAACAATGTCCTCCGGCAAATATGCTTGTACGTAGCTAACTGCAACTAAGCCTAAGAGGAAAAATGGCAAGATTTGTTTTGCTAAATACGCTGCGAATTTGAGTGACGCCCATAGCCTCTCGTCTAAAGGCGGTTTAACAATTTCTATAGATGCTTGACCAGTGGGAACCGTTGGTTGATACTCTTTCTCTATGGCTTTTCCCCACGGTGTCTTGGAAATTATTATGCCTGCCGCCAAAGCAACAACAATCGATACTACTATACGCACTCCAGCCAATTCCCACGATATCAACTCTCCAGTCAATAAAATGCTCAATATGTTAGCTGCTGGAGCCATAAGCAAAAACGTTATTGCTGGACCAATGCCCGCGCCAGCGAAGATCACGCCTCCAAACAACGGAACCATGGTACACGAACAGACAGTTAAGAAAGGTGCCATTCCTAAAGCCAGCCCATATCCTGCCACTCTGCCGCTACTCATGTATTTCGTGATTGCCTCTTTTGGCACAAACTCGTATACCAAGCCCGCAGCGACAAATGCGAAGAGAAGGCAGATCCAGCCGTGGCTAAAATAATCGATAAGGTATGCAATTGGGATTTCCCATATGGCAAGGCCTCTGAAATCGGCTGGCTTCATTGTCGGAGCCAATGAGTAAGCCATTATTCTGCTGTAGATGAGTAAGCCTATGACTGTGAACACAAAACCTAGCAGCACTGTAGTCTTGAGTTTTTTCGCAAGTTCAGCGTTCAACGATTAGGCTTCCTTCTTGACAGCTTCTCTTATGGTTTTTTCAACTTCCGCCTCGCTGGGCACTCTGCCCATAAATCTCACCACGCCATTAATTGCTATGGCTGGAGAAACAAGAACACCATACTTACCTACAATGTCCTTTGACATTATGTTAGCCTTCTCTACCTTGACGATTATTTCTGTCTGTTTGAGCTTCTCTGCCACTTTTTCAGCTACTTTTTTGGCTGCTTGACACCGCATACAAGGCGGTTCAGGTCCTAACACTTCCACTTTTACTTCTTTCATATTTGTCGCCCTTGTAAGGAATATGAGAGTAATATAACAATATTTAAATATTGCTATTAGCTTTATCCTAAACTATGTATTCGAAAATGAAAAACAAGAACAGATTCAAAGCCAAGGTCTTCAACGCTCTCTCAGACCCCGTTAGACTTGAGATACTAGAATTCTTGCGTGATGGAGAAAAATGCGTATGCGAAATTACACCACATGTTGGAATAATACAGCCTTTGGTTTCTAGGCATTTAAAAATCCTAAAGGACTGTGGACTGGTAAAGCACAGAAAGGACGGAAACCGTAGACTATACTCGGTCACTGACCCTGTGATATTCAAAATAATTGACTCAGTCACTGTTGATTTGATGAGTGTGTTATCAAAGCGCATTATTGAGCAAATAGCTTAGAGAGAGTGAGAAGATTGGTTGTAAAGGTTGAAGTCTTCACTGCTGAGCCGCCTTGTGCGGGCTGCTCGAAACTTTTGGAAATTGCTGATTTGCTCAAGGAGAGGTATGGCGAAAGAGTGGAAGTGACAAAGCACATCGGACCATGCGAAGAGTTCAATAAGTACCATTTGACTGTGGTGCCTGCTATGGTTTTCAATGAAGGAAGAATAAAAATTATGGGTGTCTGTCCAAGCATGCAGACGATTGAGGCATCATTGAAGGAGATGGGTATCTAACATGGCGATAAAGGTTGAAGTTTTCACTTCAGAACCACCATGCTCTGGTGGAAGACTACTGCTAAAGCTGATTGACAAAATAAGAGAAGAGTACAGAGAAAAGATTGAAGTTGAAATCTATAAGGGGGTCAACCCGAAACTTGGCGAGTATAACATAGAAACAAGCCCAGCAGTAGTTATTGATAAAGACGTTAGAATTATAGGAGTTTGCCCCAGCGAAGAAACGCTGAAAGAAGCTCTGAGGGAGGCTGGAGTATAAAATGCCTAGTCCAGAAGGTACTATTCGACCAGCTTGGCGTGGAATACTACGCGAAGAAATAGATTGGCATCCCACTGTTGACCCGGAACTTTGCATAGGATGCGGTATTTGTGTGCTGGGCTGTGTAAAAGGAGTATACCAGTTTGACTATTAAAAGAACATCGCCGTAGTTGCTAATCCGCTGAACTGTCTTGTTGGATGCACAACTTGCGAAAACACTTGTCCACAGCATGCAATCAGTTTTCCACCGATGTCATACTTGCATAGAACGATAAAAAAGCGTGGGGTAATCCAACATAGCAGAAAGGAATTGATGTCAAACAAGGCAAAATACGAATACAAAAAATGACTGAAGGCTACTTTGTTGGAAACCAAAATCATGAGCCAAAGAATGGAAAAAATTCTAGGCTTAGACACTTCTCCACTAGCTGTAAAAATCGTAAAAGCAGGAGAAACTTTGCCTTGTGTAAAATCCCTGCACAGAAATCCAGATACTGTCAGCTTCTAATGCTTGCAAGAAAAGGACAAGCACTGATGATGACTGCTGAAGATTTAGCTTGCCCAGCTGCAAAAGCAGCCTTGGGATTTGCCCCTCTGCCAGAGAAAATCTCTTCTGGAGAAATGCTTTGCACGCTTGGGCTCTTCGGAAGCAAAGAGGCTGCCGCAAGGACAATGAAAATGATACCAAGAATAAGTCTCGGTTCTATAAAAGCGGTAGTTGCTGGACCGTTGGAAAACTTTCCTGTGACACCAGATATTGTTGTGATTGAAAGCATCCTGAACACGTCATGTGGCTTTGCTTAGCGAGAAACTTCAAGGAAGGCGGAAGGCTCAACTTCAGTTCTTCCATTTTCCAATCTGTTGCGTTGACGTGACGGTTGTTCCCTACTTAACTGGTGACATAAACATAAGCCCAGGTTGTTACGGTTGCCGTGGCAACATGCCCAAGCAGCAACCTTCAAGAGATTCGCACCACATACGGCGCCACTTGGGCGTTCGGAAACGACTATGACGATGGAGTAATGGACATAGCACAAAAATACGCAACACAAGGCGACGGAACAATAGTGCTAATAGACAAAACATACCACATTTCAGAAACCTATGGCGCAACAACCGCATCAACATTGTCCGCAAAGATCAGTCAGCTTCTAGGAGTTTGATCAAAAGATGCTGCAAGAACTATTGGGGCTTTTCCTACTAGGAATCGCAACTTTCCTCTCGCCTTGTTCTATCGCCCTGATTTCAGTTTATCTCACCTATGCTGTGGGAATCAGCAAAAGCACATTAAAAGGACTGATAACAGGAGTAAGCTTCACCATAGCCATGTGTCTAGTTTTCTTCTTTCTCGGTTACGCTGTAACTTCTCTGATTCCGCTAAGCATTATCAATTATCAGATATTCCTAGGCATCTCAGGTGCTCTTCTCATATTATTCGGAATCAACAATTTGGGTTTTCCCAGAAAAATTGGCTTATTTACAGATGTTGGCAGTTCCGTAAATGAGCGGATAAATGCCCTAAAGCTGAATGCGTTAACACGCTTTTCCCATTGCAATTACGCAATTAGCTCTTTTATTTTCGGGCTGGTAATCTCTATAGCTTTAGGACCATGTTCTCTTTCAATAGTATTGCCAGCCATACTACTAACCATGTTTACAGCACCTACTCCCTTTCACGGCGGTCTCCTTCTCTTAATGTTCGGCTTAGGCCACGCACTACCAGTAATCTTACTAAGCACATTACTCGCAACAGCAAGGAAAGCCATAAGCCAAAAAATATCCGAAAAAGGTGAATGGTTAACAAAGGGTTTCGGAATTGCCTTTCTAGTGATCGGTATCATTATGGTTGGATATGCCCTTGGAGACCTGTTATGAACAAAAAAGCTAAGCTAAAAATTGAGGTTTTCGTGCCTCTCGGCTCTTGCGTCTGCGAATTTGCACCTTTCATGGAAAAAATCAGTAACGTAACGTCAAAATTCAAGGATTTGGTTGAAGTTCAAACGAAATCAATCAAATCAGTAGAAGCATCTAAATATGGAGTTCAAGAAATTTGTGCTGTTGTAGATGGAAAAGTAAAACTTTCATTGAATTTTGCTGAAAAAGATCTTGAAGATGCCATTTCAAAATGCTCTGCACAAGCACCATAACACGCATGCGAAATAACGCAGCACTGGAACCCCCTACCAAAATTGGTTTAGGCTTCCATCGTACCCATACCCAGACGGGTTCAAGTCCTTTAATGGGGCTGCCCGGATTTGAACCGGGGTCTAGAGAGCCCGAGTCTCCAAGCCTAGACCAAGCTAGCCGACAGCCCCATGGATTGTCTCTTCATTTGAAACCAGAGAAATAAGTGTTCCCTAACACCTTTAAACTCTTACTTCTAAATAATACCTTTACCACTTAGAGGGGAGGCTTGAATAGGCTTGTCCATTCCGCATCGCGTACGTGGAGTTAAAATACTGAAGGCTGTTTCATCACCGCTTAGATTGCAGATTTTAAATTTGCTTTTTGAAAAGGGGCTTCTTTCGTATACTGAGTTGATGAGTTCGCTGAAGATGAATCCAAGTAGAGATGCTGGAAGGTTTGCCTATCACTTGAAATTTTTGCTTAGGTCAGATTTGATTGAAGCGGATGTTGAAGCAAAAAAGTACTGCTTGACTGAGCTTGGCAAAATGGTTATTGATGTTGCGGATAGAATTGAGAAGAAATCCTTCAGGCAAAGGGGTATGCTTGTTCGCACTTCTCGATTTGCATTAGAGGAGTTTGATGCGAACAAAATTGCAAATTCTCTCGTAAGAGAGTCTAGGATGCCTGCTGAACTGGCTCAGAAAGTAGCTAAGGAAGCAGAAAAGCGGTTGCTTAAATCAAAAACGAAATATTTGACAGCTCCTCTTGTTAGGGAAGTTGTAAACGCAATTTTAATCGAGAAAGGCTTAGAGGAATATCGCCATAAGCTAACACGTTTGGGCTTGCCAGTTCATGAAGTAACCGCTCTGGTGGAATCAAGAGCCAAGACTTCTCCTGGTTCAGCCTCAATACATGAATTGGCTGGAACAACAGTTCTCAATGAATATATTCTTTTAAACGTCTTTCCTAGAGACATTGCAGATGCGCATTTGTCAGGTTCCCTTCACATCGACGGTTTAGGCAGCTGGATTTTAAAGCCGGCTGAAATAATGCATGATTTACGGTTTTTCTTCCAGAACGGTTTAAACTTGGAAAAAATAAATGCGCTTCAGCCGTCCTACGCGCCGCCCCAAAGTTTTGAGTCTGCTTTATCTTTGCTCTTTAATGTTCTTTTGCATTCTGCTAGAGAAATAGATGAAACGCAATCGTTCGATTACTTTAACGTTTTTCTTGCTCCTTTCGTAAAGAGTTTAGATTTAGCAAGAATTAAAGACGCTTTGCGTTTATTCATTTCGGACATAAGTCAGCATACGTCTGTTTCTTTAGGTCTAGAGCCTGCAATTCCAGATTTTGTCTTGGAGAAGCCAGCTTTTGGGTCTTCTGGAAAACTTGTTGGTAAATATGGAGATTTTGTTGAAGAGAGCCAACTTTTAGCCTCGCTTCTTCTTGATGTGGTCGCCGAGGAAAGTGCAATTAAACCGTTGTTTAATCCAAAATTGATTCTTAAAATTCGTTCAGAAACTTTTGCTGATGAACGGGCGAAGGCAATACTTCTTAAAGCCAACACATTGGCATTGGAAAAGGGCTTTCCATATTTTGCTAATCTTTTGGAAAAAGGAAAGGGGCATTCTGTTTTTTCTGCTTCTGGATGTAAGTTGGAGGCGGATTTGAGTGGAGATTGGGAGACGGATACTTTGCGAACTGGTTGTTTAGGATGCGTAACGGTTAACATGCCGCGGATTGCATATGAGTGCGGAAAGGATAGGGCAAAATTTTTTGAAATTATGAAAGAAAGATGTGAGATGGCAGCGCGGGCTTTAGAAATTAAGTATAGGATGCTTAAGCAGTATGGTAAGGGTTTAATTCCATTTTTTATGCAAAGTGCCAACGGTGACCAATATTTTAGGCTTGAAAATTGTTCTCGTGTAATAAATTTTGCAGGGTTTAAAGAATCTGTAGAGGTTTTCTGTGAGAAAAGCATCAGCGATGAGAAAACCTTGAATTTTGCTGGAGAAACGGTCCAAAACATTCTGGATTTTACACGCAAGATCGGTAGAAGAAGAGGGAAACGTTTGGTTCCTGGCATGCTACCTACATTTGAGGCGTCTGAAAGATTAGTGCAGTTGGACATTGAAAAGTATGGCATTGCGAAAGTTAGATTTTCAGGAACAAGAGAAAAGCCATTCTATTCTACAATTAGGAAGTTGAATCTTCTTGAAGGCGCTATTTCCTCAGAATTTTTAGCAGTTGAAAGAAAACTGAAAGGGCTTAATGCTGGCGGAAATTTGACGGTGGTGGAGCTTGGAGAACTTGAACAAAAAGCTGATGAGCTCATGTCCTTAACAAGGCAATTAGTTGAGAATAGCAATGTAGAGTTTTTCACCTATAGTCGCAAATTGACTTATTGTACAAACTGCAAAAAAAGCTGGCTTGGCTTACTGCATAAATGTCCTTCGTGTGGATCAATCGGCACGTTAACAGTATTTGACAGATTCCCATTGGCATGAATTCTTCTAAAGATTGTGATGTTATTTCATTGCGCCCAGTATTAAGGCTAGGAGGGCCATTCTGACGACTATGCCGTTCCAAACTTGCTGGAAATAACGTGCGTATGATGTTTTATCCACTTCGGCGGCTATTTCATCAATCCGTGGAAGCGGGTGAAGGATTATTAAGTCTTTTTTTGCTTCGTTTAGGGTTTTCAAATCTATTTTGTAGATGCCCTTAACTTTTGCGTACTCTGCTGGGTCAGGGAAACGTTCTTTCTGTATTCTTGTAACATATAGGACATCTACAAGCGAAACTATCTTTTCGAGACTTGTTCTTTCTGTTACGGATATTTTCTCCTTTATTGTTTGGAGAACTTCGCGACGTATTCTGAGAGACTCTGGTGAGACCAGATATAACTCGATGTTATACAGAGAAAGTGCATAAGCAAGGGAGTGAACCGTTCTTCCGTATCTTAAATCGCCAACTAAAGCTATTTTCAATCCGTCAATTTTTCCCTTTTCTTTTTTTATGGTATACAAATCTAGAAGGGCTTGTGTTGGATGTTCTTCTGCGCCGCTGCCGCCGTTAATTATTGGCACTTTTGCAAATTCTGCGGCGAGTCTTGCTGCACCTTCAAGTGGGTGTCGAATGGCTATTACATCTGCATAGTTTTCTACGGTTCGTACGCTGTCCGCGAGATTTTCGCCTTTCTTAACTGAGGCGATTTCTGCTTCTGCAAAGCCTATTGTTGAGCCGCCTAGTTTGTGCATTGCTGCTTCGAAGCTTAAACGGGTGCGTGTGCTCGGTTCAAAGAATAATGTTGCGAGAATTTTTCCCTTAAGTATGTCTGAGCCTTTCTGAGCCATGGGTTCCATGGCTTGGGTTATCTTCAAAATGTAGTCGATTTCTTCGCGAGAAAAATCTTTAATTGAAATTATATCTCTGCCTTCGAACTCCAAACTCACACCCAAAACAAATCTACGCAACTCCTAAATAACTTTTTATAGTATGCACAATGGCGTCCAAACTGGTGTGAAGATTAAAATCTTTTATCCTTGTTTTAAGTATAGCCTCTCTAATTGGGGAGTTTGCGTGAGCGAAACTGAGTTACGTGTTTCCAAAATTAAGGATGGCACAGTCATTGACCACATTACTGGTGGACATGCCTTAGATGTTGTTAAGATTCTTGGAATAACCGGGCGCGAAAAAAGAGTAATTACTGTTGCTATTAATGTGCCGAGTAAACGTTTCAAGGCGAAGGATATCGTTAAGATTGAGGGTAGAGCGTTAAACCCACAAGAAGTGCATAAAATCGCCTTATTAGCTCCTCATGCAACTATCAACATTGTTCGTGACTATAAGGTTGTGGAAAAACAGAGGGTTAAGCTTCCAAAGGTCATTGAAGACATTATTAAGTGTGCTAATCCAGCTTGCATAAGTAACAGCAACGAGCCTGTGCAAGCCAAATTCTATGTTGAAGGTGAGGAGCCACTATTGCTGAAGTGTCATTACTGTGGCTATATTATAGAGAAAACTGATGTGCTTCAACAGTTTTAGCGTGGCTATCTAATATTCGGAATTCTACATAATACTTATATCGTAAGAGACGCTATTCAAACGTAGATATGTCTCGAAAGAGACATACTGAATACATGTACAACACAAATACATGTGGTGAGAAAAATGTTGGAAATAATCATGTCCATATTATGGGCTTGTTTTGCAGTTTATGCAATATGGTACTCCATAGTGGCAAAACATTATGCCCCAATAACCCTTAGTGAAGCACGAATATTGTGGAAAATCCACAAGCGAAACATCCATTGTAGCGCTAGAAAATGGCGGGAAATAAAACGTGGAGGCAAAACAGTCGGTTTTGAATGCGGATGCGGGTATAAACACGTGCAAAAGCGTCTGATAACAGCTAACACACCAGCACTCCACGTTCAATCACAGACCACAATATACAACAAAATACATGGACCATGACGCGTCAAAAGCGCCGCCGAAAGGACTTGAACCTTTGACCGACTGGTTAACAGCCAGCCGCTCTACCTAACTGAGCTACGGCGGCATACATTGTGTCTTATGAGTTTCAGCTTTTCTGCAATATTTAAGTTTAGTCGTTTTTGCGCTGGGCAATTTCAGTTGGGCTATTAACTTGCCATTTAATTCCAGCCTTTCTTGCTCTGTATCCGACTATTTCTGTAAAAAGTCTGTAAAAGAGTTGCAAAAGTCGTGCGCGCCATTTTCCCGCAAATGTTATCTCAATTAGTCTGTCCATCCAATAGAAATCATGCTCTAAACATTCAATTAGTAATTCTTTATGGATTGCAGTCATCTGTGTTTCTTTAAACCATTCTTCGTCTTTCAATCTGCCCATTGGAACAAAAAATAGAGGCACAATTAGGCTTCTAAAGCCTTTGAGGTCTTCTACTAACTCTATTGTTTTGATGACATCGTCTTCTTTTTCTTCTGGTGTACCTACGATTAATGTGCATGCTGGAATTAAGTTGTTGTCGTGCATTAAACCCATGCCAGTGCGTACGATTTCTGGCCATTGTTCAGGTTTGAATGGATGCGCTTTTGCTGGCATGACTTTTTTAGCAAGTTCTGGCGAGCCTGTCTCTATTCCTATTTCTGCACCCCACCAAGGCTGTTTTTGTGTTATGATTTCAGCGATTTGCGAAAGAAGTTTGGGTTTTGATGCTATGGCTGCTATCGAGCAGTGGCTCCAGCCTATGCTTTCGCATTTGTTTACGATCAATTCGTGAAGTTTGACGAGTTTTTCATCGTTTGGCACGGTGTTTTTAGAGCCGTAGAGCATAACGTCTTCTGCGTGGAGACAAGACCAATTTATTTGTCCCTTCTTCAAGTTCACGTCTATTTCTTGCAGAATTTTCTCATATGGACACCAGCGTAAAGGTCTTAAGGTCACACTGCAAAATTCGCATCCTCTGCAGCAACCACGACCGATTTCTACCAATCCGTTAATTGAAGGGTTCACAATGTTTGGTATTTCTTCTATGCCAGGTGCTTCTTTCACGCTGGCTTCATAGTATTGGGGAAGGTTTTCATTATTCAGTGCCGCGTGAACAATTTTTCCAATAAACTTTTCAGCTTCTCCTTCGATTATGCAATTTATCCCATGTTCCTCAACAAATTTTGGCCTAAATCGAAACTGCCAAGCGCCTGGGCCGCCGATGATGATTTTTAATCCGTGTTTTTTGGCTCTTCTAATTTCTGTCTTGCTCAATAAAGCGCGGAAATATTGTGCCAAGAAGGGTTCCTTCTTCAATATAGAGGCGAGTGTACTGGAGGCAGGACCTAGGCCGAATGGATCCATGACATGTATGCCTAAAATCTTTGCGTTACCGATGTATTTTCCAATGTGATCTGGATCAACAGTTAGCACATCAAAGCCTTCGCTTAAAAGTTGGGCTTCAATCTTTCTTAATCCATAAGGAGCCGCTATTGGAATGCCATTCTTTGCCTTTATCGGGGGGAAGAAAAGAAAACTGTAAAGCCAATTTGGAATTAAGTTCGGAGGAGCGCATGTTCCAAAGCCTACGAACTCGTTTTGATGATAATCGCTCATTAAAGTTCTATCGGTAGTCAATAATATTTTGGACATTTTGCTGCCCTTTCGCATGGCTTCTACATTTTAATAGTGCAGGTTCTAAGAAATTTAAACTTTGATATATCGTTCGATGACAGACGACGAATTATGATTGCCAGAATCCCTTATTGAATCATCTTGTTTTGCTCATTTGCTCTAGAAAAGTGTATATGGTAGATTTTCCAATTAGGTTGAAAGACCATTTGGAGAGTAAAAAAGTGAAAGAAATCTTGGAAGTCAGATGGCATGGCAGAGGAGGTCAAGGAGCATGGACAGCCAGCGAATTACTAGCTAGAGCAGCAATCTACGAAGGAAAGTACATTCAATCCTTTCCAGAGTTTGGTCCAGAAAGGATGGGGGCGCCGGTAACGGCTTTTACAAGAATAAGCACTGAACCAATTCAGATACACTGTGCGGTTTACAATCCAAACGTGGTGGCTGTTTTAGATCCAACGTTGCTAAAAACAATTCCAGTCGCTGATGGATTAACCAAAGAGGGAACTATCATAATTAACTCAAATAATGCTCCCGAAGAGATCAGGAAAGTGTTCAAGACGGACAAAGGCAAAATTTGGGTTGTTCCAGCGACAGAAATATCAATAAAAATTTTGGGAAGGCCCATAACAAACACGGCTATGTTGGGAGCTGTTGCCCGTGTGACTAAAATAGTCACTTTGGGAAGTTTGGAAAAGATTGTTAAGGAACGTTTTAGGCAAGATGTTGCCGAGAAAAACTTCGCGATTATAAAAGAAGCTTATGAGGAGGTAAAATCTGAGTGACATCTCGAGAAAAAAGTTGGAAAGAAATTTCTCCAGCTGGTGTATGCTGGAAACCTAGCACTCAATTTTTGACTGGTGACTGGAAAACTTACAAGCCCGTAAGAGACTTGGAGAAATGCACCCGATGCCTTTTATGCGTGCTTTTCTGTCCAGACGGAGCAATACATTGGAGGCCTGAAAAGGGAGACATAGAATTCGATTATAACTTCTGCAAAGGCTGTGGAATATGCGCCAATGAATGCCCGACTGATGCAATAGAAATGAAACTTGAGTAGAGGTGCATGCCAAAATGAAAAATATTGTTAAACAAGAGGTTTTAGCCTTAAACGGAGACGAAGCCGTTGCTTATGCTGCGAAACAGTCAGACGTAGACATCGTAGCAGCCTATCCCATAACTCCTCAAACCATAATCGTTGAAAAATTCAGCGAATACGTGGCTAACGGCGAAGTTGAAACAGAATTTGTCTGCACAGAATCAGAACACAGCGCCATGGCTGCATGTCTTTCAGCATCTGTCACGGGCGCAAGAGCTTTTACGGCCAGCGCTTCTGCTGGTTTGGCTTTGATGCATGAAATGTTGTTTGTAACTTCTGGATGCCGCGCTCCGGTGGTTATGGCGATTGCCAACAGAGCTTTATCTGCGCCGTTAAACATTCACGGCGACCATTCAGACAGCATGACTGAACGAGACAGCGGTTGGATACAAATCTACGCTGAGAATGCTCAGGAAGTGTATGATTCAATAATTCAAGCCTTTAGAATAGCTGAAAACGCGGAAGTTCTCTTGCCAGTCATGGTTGGTTTGGATGGTTTTACCTTGAGCCACACGCTTGAAAATGTGAATGTGCTTCCCGATGATGCTGTTAAGAAGTTTGTCGGGATTCGTTCATTGCCTCAAGTGCTTACACACGAAGGAAAAACCGTGCCCTTCAAGCTTGACCCAGAAAATCCCATGAGTATGGGACCAATAGCTTTACCGAACTATTATTTCGAGTTTAAACGGCAACAGGAAGAAGCCATGAAAAACGCGCTTAGCGTAATTGAACAAGTGCATGATGAATATGCAAAAATTAGTGGCAGGAGCTATGGAAACGGCCTTGTTGACGCATATCATCTCGAAGACGCCGAAATAGCTATCATATGTCTAGGCTCAACCGCCGGAACCGTGAAAGCAGTCATAGACGAGTTAAGGGCGGACGGCGTCAAGGCTGGGCTTCTGCGCATTCGCACTTTCAGACCCTTTCCAGTCAAAGAAATAGTTAAGAAACTTGAAAATGTTAGGGCCGTGGCTGTGATGGATAGAGCCATGAGTTTTGGGGGAAATGGTGGATCAGTCTATCCCGAGGTTCGCAATGCCCTATATGATGTGGATAAACATCCTTATGTGGTAAACTACATTTACGGACTGGGCGGAAGAGACACAAGTCCAAGCCAAATTCGCAAAATCTACGAGGACTTGCAGGAGATACTGCAAACAAAGCGTGTCAAAAATCTGATACAGTACGTGGGGTTAAGGGAGTAAAAAGGAGGAAAAAAGAAAATGCAATCTGACTGGAAATTCACAATAAAAGACATCGCTGAAAAACCAGATTTATTCATGTCGGGACACAGAGCCTGTGCCGGATGTGGACCAGCAACAGTTTTGAGGTTAATCATGAAAGCCTTAAGAGGACCCACGATAGTGACGAACGCAACGGGATGCATGGAAGTAGTTTCATCAATTTACCCATACACTTCTTGGGCTACTCCATGGCTGCACACGGCCTTCGAAACTGCAGGAGCAAACGCCTCTGGAATTGAAGCTGCAATAAAAATCTTAAAGAAAAAGGGAAGGATAAAACAGGAGCAAATAGACGTTATTGCGCTTGCTGGAGACGGAGGCACGTACGACATAGGCATACAGGCGCTTTCTGGGGCAGTTGAAAGAGGACACGACTTTCTCTATGTGCTCTATGACAATGAAGCGTACATGAACACTGGCATTCAACGAAGTGGGGGAACACCTTTAGGAGCATCGACAACAACATCGCCAGCCGGCACAGTCATTCCTGGAAAGCTGGAACACAAGAAACCTATTGCTGATATTATGGTGGCTCATGACATGCCATACGTGGCAACAGCATCGCCTTACTATTGGCGAGACTTGATCCTAAAGGTTAGAAAAGGATTAGAAGTGAACGGCCCAGCGTTTTTGCATGTGTTTGCGCCTTGTCCAAGAGGATGGAGAAGCGATCCAGCCAAGTCTATAGAACTTTCTCGCTTGGCAGTGGAAACGTGCATATTTCCCTTGTGGGAAGCCGTGAACGGCGAATACCAATTGTCAACTCCAAGCAAAGTTTTTGCCCTAGCCCCGCAAAAGAAGAAGCCAGTAAAGGAGTATCTACAAGTGCAAGGACGGTTTAGGCACTTATTCACACCGAAATTTGAGAAAATGCTAAACGAGATACAGCGAATAACAGATGAAAAATGGCAAGGCTTGCTGCAAAAATGTGCGATGAGTTGAAATCATCGAGGTTATACTGTTATAAAATATGTTAGAATCATGAGAACGCCAGCAAATATCAAGATTAAGGCTAAACGAGTAAATCCTTGAGGTTTCCATTCATCTCGCCTGAATATCTCAGAAGGACTGGGAGTGTCAGCATTAAACATGGCTTCGGCTAGCGCCGACAAGAGAGCTGCTCTTCGACTGGTAGGAGTAATTCCTCCCCTACCCAACAAGAGCATTAGGCCGATGAGGAGGAATAGTATCCCTTCAAAAAACATAGCGTCAATTGGCGAAAAAAGCGTGTTGCCAGATAAAAGCCATAAGTCAACCAGATAAATACTTGCTGTAATTAATGCTGCGATACCCAAAAACGCCACTAAGTTTAGGAGAACACTTTTTACCTTCATGCTTGGTCATTTTAGAAAGAACTCTGGCACGCTAATAAGAGTATTTGTGTTTTTGATAGAAGTGTGTGAGGTTTTTTGAGAAATTGATAGATTCTGTGAGGAGTTGTTTCAAGCATTACTTGTTAGGTGTTTTTCTATTTCGTTTTCTGCGTTGTCTGCTTTTATGAATATGGGCACGTTCTCCATGCCAGTAGCGATGTAGCTTGAAAGCAACCATTCACCTGGGGCGAATTCCAAGGTTTTTTCCAGTATGCCTTTGTCTATCATGAATGTTTCGCTGACTACTTGACGGTCGTATGGGCGTGGTAAAGTGCCGACGAAGTATGTGTGAAGCTGTTGTAGGGCGTTTGTGTTTAGGTAAGCAATGCGTTGTGTAGCTATGCAGACGCCTAAACCGTACTTGCGTCCCTGCCTGAGCAGTGTTTCAACGTGTGCAGAACATTTAGCCTCGATACCAGATGCGGTGCTTGGAATGAATTCTTGCGCCTCGTCGAAGACGAGCAGTATATAGGGTTTTACTTGGAATCTGCGTTTTCTGCGGACAAGCAAATCCTGTGTTAATGCTATGACTAGGTCTTTTATTGTGAACGGGTCTGAAATTGAAATGCAGACGAGGTTTGTGGTTTTGTCTTCTAATAATTCGCGTATTTTTTCTGCTGTTAGTCCGCCTACTTCTTCTTTTTCTTTTTCATTTTTCTTCTTAATGATGTCTAGTATTGCAGTTCTTGTGGTTGCCCATGCGTATAATCCGCTTTTCTCGTGAACTTTAAACTGTTGTATGGTTTCTGTGGCAAGCTGGTCTATGTAGGCTATGAAGTCTTCGCTTACTTCTTGGTTTTCGCTTAATCCGTTGTTTTCAACATATTCAAGTATGGCGTCGTGTATCTTGTCAATGGCGTTCATGTAATGTGGTTTATCTGTGCTCTCTTTTCTTTGGGCGCCGAGCTCTTCTAGAAATTGGCTGTAGGTTGGGATTCTCTGTTTAGGTCTCGTATAGTAGGCAAGTTTGCCCTGTTCCATTATGCACTTTAATCCTGCCTTAATTCGTTCATCAGTCTCGTATTCTCGCGGTTTGACCACGGAGTTGAAGAACTGTTCTAGCGAGTCAATTTTGTGTTCAAGGATGACTTTTGCTTGAACGTTTGGGTCAGCTAGCAAATCTAGCAGTAGGAATATGTATTCGCAGCTTATGTCAAAAACTATGACCTTCGTGTTTTCTGTGTGTAGCAGAATTCTTCTTAGGGTGTTTGACATTAAATTGCTTTTTCCGCCGCCTGTGAAGGCGAAGACGCCGAAGTGGTAGCGGACAAGCTTTTCAAAATCAACGTATATTGGGATTATGGTTTTGCTTGCCTGAAACATTTTGATTAATCCAAGCCTCGGATCTGCCCTAGCGTCATCCTCTGTCTTGGAAGGGTCTATGCCGAATGTTTGGGCGATTTTTTGGTTATACATGCGGTTTATCATTTCGCTGTTTAGCAAATAAACTGGGCTGCCCACGATTGGATATGAAAAGCCCTTGACAAACTCGAATTCGCATTTCTTGTTTAAGATTAAATCGTAGTTTATTGGTATGGCGTCTATTTGAATCATCATCGTAGACTTGTCATCCGTTTGCCAATCTTCTTCGGACTGCTCAATAATCTCAAACTGCATTGGATAATAGCCATGCTCTGACAAGCCACGCAAACCAAAATGTTCAGGCCAGACTCGGCTGATTTCCATAAGCGTATATCTTTCTTCATCTTGCCGCATTGCTTGTTTAAAGTTCTTGATGGCTAGAAGCATGCCCTCTTCCAAAAGCCCCATCAAATCTTTTTGATATTCCACTTTGACGCGGCATTGGTAACGGGCGCTTGTGCCCGCAAGCTTGGTTTCTTCTGCACCGCCAAAATATCTTGGAATAACAGCTGCAAGCCTAGCGTGAAATCTGTTGTTGAAGTCTGTGAAGCAAAACTCGTTTAGCATTTTTTCTTTTTGCGCGTTCAAGGACTGTTTACCTCTGCTACTTATGATTGTATATAGGCTGCTTTTTCAATTTAAGCTATTTCCGTTCAATACATAAGAGCGTTAGTATTTAGAAAGGTGAAAGCTTGTTGTCTTGAATTATGCGATTTTATGGATTTCACATTTGAATGAAGTGGAAATCAACTTCTTGCATGGGAGAGTTAGCTCAAGCGTTTTTATGCGGAACTACTTTAACCCTGCTTTGATAACCGATCTGAAAGAGAGAGTGTTCAAAGGAATAGATGATTTGAAGAAGTCAGTCTAAACCCCTTTTTCTTCTTTTCCTTTTTTCTGTAAAAACGTGTACACTATGTCATTACAGTGCTTTTGCAAGATACGAGAATGATAGATCTTTGACTTCTCCTTCTCCCGGAACTGCGACGAAACTTTCAATATTCTCCATGTACTTGCCCCAATCCATCCGGAACAGAGATAACTTCTGGGCGTAGTCTCTGTAGTCTTTATGGAAAGATATTATCAACCCAGTCATTCCTAATCCTTCTCCTGACGTTACATAGATTGTGTTTGGAAACTTTGCTGCATACTCCTTAACCTTTCCAATCATCTCTTCAGAAAGAATGGTTGGATCCATTTTAGTGAATGTAAAAGCTATTATTTCGAACCCTAGTTTTTTCCAATCTGGAATAATCGTGTAGTATCTTATGTAACCCTCACGTTCAATTTTTTGTCTGGTTCTAGTTATTGTCGGTTGTGAAATCCCAAGTGCACGTGCAAGTTCTCTGTCGCTTCTTTTGGAATTTTTCAGAATTTCAGCCATCAATTTCTTCTCTAACTCTTTTATCATAATGTAGGATATGCAACAACATGGATAATAATTTTTGCTTTAGGTAGTTTCCATCTCTGTTTATGCAAAATTACTTTAATCCTGCATGGATAAGTGACCTAAAAGAAAGAACATTCAAAGCAGTAGCAGACATAATTGGAAGAATATCCTAACTCTCGTTTTTCCTCTTTTCCAACTCTCTCTTTTCTTTTTCAAGTTTTTTTATTATGTCAGATTGAGTCTTTATACGTTTTGTTATATCCTAAGCACGTCTATTCGCATATCCATTTTCGATTGGGCGAGGGAGAATGCAAAGAGAAGTATCCCATAAGCCATAAACCAGAAGGGATTTGTCAAGGTTGGATTTGTGGGCATTGTTGTATTTGTTTCTGTTTGAGCCATGCCACTTAATGATAGCAGAATTGAAATAAGGAAAAGGATGATGATTGAAAACATCAAGACTATTATCCACTTCCTTTTTCTCTCAAATGCTTCAAGATAATTTTCGCGAATGTCGAAAGTTACTTTTTCAGTTGGAGCAAAAGGCTGTTCCAAGATATTTTTTGGATGTTAGCTTGTTGGTTGTGCATAGCCCAGAGCATTTGAGCGAATACTATGCCACTAAAACCTATTAAGAATCCATTAGTCTGTATCAGAGTCTTCAGAATTTCAAGAGTTAACGTTGCACTAATTGTTGTTGGGAATAATCCAAAGTAACTATTCAGCAAATAAATAGACATCAAAATGATTATTGTTGGAAGAAAAGAATACATTGATTGTTTTATTAGCTCTCTATTCATTTTTGTTCTTGGTCGAAACTCTTCCAATGCTTTCTCTGTTATGTAAACGACATATGAGCAGCCTAAAAGCAAGAGGAAGAAGAAACCGCTTCCTACAAGATTACTTAGGACATAAATATTATCAAGCCATAAAAATATTCCAATAATAACAAATACTAGACAAAGAAAAGATAACAAAACGAAAGCAATTTGAACAATATAGAGAAGTGTTTTTTTCACTTTTTTCCTTAGAGGTAGTTCTTGTTGAGCATCTCCAACCGACATAGGTTAAGATTAAATTTTGAAGGTATTTTAGTTTATTCATTTTTTGTCAAGGACAAAAAAGAATGTTCAGTCTAATCTGATTCTCTAATTGATCGTGGGTTCGCAACATTTCTACTCAAGTTCTAACCTTAGATTCAAGGTATATATAAGGGGGGTCTAGTCACCGCGAACAGCAACAGAACACGCACATAGCCATTAACTGCCTTCTCTCCTCGCCGCCTCAATCGAAGCCCTCCTCTCCCTAAACGTACTCATATAAAATATGAACTTTCTCAACTTATGATTATTCAATATCCAATCCGCAGTCGTATCCACAACACATTTAAACTGCCCATAATTCCACTTCGCAATCTTGTCTGCAATGAATAAAGGCTTGTTGTGGCCGAAGGCTTCGGGAATGCTGGATGGAGCCATGGCAATCAGAACATTCATTGTCAGGTTTTGAAGCTTGTTTGGAACATTTTTATCCATGAACAAAATCGTTTCCACAGGCTCTTTCGTGTCGTCGCTTAGTTCGTTCCAGAACTCAACAAGATTTTCAGGCTTGCAATCATACTCAGGATAAGCTAGGCGGTCCACAAGGAGGACATTGCTTCGCAGCATTGGGTCTGTTTTAGCTTGGCTCAACTGCACATACGTCTTCAGAAAAGTCTTCTCAATGCCAATCTTATTTTTTATTGCGCCCGACACGTAGCCCTTACGATTTTGTCCATCTGGTACCATTGTTCTGAAGGCTGAATCATACTCGATCAGGCTCCATGGAGGCTTAATTTTTTCTAGGTTGAAAATGCTGGCTGATTGAAGTATCATACGGTCTGTGTTTGGCAGCTTTTCAAACTCCTCTTGCGAAATGGCTGTTTTCAATAAATCCTCATTATGCATTATTGGGATCAATTGCCTCTTGAAATCCCTTGCAGCAGTGTCCTTCGTTATGCCAACCAGCAAAATTCGCCTTTTCCAACATTCCTCCATAAGCATGTGCAACGTGAAAAGCGTAAGAAAAGCAATATCAAGCGTCGTCAGCCAATGCTCCTTTCCATCCTTCAAAATCTTCATCAAACTGGCTGTTTCAACTTCTGACGTTTTCGAGAAAAAGAAACGGTCGCCAAGGCTTGTCACAAGCTTTCTGATGCGCTCCCATGTTCTCGCATATTTCGGGTTCAAAGTGTAAGTTTCATTCTTCTCGTTTAGAATATCCTTTTTAACCAAATGCTTAAGGTATCGTTTCACTCTTTTTGTCCTTTTCTCATCTGCTATACCGAATTCAGCTAGAATCTGCTCTTCTCTCAAGACCCCTTTCTGCTTAGCTAAGTTAATTATTGCATAGCGTAAGTAATCAGCCCTTGGAGGAGGCAAACCCAAAGCCTGATTTAAAACGTATTGTCTTGCAATGGTCAAATCGTTCACATCAATGGCTACGCCATCAACCTTGTACCCAACTATGTTGCTCTTTTCCTTCCACAATTCATACCTCGAAGTATCATAAAGAAGACTCGCCCGCTCAATAGACAAGCTTCTGTCCAAAAGAATAATGCTTACAGCCTGTTCAGGATCCGCAGCAAGCTTATAAGCCAAAAAATACTCGGCAAAAGTCATTATCCAATTCGCAATCGTAGCATTACTAATAATCGCCTCATCCACCAACGGCTTACCCAAACTTATCTCGCCAGGCTGTCTAGCCTCAAAAAATGTCTGATCTATATCTGGAATCTCGTTAACATAAACTGGCACGACACTTGATATGCCTGCGCCCTGTTGAACAGTCCTCTCATCATACTCAACTAACGGCTTGCCCTTTTCCGAAAAAGTTACGGTGCCAGTTGAAGCATAAGCACCGCCGAAAAAAATTACCAAATCAAACAGCGGCCTAGAATACATCGTGCCATCTATACCAGCAAAGCGAACACGAGAAGAACCGAAAAACTCTTTTGCAGTTTCCCAAGCCTCTTTGCAGTCAAAATCCATCTTCACAAGACTTGAAAGCAACCCATCATAGAGGTTCTTAAGCGATGAGAATCGCTGTTCATAATCCAGAACCTGCCTCGAAGCGCCAAGCCTAAGCACATCGCTGTTTCTTTTTACCGCATTGCTCAATGAAGACGCATTCAACAATTTTTCACCACATAATCCACTGTACTCTTTTCGCAGTAAAAACGTTTGTCAACATGGAAACACAAAAATAACTCAGCAGACAAAGTCAAATATCAGCCTTGCGGGGTTGCCCTATATTCGCAGAAAATGGCGAATCTCTCCCGCAATTCCCCCTTTTTTAGAATTTTTCTCAAATGAGCGGTAAATTAGCAAATGGAGGTGAAATCGGTGGCGGATGAGAAGGCTATTAAGTGTCCTATGTGTGGTTGCGAGCGAGTGTATAAGGATGGTATTCGGTATACTCGCCGTGGAGAGGTTCAGAGGCATCTGTGTCGGAATTGTGCGTACCGGTTTTCACACTGATGGCTTTGAGCCGTCTGCAAATCCTCTTTTTTTCTATAGTTGATGAATTTGAGGGTTTGGGTTGTATAATTATTTTTATTTCTGTAACTCTTAGCGAATGCAAAGAGAATTACTAAGGAAAAAAGAAAAAAATATAATAAAGACGACATCACTTACTGAACAGGGTGATAAAGATGGAGCGCAGTATAGAAGCGTATGTTTCGAGAGAGATCATGAAGGTCTTTGAAGGGCACACGCTGGTAGCAACGAATGAAGCACTTCCAGGGCGAATCAAAGTAGATTTTCACTTGAGAAATAAAGATGGTACTGACGTGTTTGTGGAAGTGTCCACGCGCAAAATAGAGCGTTCCATGCTTAGTAAGATACTCAATCTATATTCTTCCTTGTCTAATATGGAGCCACCTTTGAAGAGGTTTGAGTTGGTCATTGTAGGTTCTGGGGTTGATGCGTCAGTAAAAGAGGAGCTTAAGGGGCTTCCTGTTCGTTTGGTTTCCTTTGAAGAGTTGGGTATAACTCAAGGGAAGCTGAGAGAGCTTGAGGAGGAGCAGAGACAGCTTAGAATTCGCAAATTGTCGCCAGAAGAGGCCAGGTTAGTAGCCAAGTGGGAGGCTGAGAAAAAGACTGTAATTCGGGCGGTAGATGTTCAGAGTGCTTTGCACTGTTCGCTTGACTACGCTTATTTTCTGCTGCATAACCTCGAGCGGAAGAAGTGGCTTGAAAGGATAGGCACAGGCATGTATCAGTTTGTACCAGCAGCTTACGGTTATCCTGAAAAAATTCCGCCGGCTAATGCTTTGGTTGTGGGGGCGGCTTTTGTTGAACCGTACTATTTCAGTTACTACACGTCCAACAGCCATTATGGTTTTACTACTCAAATGCCGTTCACTTTGTTCATTGCGACCACGAAGAAGAAGCCTAAAGTTGAATGGCAGGGCGTCACGTTTAAATTTGTGACATTGTCGAAGCATAAATTCTTTGGATATCGACTTGAGAGGGTCTTTGATGCTGATGTTTACATGGCTGAACCTGAGAAGTCTCTGGTTGACTCGTTCGACAAGCCGCATTATGCTGGTGGAATAGAGCAACTTGCAAGAATCACGTGGCGAGGCTTTGCGAGAGTTGATCAAATTAGGTTGGTGGATTATGCTATTAGAATGAAATCGCATGCGTTGGTTCAAAGACTCGGTTTCATCATTGACTTCTTGGCAAGAGAGGGAGTAATTGAACCACTATCCCCTGAACTTAGAAAGTTATTGCTTAGCCATGTTAGAAAAGCACCGATCTACCTTGATCCGCGAAAGCCGAAGACAGGTTCATTCTCTAATGAATGGAGGATTGTTTGTAATGTATCGAGAGCTCAGTTGTTGAGCGAGGTTGAGGTTAGGTGAAGTGAGATGTTAGATAAGAAACACGTAACATTTTATGCCAGATCGAGCAGAGTGCCTTTGGATGTTGCAGAAAGAGACGTGGTTTTGACTTATGTTTTGAAGATCCTGTCAGATACCGTTTTGCCCAGGTTGGCTTTCAAAGGTGGCACGTGTTTGAAGAAGGTATATTTTGGGAATGTTGGTCGGTTTTCGATGGATCTTGACTTTACGAGTTCGGGCATCTCACTTGAGGAGCTTAGGCATGAGCTTAGGCAATCGCTGGACAAACGTAGCTATTATGACATAGAGTTCAAAATAGCAGAGGAAAATGTTAGAGCAGGACTTGGTGCAGGCGGTGAGTCTTACTTAATCATCATCGATTATGCTCACAGTTGGAATGATAACGAGTTTACGCTTGAAGTCAGCTACAGAGAGGAACCGCTTCTGCCTCTTCAAGAAGTGCTTCTTTACGATGAGATGTATTTCAGGTTCTGCGAGTTTTCAAGATTCGCTGCTAGATGTTTGCAGAAGGAGGAGTTGCTTGCAGAGAAGTTGCGGGCTGCGTTTCAGAGGCTTCGGGCTCGGGATTTGTATGATCTTTACTTGTTTTCGGGACGACCGTTTGATAGAGACATGGTGAGGAAGCTTGTTGTTGTCAAGTGTTGGAATGTTCGAGAACCGTTCAATCCCGATGCGCTTCTGAGTAGCATATCTGAGGGCAAGTATGATTGGGATGATCTTCAACGGTTGGTGAGGAGGGGAGATCTGCCGTCTGAAGAAATAGTAACTAAAAAGGTGATCGGTGAATATGCGTTTCTTAAAGACTTGGATAGAGATTTGCTTAGAATCGTTAATGATTCTAAGGCTCATAAAGAGAAAAAACTGGTTGCGGAGATTCTTGGAAAAAGGAAGGCTGCCTAATTAGAGCAGTTGCCGATATATCGGTGACGCTGGAGCTTTAAATAGCCTGCCGATATATTTACATCGTTATCTTGTCAACAGCTTGTTTTTGCTTAGCCTATGGTTATAGGCTCGGAGCCTACCCTCTATAATTTGTTTGTTGATGAGGATGTCTCGCATGATATTCTGAGGGATGCTGTTAGTAGGGGTGCCAATACAGAGTATGAGTGGGCATACTTGCATGTTTTAAGTCTATTATGATTCTCAACGTTTTGGATAGGTTACTATCCAAATTTATAACTTTTTGGATAGCATGTTATCCAAAATTGCTCTTCAACATAAATCGCAGTTTCATTTTCTATATCAAGTTGTTATTCGTCTTCATAGTCGAGGTCGTCTACTTCGGTTTCGTGGCATTCTTCACATAAGCCATCATATGTCTCATACTCTTCTTCTGTTATTTTTCTGCCACATCTCATACACTCGTAAACTTTTTCCTCATTCATTTTTACATTACGTCTCCAAACATGTCTTCTGATTCTTCGGTTAGCTGGTCGTCCCAGCATTCCCAGCACATGTCATCATATGTTTCGTATTCTTCTTTGGTTATTTCGCAACCGCATTTCGCAGTGGTATTCTTCTTTTTTTGTTTTGTTTTTGGTCATTTTTGGCTTTGCTCCTCTATTTGGGTTATTTGTTCGAAAACGTTTTTCAGATGGGTTTGTTTTTGGTCTACGTCGCCGGCTTTGTTGTATGCTTTTTTGATGTGGTCGTATAGGGTGTTCCATTCTTTTTCTACATCTTTGAGTGAGGTGGAGAGTTTGCCGAGGTTTTTCTGGATTTGTTCTGCTTTTTCGGATATTTCCATGGCTTGTAGTCCGACTGTGAGTAGGT
>CAZLCE010000009.1:0-51818 GCA_964558305.1 uncultured Candidatus Bathyarchaeia archaeon
CATTTAAATCCCATTTAAAACTCATTTTCAAGACGATTATTAGAAAGAACTGAAAACCTCGTCTTAACCCCGATAATTTAAACCGATATTTGAACCTAAACCGGGCTACTAAGATTTTCTTAAGATTTTTCTAGTATATTTAGAGAGGTAGGCGTCAAAATAGGCCAGTTTCTTTGCCTTTGAAACACCACAAGTCTGCATAGCTTGAAAGTCTTATTAGAGTATAAGTAAATAATTGAAGGTGACCAATTTTCAAGGAGTGGAGAGAATGTCTGAGAAAAAGATCGAAAGTATTGTACGTGATTTTGGTGAGGCGTTCGTCGAAAGGGATGTGGAAAGGATGCTCTCTTTCTTTGCTGAAGATGCGGTCTGGGTCTCGCCTGTGGGCACATTCAGAGGTAAGGAGGAATTGAGGCGCGTCCTGACTTGGGATACTCAGATTTCGCCGACTGTAAGGTCTAGGCGCTCTGGAATTGGAATCATGGTGAAAGAGAATAAAGCTGTTGCCGAGGACATCTCCGAGGGCGAGTATGAGGGTAAGAAATACGAAGTGCCAGCCGTAACCGTGTTCGAATTCAGCGATGATAAAATTCAGCATATCCGGCTTTTTTACGATAAGCTGTCGATCATTAAACAAGTGACAATGCAGTACAAAGGTGTCACGGGTTGGTTTGCAAAAAGAATAGTAAACTCTATCGTAAAACGTGCAGAAAAAGGGTTACACTAGTGTTTTTATGCAATCTCAAAATCACATAAGCACTTCCGTGTCTTAAAACCTTCTTTTAAGCTCATTTCATGGATTTTTTCCAGAAAGGGTGGAAAATCTTGGCTCAACCCGGATATTTTAAACCGATATTTGTATCCGCCAAAGCTATGACCAGCTCAGTTTGAGAAATTTAAACGAGATAAGTCACGTATCCCGGGCTACCATAAAATATATTTTTGACTAGGTTGTTATGCTTTGGCATGTTTGTCTATTTTGAAAATCGATCGTTCTTCCAAACGTCTGCAGTGTCGCTGTATCCTCTTTTTTCCCAGTAGCCTAACTCTTTCTTTGACGTAAACTTTATCCTCATAATCCACATGGCGCTTTTATAAGCGTACTTGCTGGGGACGACCAGTCGCAGAGGGACACCTAAGCCTTCTTCGAGAAGTTTCCCGTCAAGTTTGTAGGCTAAAAGAACATTGTCCTCTGAAAGTTCTTCTAGCGAAAGAGAAGTTGTATATCCATCCGCGCATTCAAAGGAAACAAATTTAGCAGTGTCCTTAGGCTTCGCTAAATCTGCTAAGTATTTGAATTGGATTCCTTCCCAATGATTGTCTAGAACGCTCCATCCCTCAACACAGTGAAAATCGCTTACAAACTCAAACTTTGGCAATCTTAGAATCTCGTTCCAACTTAACTTTAGAGGTTTCTCAACCTCTCCATCTACGACTAAAGTCCAGCTCTTTAAATCGATTTTTGGGACAGAGCCGCTAATAGTTGGATGATCCTTTCCCCATCTTAAATGCCGTTTGATGGGATTCTGACCCGGAGGCAAGCTTTTGTGCTTTTCAGTTTTGGATGACATATTAGTTCAATAAATTAGGCGGAACTTGGGAAAATAAGGCTTGCTGGAAAAGAGCAACTATTGACTGCGCGATAGTAACCATGAACCATCGCATACCGCTGTGTTTAAAGAGCTTAAGCCTTCTCTGCAGGTTCCAAATTTCATCCCATATTTTTCAGCTAAAGAACCTACTGTTTCCATTAGTTTAAGTCGTAAATCTCTGGGCAAGTAAACGTATCTGCTAATTTTTTCGCCTTTTTCAAAATAAAGCGGTTTCAGTCTCCCTGCGATTCTCGGCAATGCGATGCTCAGTCTTTGCCAATTGTCAGGCTTGACTTTGTAGGTTGAGCCTGTAACATGCGATACGCCTGTTGAGGCAAGTTTTCTAATCAAATTCTCCGAGTTGTCGTTTACAAAGGGGATTATTGGATCTATGCGCACTGATGTTGGAACACCATTTTTAATTAGCGTTTCAACGGTTTTCAAGCGTTCTGATGCTGGTGGAGCATGGGGTTCAATGAGCTTTGCGATTTTATCGTCATCTGTTGTTATAGTCATAGACACTGTTGAAGGGTTTTTTCTCAAGAGGTCGATGTCTCTGGCAACGAGGTTGGACTTCGTGATTATTTGGATTTTGCAGTTGTGTTGGGCTAGGATTTCTAGGCATTTTCTCATTAGACCTGTTTTGGCTTCTAGGTTGGGATACGGATCTGAAGAATTGGAGATTGATATGATTTCACCCTTAAGGCGCGTTGCTTCTCTTTTCAATCTTGAAAGCAAGTTCTTTTTCGGTCTGCAATCGAAGAATTTTGGAATATAGCTTGAGGCATAACAGTAGACGCATCCATGGTCACAACCAGTGTAAGGGTTAAAGGTTAATTTAGGCGGGCAAGTGCAAAGCGTTGAACGCCAAGGATCGAATTTAGAAATCAAATTCACACGGTTTCACTGCTAGCATTCTAAAACAGAACATCAACAAAAACCATTCGTTTTCCTCATTTTCTGTAAAATTTAAGATGGTAAAGGGTTGCAACAGTCTCCTATATTTGGGCACTTTGTATCTTGGTTCTTATCTATGGTTAATCTTCCCAACGCTTAGAATTTTCTCAGCTAGTCAATGTAAAACTTTGGGAGGAAAAGAAAAGTTAAGTTTAATTTAGCATGTTAATGATTAGAGTATGAAAGGGTTAAATGATGAAGGATGAGAAGCCTTTAGTAGCCACTATTTTGTCCCTTATTTCTGGAACCCTTTTCTTATTTGATGCCTTGGTGCTAATGGTCTCTCCACCATGAAGTTGGATGATGATAAGTAGCGTCTTAACAATATTCATATCTTTCTTTATGTACATATACCCGCAGAATCAAAAGCTTTACGGAGTTCTTACTATAATTTTTTCTTCGGTAAGCTTTTTAGCTATTTTAGCAAGTGCGCCGTGGGTCATGTTATTATATGGCATAGGAACGGAGAAGTGATTTTTTATCAGCCTAATCTCTCTCTTCACATTTTTTCAGGAATGCCTCCTTTAATGTTAGGAATTGAAGGTGGAGTAGTAGCTTTCTTACATAGGTTTTTCAAGTCTCAGATTGGGGCAACTCCGAAAACGTTTCTAAAGAAATGTTGAAAAAAAGAGAAAAAATAGTTATGTGTAGGCAGAAAATCCTTTGCCCAGAATTGAATAACCAGTTATCAACTTCATTATCTCGCTGGTGCCGTCTGGAATTGTCATCATTCTTGCGTCTCTATAATATCTTTCCAGCGGTGATTCTTCTGAGACCCCTAAACCGCCATGAATTTGCATTGCATCGTATGTCACCTTAATAGCAGCCTCGCCTCCATAAATTTTAGCCATGCTCGAAAGTCTTCTGGCTTCTGGACTGCCTTTTGCTATCGCGTCTATTGCCTTATACCCGAGAAGTCTTCCCGTCTCTATCAAAACGTTCATGTGGTAAAGCATTTCTTGAATCAGCTGAAATTTACCAATGGGCTTGCCAAATTGTACTCTTTCTTTGGCATATTTTACTGAGGCTTCGAAAGCTGCTTGGGCTATTCCAATTGATGCCAGTCCCATGCCCGATCTTGGAAGCGTCATGAGCGCTGTAAATGGTGACATTTGTCCAAGTAAGGTCATCATTCCTTCTGATAATGGCAATGATTCTTTCAGTTTGGGGTCTGTGAAAGCTTTGCCCATCATAACGGTCATTTCGTTGTCCTTTGGAACTTTGCAATCTTCGAAGAACATTTCCGATGTGGGGTCCGCTTTCCAACCTATCTTGTGTAATTCGTTTGTGTCGAATGGTGATGCTTCTCTATCTAATAAAAAGAAAGACTCTGCGCCTGTGTTTAGATCTTTTGCGCCGACGAAGGCTGCGTCTGCAATCGTTCCATTACTGATCCACGTTTTTTTACCATTTATGACATAATAGTCTCCTTCCAGTTTAGCTGTAGTTTGAAGGTTCGAGGTGTCGCATCCTGCTTCTGGTTCTGTCTCGGCGAAGCACCCTATGAATTCTGCTCTTTCCAATTTTGGCATCAATTTGCTTTGCGTTTCTTCTGAAGCCAGTGGAACGAATATTGCTGGAATAATGCCCATGCCGAACAATGGCAATAGACTTGTCCAAACTTTGCCGACTTCTTCTGCCATTATTCCAAATATTACGGGGTCCTCAGCAAACAAACCTTTTGCACTCTCTGGATCGAGGGCGACGCCGATTTTCTTGAATTTTTTCATTATGTCTATGGCTTCTTCTTTTGTTAAGGGACCCTTTTTGTCTCTTTCATCTGCAATTGGAGCGAATTCTTTTTTGAGGAAGTCTCGGATGCTGTCTCTGAACATTATTTCTTCTTTTGTGAATTCAAAATTCATTCATTTTGCCTCCTTTACTCTTACATAGCACACACTGTTAGAATTAAGTTTTTTATATCCTTTAATAAAAAACTACGTATAAAAGTCGAATCTCTCTAATGTTAACGTGCTCTTCTACACCATTGAATACGTATAGAGTGATTCATCTGATTCTAGAGAAATAGGAGCCTTATTTCTTTTGACTAGTCCTTTTTGTTCCAGAAGATTTAGGTGCGCTACTGTCTCTCCAAGAGCTAAATATCTTTGGAAAGAGGGGAATTCATCCCAAGATTTATAGTTGACGTTCCAATGGACTTTGGAAGCTAACATGTACGCAGTTAAACTTCCATTCTTAAGCTCAGCCATGATTTCCACTAATCTTTGTTCATGATGTTCTTTAAGTTGCCTAATCCTTTCACGATGGTTCGTAAATGTTTCTTCGTGGGCTGGCAAAACAACCTCAACATCAAGTTTCTCTATTTTTTCCAGGCTGTTTAAGTAATCTGTTAACGGATCCATGTTCTCCATAAATTGGGATACATGTGGGGTGATTGTAGGCAACAGATGATCCCCTGAAATAAGAATTTTTGAAGAAGGCTCATATAGGCATACGTGTCCTGGAGAATGCCCAGGGGTCCACAAAACCTCAAAGTCGTAATCACCGATCATAATCTTTTGACCATCCTCTAATGGAAGCGCTGTTTCTGAAAGTTCTTGATAAGCTTGTGGAGTAAAAAAGGCTGGATGAAACCTTTGCAGATTCATCGCAATTGAGGAAGGTGCACCGTGAGCTTTAAGAAACGCTTCCATACTTGTCTTATAACTTTCAAATTCTGTTAACATGAGCTTTGACAATTCGGCCTCTTCGCGATGTATTAAGAGTTTGATATCCTTTGAGACTTCTTTAAAACGCGGAATTAAACCCACATGATCCACGTGAAAATGAGTCAGCAAGAGCTCAGTTAACTCTTCAGGCTTCACTCCAGCCTTTGAAATTCCTTCGCACAAAGATTGAAATGCTTGAGGAAAGTTTAGTCCAGTGTCAACCAGGAGGTTTTCGCCTTTCGACTTTATCAGGTACGAATTCAAATGTCCCAAAGGACTGTAGGGTAATTGAACTTTGATTTGGAATATGTTCGAGAAAACCTCTCTAATCATAACAATCAATCTCGGCTTGGTTGAAGAGTTCTGAACAATCTGACTGTTTCATGCATGGAAATCACATGGTTAAGTTCAAGATTTTTGCCGCGTTTAAACCAAGAATATTCTCCTTTTCTTCCTCGGTTAAATGTTCGCATCCTTTTATGATATCCACTTCGTATTTCATGTTACTCCCCCATACAACAGGGTAATCTGACCCAAAAAGAAGTCTGTCGAAACCCACATGCGTTTTTATTTTCTTCAAGATTTTTTCTGAGTAAATGAAACCAGATACCGCCGCTGAATCAAAATATACATTGTCAAAATCTTTCCCCAATTCCAAAGCTTCGTCAAACCATATTCCGGGTTTGTATGCACTATAACTTCCAGCGTGAGCCAAAACAATAACTGGACTGTAGCTTTCCAAAATAGGTTTCAAATATTTTGGATTAGCATCTTCAGAAAACTCGGGGATTTCCCATGGACCAGGATCACAACCTGTATGATAAAGAAGAACTTTTTTGTTTTTTTCACAGTACTCGCATATTTTTTCAAAGTTCTTGTTTTCGTTGGGAGAGAACATTTGGAGTGTCGGTAGCATTTTCACTCCTTTAAGTCCTAGGTCGCTGATTTCCTTGAGCTTCGTCTCTACGTAATTTTCATCTTTGTTTGGGTTGACGGAGCCAAATCCAATAAATTTGTCTGGATTCTTTTTCACTAGATCTGCGATTTCTCGGTTTGAGGTTTTCATTTCTGGATAATAGTTGACTATTTCTTGAAAAAATCGTTTTATCTTGTCTTCTATTGATGTGAATCGTAGGGTAGTGAAGTCTAAAAGTGATTCTAAATGGCGCTTTCTTAGTTTGTTTTTGATCTCTGGTTTTTCTACATCTGAGGGGTCTGCGTCCACAATCAGCAAAACAGCGTGATCCACACAGCCTTTCTTCATTTCATTTAAGATATCGGTTTCGTGGAGGAAGGGATGAACGTGAATGTCTATTATCAATTCTTTATCAACTTTCCATAATAAAAAGGGAAGTGGAGTTGTGTTAATTTTATCTTAGGGGCTTAATTTTAAGGTATGGGCAGGTTCATTTCTCTGTACCATTCTCTGGCAACTATGTACCTTTGAATTTCACCGGTTCCCTCAATTATGTCTATGATTCTAGCATCTCGATAGAAGCGCTCCAGATCCGAGTCGACGTATCCGTAGCCTCCGTAAATTTGAATGGCGTTATCCGTAACTTCTATTGCTGTTCTGGCGGCATATGCCTTCGCCATAGAAGCGTGCTTAGTGATTAATCTCGGATCACCTTTGCTATCGATGAGCCAAGCAGTTTTGTATGTTAACAATCGCGCTGCTTCTATTTTCATGGCCATTTCGGCTATTTTCCATTGTGTAAACTGGAATCGGTGTACTGGCGTGAAGAACTGTTCTCTTTCAGTGGAGTATTTTAAAGCTTTTTCGAAGGCTCCCTGAGCTATGCCTACGGCTCCAGCGGCGATGGGTGTTCTGCTGAAATCGAAATATGACATTATTTGGTGGAAGCCTTTGCCTTCTTGACCGAGTAGGTTGCTAAGCGGTACTTTGACATCACTGAATGCCATTTCTGCCTGCGGAGCTCCTCTGAATCCCATTTTTGGCTTTAATGGCGTGATGTCTAATCCCGGTGTTCCTTTTTCAACTAAGATTTGGCTGACGCCTCTGTATGGTGGATTTGCGTTTGGGTCTGTTTGGCAACAAACTATGGTGAATTGTGCTTCGTCTCCGCATGTGATGAATGTTTTGGTTCCATTGATTGTCCAGTTATCTCCATCTTTCGTTGCTGTTGTATCTAAACCTATCATTCCTGCATCAGAACCATGCTTGGGCTCTGTGAGCGCCATTGCACATGCTATCTCGCCTTTAGCTATTCGAGGAAGGTACTTTTCCTTTTGTTGCTCGGTGCCGTACATTTCAATCAATCCGGAAAAACCGACACCGCCTAACACTGATGCAAGCGTGGAATCTACTCTGTTGAACTCTTCTGCTATAATGCATGCTTCAATGCAACCTAGTCCTTGTCCTCCATATTTCTCTGGAAGGCTTGCGCCGATGAAGCCTAGCTGTGCGGCTTTCCTATAGAACTCCCATGGGAACTCGTACTTCTGATCGTATTCTCTTCCTTTCTCCGACGTGAATTCTTTCTCAGCAAATTCGCGGGCAGCCCTTTTGATTTCTAACTGTTCCTTTGTGAAGCCAAACTCCATTTTAACACCTCATTCTGCAGACATTTTGTGAGCTCCATATACTTGAACCTTTCCTTAAATAAAGTTAATATTAACATGTTAAAGTAGACTTTTTCTTCGATAGAAAAAAATTGTGCACCTGCAGAAATGGGTAGATTAATGTACGGAGTAAGGCTTAAGAATTTTAGTTGGTTCTCTTGGACATATGGATACAGTATGCAAAAGAGTAGAAGCCGTGACAGATCATATATATTTAATCCGAGGAGAAAATGAAGGCAGGTTTCCTCATTCTCATTCAATCCTAATCATTAATGAAGAAATTGTTTTAGTAGACACAGGTTGCGGCATTGAAACTCTAAAACAACTTAAAAGAAAATACGATGTAAGCTACGTTATTAATTCTCACACGCATCCAGACCATTCTGCTGGCAACTGGGTGTTTAATGATAAGCCCATTCATGTACCCAAGGAAGGATTTGACACAAGCGGTAATATAGTAGCCCTTTCTGAGAGATTTGTAGGCAAAAAACTTGCTCGAGTGTGGCAAAAATTTGCGAAAGAGGCTATGGGATTCAAGAATTGTAGCCCTGCACACAGCTACAACGGGCATGTAGTTTTCAATTTTGGAAACGTAATCCTTAAACCCATTTACACGCCAAGGCACACAAAAGATCACTATTGCTTTTACGAACAAAAAGAAAGAATTCTTTTTTCATTCGATTATGATTTGACATCATTCCCTTGGTATGGCCACAGAGAATCCAGCCTCCTAGAATTCATAGGATCCGTGAAGAAGCTTAAAGCTCTAACTCCAAAGATCGTAGTGTCATCTCATAGAGGAATAGTCACTGAGAATATTGATGTAGAATTTGACAATTTCTACAAAAGAATGGATGAGAGAGATGAAAAGATCCTCTTCTTGCTGAAAAACGAAAAAACCATGAATCAACTTTTGGAATGTGCCCCAATTTATGGCAAATTTCCGTATGCTGAGCCATTGCTTCGTTACTGGGAAGGTCAGATGATTAAGAAACATTTGGAACAGTTGCAAGTTGCTGGTAAAGTGAAAAAGCATGGAAAATTTTATGTCAGAATTTAGAGAGCCAAGCCGTTAGGTGACAATTAAAATAGGAAAAAAGGAGGTTTATGAAGTATTGCTATTATTTGTAAGTGTAAAAGCCTTTCCCAGTTTTTGTTCCAAGCTCACCTTTTCTGACCATCTCTTCTAATAGTGGGCTTGGCTTATAGTATTCCCCGTATTTGGCTTCGATCTCTTTCAGCTTTGATAGCATGACGTCTACGCCTAGCGTGTCAGCGAGTTCCAAAACGCCTATGGGCATATTGAATCCTAGCTTCAGAGTTTTGTCTATGTCTTCAGGAGTAGCTACATCATTTCTTATGAGCTCTGCAGCCATGTTGACTGAGACATAGGTTTGGGTCATCGGGTCGAATTTCTCGGCTTTCTCCGGGGATATTTGTGGCATGGCAAATTTTCCTTTCTCTGGGTAAGTGTAGAAACCTTTTCCAGCCTTGACTCCAATTTCGCCTTTCTGGATTTTCTCTTTTATCAATGGCGATGCCTTGAAGTTGGGTTCTCTTTCTTCCATGAACTTTATGACGTGGTAAGCTATGTCTATGCCAGTGAAATCCAATAGCACGAACATGCCCATTGGCATACCAGCCTTGTACATTACTGCTGCATCGACTTCTTCGATTGTGTATTCTCCTTTGTAAACCATCCAGGTGACAAGGTTTGTGCCAGCTATTGTTATCCTATTCGCTATAAAGCCTGGAACATCCTTTTTACACAGCACTGGTTCTTTGCCGAACTTCTTCGATAACTCTATTGTCACATTAGTAGTTTCATCATTTGTTTTTGCTCCTCTTATGACTTCAATCAGACGCATTAGTTGTGCTGGATTGAAAAAGTGCATGCCCACTACTTTTTCTGGACGGTTTGTTGCTGATGCAATTTCGGTGATTGAAAGTGCGCTCGTGTTTGAGGCTAATATAGCGTGCGGTGGCGCGTTAGCATCAACTTCTTTAAATGTTTGCTGCTTTAGCTTTATCTCCTCTGGAATTGCTTCAATCACAAAATCAGCTTCTTTCACAGCATCTACTAGTGAAACAAATGGCTGAATTCTTTTCAAGGTCTTGTCTGCGTCAGCTGGCGATATTCTGCCTTTCTCAATGAGTTTGCCTATGCTCCATCTGATTTTTCCCATTCCTCCCTTGACAAATTCTTCGTTTATGTCTCTCATCGTCACCTCGTAGCCAGCCATTGCTGCAACTTGTGCTATTCCATGTCCCATGGCACCGGCACCCAGAACAGCAATCTTTTTGATTTCCATACTATATCACCATTTTTGTAGATAATGAATAAAGAAGTGTCTTCTTAAAATGTTTTTCATCTAATTTTATTGTTCTAACCATCTAACGGAGTATCGCTTACAGATTTTAAACGATCTAAAAAAGGCGTAGAAACATTTTTTCAGACTTAGAGTTCCATCTTGAAGGCTTTATTAAGTATCATTTCTAGATTTTTATGATGTCTTCTTTCATCTTCTGCAAAATGGTTCAGTAACAATTTTAGAGCTTCGTCTTTAGTCTTTTTTGTTTCTTCCTCGATTTGCTGTATCATTTTTTCCTCAATCTTCATGTGCTGCTCCAATTCCTTTTTCACGACTCGTTTATCAGCATCAATGTCTATTGTAAACTCCCAAAATGATTTCGGTCCACCTATAACTTTCAAAACTGCTTCCAAGATTTCAGCATGCTTTTTTGTATCTAACAGCATTTCTTTAATCAAAAGCCTCGCCGCTACGCTATCAACTCGCCCTTCAAGCGAGGTGAACTTTTCCGCTGTTTCCTTCTCCAATTTGATTTGTTCTTTGATTAGGTCTGTAATGGTTTTTTCGTTTTTCATAATTTTGATTTCTCCTTCTTTTGAGAGACAGATCCATATGAATTTACTAGTAAGAAAACTCATCTTGTATATATTATTTTCTTGCTAGTCAAGATGTTATTAAAGTAAAACGTGACTATATATATCCGAATGCAAAACTATCAATGCGATAAGGAGAAAAAGAGTATGATAGAAAACGACTTTCTAAGCACAGAAGAAGAAGTCAAACTCGGAGAAGAAGTCAAAGATTTTGTAAAGAACATAGATCCAGAGCTTCTTAGAAAAATGGATAGAAACGAAATAGATTACCCTTTCGAGTTTCTCAAACAAGCAGCAAAAAGGAAACTTCTCGGTCTTCGTTTCCCGAAAAAATACGGTGGAAGAGGGCTAACGTGGACTGCTGAAATGGTCGCTTTGGAAGAAATCGGTGTACTGGGCATGGGTCTAGGATGCAGCTACGCAATGGTCAGCATAGTGGGCGAAGCAATAAACTGTTTCGGCACAGAATGGCAAAAACAAGAATTTCTAAAACCTATAATTAAGGGGGAAAAACTTTCTGCAGAAGGCTTAACTGAACCAAGAGGAGGAAGCGACTTTTTCGGAACCTCAACAAAAGCTGAAAGAAAAGGAAAAAAGTGGATTATAAACGGAGAAAAAAGATTCATTGCAGGCGGTAAAGCCGCAGACTTCTACTTGATTTACACGAAGACAGACCCAAAGGCACCAGGACATAAGGCATTGACTGCATTCCTAATTGAAAAAGACATGGGCGTAAAAGTTGAAGAAGTCTACAACCTTTTAGGCTTCAGAGGTATGGGAACCGCCCGAATAGTTTTCAAAAACGTTGAAGTCCCAGACGAGTATAGGGTAGGCGAAATAAACGGAGGAGCAGCCTTATTCAATAGAATGATGGTTCCTGAAAGATTAACATCAGCCGGAGGAGCCGTAGGCGGAGCAAGAACAGCCTTGGAGATTGCAATAAAATATTCAGCAAAAAGGAAGGCTTTTGGAATGCCCATACGCAATTTTCAAGCCATCAACTTCAAGATTGCAGAGAGCGTCGCAAAGCTTGACGCAGCAAGAGCCCTTGTTTACACAGCTGCGAAAGCAGTAGACGCTGCAAATAAAGGCTTACCAGTAGACCCGCGACGCCTTGTAAGTGAAGCAAAGCACTTCTCAACAGACGCTGGCTGGGAAATCGTCAATATTGCAATGCAAATTATGGGTGGAATAGGCTACACGCAAGTTTATCCGATCGAGCGTCTTTTGAGGGATATGAGACTAGCGCCAATATGGACAGGCAGCAACGAGATAATGAAACTGCTCATACAGCATGAAATTTATAAAATGATGGAATTGCCCTCTAGTGACAGAGATGTTGAAATGGATGCAATGGAATGGCACAAGGAAGTTGAAAAAGTTTACGAATGAAAATCTGAACTTTTTCTCTCTATTTTTCCACGTTTTGTTGCTTAATACTAAACTCACGCTGGGGCAAACTCGTAAGTGATAAAGCCTTCTGGTTCTCTTTTTACCGTTGTTAAGCGCACTTTCATCTTCGGCTTTATCTTCTTCGGATCATCTATTTTTAACCAAGCTAAGACTCTTACGCCTTCTTTCATTTGTGCAATGCCAACCATGTAGTCTTTGTAGTTAACGTATGTTGAAGGTTTAACAAATATCATTGTGCAAGTCAAGAGTTCTCCTTCACCGCTTAAGGGTATCCAATCCATATTTGATTCAAGGCATTTCGGGCAGTCAGCCTGTGGTGGAAAGAATTTTTCGCCGCATTTTTTGCATCGGGTGATGTAGATTTTACCTTCTTTCAATCCTTCAAAAAACTTCTGAATCTTTGCCACGCCGAACTGGAATCTTAAAGGTAATTCGCGTACGCTGATGTATATTGGAATTTTTAATTTCTCATCTTCAATTATGGGTAAACCTTTTTCTGCAATGCTTTTTTTTGCGCTTTCACCTAACTCTGACACAAAAATTTCCTCCTATGCTTTTGGTTTTTCCAGTGAGAGTATAGTTACGTAAGCGTAATGCCCTGTTCCGCCTATATTGTGGGCAAGTGCACGTCCTTTTTTGATGTTTGCTTGGGCTTCTGGACTAGCATACTTACCGTATTCTTGGCGGAGTTGCTTTGTTAAGCTGTAGATCATGGAACATCCAGTGGCGCCTATAGGATGACCTTTTGCCTTCAAGCCACCATCAATATTTACTGGAATTAGTCCGCCGTTGTAAGTTTGCTTTTCTCTCACGAGTTTCGGGCTTTCTCCTCTTTTGCAAAACCCCAGGTCCTCGTAGGCCATGAGTTCTGCTATTGTGAAACAGTCATGCACGCATGCTACGTCAAAATACTTGGCAGCATCATTATAGTCTACTCCGGCTCTTTTGTATGCTTGTTTTGCAGCCTCAACTGCAGATTCTAGGCCTGAGTATTCAAGTTTCAAGAACATGTCTCTTTTGCTCAGGTTTATGGTTCCTGTGGCACTGCCTATGCCGCTTATCCACACTGGTGTGTCAGTAATTTTTTTGGCGATGTTTTCGCTAGCCAATATTATAGCGCTTGAACCATCTGTTAGAGGACAACAATCGAAAAGTTTCAGCGGCCAAGCGACGTATCTTGACTGCATGACAGTGTCAACAGTTATTGCCTTTCTAAATTGGGCTTTTGGGTTCATGACTGCGTAGTGATGGTTTTTCACGGCTATCTCTGCCAAATCTTCCTCTTTCAAGCCATGTTTCCACATGTAGCTCGTGGCATGCAACGCGTAATATCCTGGAAAAGTCATGCCAAAATTTTCAAACTCCCAGAAGAAGTTTCCCGCTCTTCCGATGAGCTCTATCTGAACTGGTGATGGAGATTCATACATTTTTTCAACGCCTAGAACCAACACCACGTCAACGTATCCGCTTGCAACGAAGTTATATGCAGTAGCTACGGCTGCGCTGCTTGTTGCACATGCTGCCTCCACTCTCATGCTTCCTTTTGGAAGTGTGCCACAGTATTCTGAACAAATTGCAGCAGGTAGGGCTTCGGCGCTCCATCCGCCAGCACATCCGACTACGAGAAATTCCATGTCTTTCGCTGAGAGGTTTGCATCTTTCAGGGATTCGCTGGCAGCCTCCCATGCAAGTTCATCAATTCTTACATCATATCTGTTTCCAAACTTACTTTGACCGACTCCAACTATGGCTACATCACGCAAGCTATACACTCTCAGAATTTGTCATTTAGAATTTTGATTTATCATAAGCTTACAATTTATTTCTTTCGGTTTGCAAGTTAAGTTTTGGGTTGTTTATTCCGCTATTCTTATTTACTTTCTAGATTAATTTAGCTTAAGTGATTGGCATGAGAACCTCAAAAGAGTATGTTGAAGACCTTCGTAAAATGAGAAAAAACGTGTATATGAATGGAAAGCTTGTAGAACGCGTTGATCCTGAGCTTTTGCCATCCATAAAGATACTTGCAAAAACCTTTGATCTTGCAGAGGATCCTGAATTTAGGAATTTGATTACCACAACTTCGCACTTAACAGGAGATACAATAAATCGTTTCACGAATGTGAATAGAAGCTCTGATGATTTGTTGAAGAAGCAGAGAATGATAAGGAAAGCATGTCATTTTACGGGCGGTTGTATCCAGCGGTGCATGGGATGTGACGCAATAAACGCGCTTCACTTTGCAACTTACGACGTTGATAAAGCGTATGGCACTGAATATCATAAGAGGTTTTTGAAGTATTTGGAATATTTTCAGAAAAATGATTTGACAGGTGCAGGGGCACAAACGGATGTTAAGGGGAATAGAAGTCTTAGGCCTCATGAGCAGAAGGATCCAGATCTTTATGTGCGTGTGGTGGAAAAGCGCAATGATGGTATAGTTGTTAGAGGAGCAAAAAACCACATCACGATGGCTGCTATTGCTGACGAAATAATATGTTTGCCCACTAGGGCTATGACGGAAAAGGATGCTGATTATGCTGTGGCTTTTGCTGTTCCGGCGGACGCTGAAGGGGTTAAGCTGATTACGCATGTGGCGAATCCTAGGCCGAGGAAGGCGTTTAAGGCGCCGATTGCTGAGTTTGGGTTTGCGGATTCTTTTGTGATTTTTGATGATCTCTTTGTTCCTTGGGAGAGAGTTTTTATGTGCGGTGAATGGCCTTTCGCTGTTTTATTAGCGCATGGCTTTGCGCTTTATCATAGGCACAGCTATACAGGATGCAAACCTGCAGTGACAGATATAATTACAGGGGCTTCAGCTCTTGTTGCTGAGTATCAAGGGATTGCTGATAAACCGCATGTCAGATCGAAGTTGGCTCATCTTGCAAGTGTTGCGGAACTTGTTTATGCAGCTGGGATTGCTTCTGGTGTTGAAGGGCAAAAGCATGAATCAGGCAGTTTTATCCCAAACACAGTTTATGCAAATGTTGGCAGACGACATGCTGGCTTAAACATTTATCATGAATCCGAGTTGCTCACTGATTTGGCGGGAGGATTGCCGGCGACAATTCCTTTTGAGGAGGAGTTTGTGAATCCTGAGACTAAGCGTTATCTTGAGAAGTACATTATGAGGAAGGAGGATGTTTCGCCTGAAAATGTTCATTTGTGTTTTCGGCTTCTTTCGGATATGCTGTGTTCGTCTTTGAGTGGGGTTTCAGCGGTTGCGGGGGTTCATGGAGGGGGTTCTCCGATAATGGAGGAGATAACTATTGCTGCTACGTATGACTTTGAGGAGAAGAAAAAGATAGCGAAGTACTTGGCTGGCATTGAAGAACGTTCCGCAGTTTAGTTTTAGTGATGTTTCTGCTGATTCTTTGGAGGTGCAATTGATTGGGAGGCAGCCATGATATTTTTAAGTAACTATGGCTATATAACTTGGTGAGATTGAAAGGTTTTGTATGTTTTTAGTAAAATTCGTATAGAAGAATGTTAAATAAGACTTAAATATTTAGAAAAATCTTAGTTAGTCTGGAGGAAGGGAAAAATGCATAAAAAATTAGTGTTAATGCTGATTTCGTTGCTTCTCATTGGTAGCTTTGCTTTCAGTCGCTTGAGCTTTGGTGCTGTGAAGACTCTAAACGTGGGGATTATTGGTCCTCAAGGGTTACCGCATTGGTCTCCTGGTGGAATGTGGGATGCTGCACAGTTGGCTGCGCTGGAGATTAACAGTACTGGAGGCATTAAGTTAGGCTCGGATAATTATATGATTAATTTGATGAAAGAGAATGAACATTCTTATCCAACGATTGATACAGCGGCGGCAATTGCGGCAATGACGAATTTAGTTGGGTCAGGGGCTAAGCTGATCGTTGGGGGTTTCAGAACAGAGGTTACTGCTCCAATGCTAACAGTTGTTAGAAGTGCCCAGGTTCCATTCTTCATAGATGGTGCAGCAACAACATGGTTAGTTAACCTTTCAACTCCTGCTCAATACGCTTCGGACAAATACATTTTTAGAGTTATGCCGACCAATGATAGTGTACTATTGCCAGCCCTCGTCAACTATATAGCGTGGCATCTGCTCCCAGAGAAACTTCAGAAAATGTACGGGCAAGATCTAGATAATAATCCGGCAACACCCAATCAAACCAGAATAGGCGTAATAACAGAAAAACTTAGCTGGGCTGATGGTATCCATTATGCGTTGACCAGTCTTTATTCCTATCCCTATCTGCCCGGACCAGTTGTAAACCCATATTATCTAGGACCATATGCAAACGTCACGTATGCGGGAAGAATAGACCCATACACAGTGACGGATACTACGCCTTATTTGGATGCGGCTGAAACTGCCAAGTGCCGCCTACTGATAATTATCTTCTCTGCACCAGTTGGCGAAACTCTTATTAAACAATGGAATGAAGGCTCATATCCAATGCTTCCTGTAGGGATAAACGTAATGGCGCAACTGCAGAGCCACTGGCCCAGCTTGCCTGGTTGGACCCCTGAATACGAAGTTACTATGGTCACTGCTGGAACTCGAACCGTTTATGTTGAAAATGTAACAGATCGTTTCTGGGATAACTTCCTTGGCAACTATACCGTATGGCCTATATACACTGCATATGGTGCGTATAACGCGCTGTACTACATAAACGACACACTTTCAAAGCTAACAAACGCAACAGCCATATCAGAAATAGCCAGCTATTTTGATGCGGCACCGCCAGCTACTGCTCCAGATTCATTAATACGGTGCTTTGAAACAACTGATACAGTAGGCACGACTGGTAGATTCATGTATACCAGCGGCATATATGGACCAGGAACTGGTCACGATGTCTTCAGTATTGAACTGAACCTCACAAACGTACTAGGCTTGCCAAGACCAATAATGGCCCAATGGGTATCAGGCAGCAGTGGCAAATTGGCTGTAGTATGTCCAAGAGACGCGACATACTCGAGGAAGACTTTAATACCTACATGGATGTACGCACTAGCAACATGGGATATTGATTACAACGGAAAAATTGACATGCTAGACCTATGGTACGCAGCTAAATCTTTTGGTGCTATACCCGGCAATCCAAGATGGGATATAGAAGCCGACATAAACGCTGACGGAAAAAACGACATGATAGATCTTTGGGATATAGCTAGAAACTTTGGCAAAGTACAAACGCCATGGCCACTAGAATAGCAAAAACCAAACAATCCAACTCCTTTTTTTCTTTAAATAAAGCTTCGGAAAATCTTATTAATTACGTATAACTTTTAATCTTAAAACCGCAAATTGACGAGAAAGGTGAGATGAGTGATAGAGGCGATAATTGTTAATGGTCTTATATTTGGTTTCATATATGCCCTTTTAGCATTGGGTTTCACGCTTATTTATGGAGTTTCAGGCATAGTGAATATGACCCACGGCGCCTTTTTCATGATTGGAACTTATATTTTTGCAACTGTTTTTAACGCTATTTCCCCCTCCATTCCTCCAGAATGGTCAAATCTCACCATTCTTTTAGCTGCCATAATTGCAATAGTACTAACCGGAGTTATTGGAAGCATTTTTTACAGATTGGCACTCCACCCAATTGTAGGTGATGACCTTGCCATCCTCGTTGTTTCAGTTTGCGGAGGCCTAATTTTTCAGCAACTAGTATTCATAGTTTTTGGGACACTATTTGTCTCAGTTCCGTCGCTGATTAGGGGAACTATGACAATTTTGAACGTTCGAGTTGCGAATAGTGTTGTGCTTGGGGCAATATGTTCTGCGCTTTTCTTCATAGCGTTATGGTTATTCATAGCAAAAACCAAAAACGGAAAAGCCATGAAAGCATTGTCTCAAGATCATGAAGCAGCTATGCTGATGGGGATTAATAGAGAAAGAACATTCATGCTGACAGCAGCCATATCTGCAGCGCTCGCAAGCATCGCAGGAATACTGATCGTATCCTCAACAACGGGACAAGCAAACGCGTCCATTTGGCTACAGCCTCTAGCATTATCGTTTGCAATTGTAGTACTGGGAGGCCTCGGAAGCATCAAAGGCACACTCATAGGAGGTTTAATATTTGGATTCGCAGAAAAATATGTCGCCTATTCATTTCCAGAGGGCGGATCACTGGTTCCGGCCGTGCCATTCATGATTCTGCTTCTTGTTATTATTGTTAGACCTAAGGGACTATTCGGAAAACGCATAGAAATGGAGGATTAAGACATATGGTCGTAAAATATTTCAGAAAAGCATATACTAGTTTCGCAACATACGTATACGACATACCGCCCAGAATGCTTGTATTTCTTCTGATAATAATTTTTGCACTACTACCTCTAGCGCGATTGGACGTTTACACATTAACTCTATTAACTACTGCGAATGTCACAGCAATTCTTGCAGCAAGTTGGGATCTGCTAGTAGGTCGAACAGGTCAGATCAGTTTGGGCCATTCTGTTTTCTATGGAGCAGGTGCTTATGGAGCAGCGGCCTTATTCCAGTCTTTCGGATGGCCTTTTTGGGTGACGATACCTGTAAGTATGCTAATAAGCGCTGGCATTGCGTTGCTCATTGGATTCCCTTGCTTGAGGGTGAAAGGTCCATATTTAGCTTTAGTAACTATGTGCATTCCTTTGGTGATCGGTTATTTACTCTCATACTTTTCAGAATATAGCGGTGGTCAACATGGTTTACCTTTAGAAGGAATGCTACCTCAACTTTTTCCCGGTTTGAATTTTGCAGACAAATTGAAAGCAAATTACTATCTAACGCTATTTCTCATGGCAATATCAGCCATAATACTCTACAAGATAGCCAATTCTAAAACAGGAGTAACTTTCATCTCCATACTTGATGACGAATTGGCATCTAAAGCTTGCGGAATAAATGTTACAAAATACAAATTAATGGCCTTCATGATAAGCGGTTTTTTTGCGAGTTTGGCTGGTGGCATCAACGCTTACATTTATGGAAACGCAACGCCACCTTTTTTTGACCTATCAATTTCCATCACTCCATTAGTTGTCACAATACTCGGTGGACTTGGAACCATTTACGGACCACTCGTTGGAACATATATTTACTACTTTATAGACGGATATGTTTTGAAAAGAGTTATCCCAGTTGGGACATGGGGGTATTTCGGTCTCAAATGGGAATATGCAAAACTCCTTATTTTCATAGTAATCGTAGTAATATTTATCATTAAATGGCCTAGAGGCATAGCAAGAGGTACAGTTGAAAAGCTCGAAGATCTTGAAAAAGCAAGAGAGATTGAAGAAATAGGAAAAGAAAAGGTGAAACTAAAGATGCGCTTGAAGAGACTCTGGAAAAGATTCAGCGAGAGATTTAAGAAACAGAAAGAATTAGGGGTGTAGAATCACGCATCTGCTTGAAGTTGAAAATCTTACAAAGCGCTTCGGAGGAATAACAGCAGTCAACAACATCAGCTTTTGCGTTGACGGAGGCGAAATATTAGGTGTTATCGGACCAAACGGAGCAGGAAAAACAACACTTTTCAACCTAATAACCGGCTACCTAAAACCAGATTCTGGAAAAATAAAGTTCAACAATGAAGATGTAACTGGATTTCCACCCCACAAAATCACCAATAAAGGACTAGCAAGAACGTTTCAAATCGTCAGACCTTTCCGACATCTACCCACAATCGCAAACATAATGGTAGCATTAAACTCCCCAAGAGGAAAGAAAAAAATCGAATGGGTCAAAACACCCGCAAGAAAAGCTATGGAAATGCTAGAAGATGTAGGCCTAACCGAAATGATGCTTGAACCAGCTGAAAACCTCTCTCATGGAGATCTCAAGCGCCTCGAAATGGCCAGAGCCATGGCATTAGAACCCGATCTTATACTTTTGGACGAACCTTTTGGTGGATTAAGCCTAGTAGAAACAGATTACATGGTTAAGTCTATTCAAAGAATGCATCTCGATGGCCACACGATAGTAATAGTTGAACATAAACTTCACGCATTCATGAGGCTAGTTACAAGAGTAATGGTCATGCACATGGGTGAAAAAATCGCTGAAGGAACACCAGAAGAAATATCAAAAAACGATAAAGTCATTGAAGTATATCTGGGAAGGGCGATCTAAATGTTAGAAGTTGAAAACCTAACTGTTCAATACGACGGAGCCATTGCATTAAACAACGTTAGCATAAACGTAGAAAAAGGAGAATTCGTTGGTGTTGTCGGACCAAACGGTGCTGGGAAATCAACATTACTCAAAGCAATATCGGGAATACTGAGGGAATTCCAAAGAGGAAGAAGAGAGAGAGCGAGCATTTCCGGCACAATTCTCTTTGAAAAAGAAAAAATAGCAAAATTCAAACCATGGAAAATAGTGAAAAAAGGGATAGTTCTCTGCCCAGAAAGACGCAGACTTTTCTCTGAAATGTCAGTTTATGAAAACATAACTATGGGAAGCTATCTTCGAAAAGACAAGGATCAAATAAAAAAAGATTTAGAGCGAGTTTATCAGCTTTTCCCCATTTTAAAAGAGAGAAAAGATCAAATGGCCCAAACATTAAGCGGCGGAGAAGGACAAATGCTCGCAATTGCAAGAGCCCTGATGTCAAAACCTAAACTCTTAATGATTGATGAACCCTCCCTTGGATTAGCACCTCTAGTAAAGCAGAAAGTTTTTGAAAGCATCAAAGAAGTTTGGAGCTCAGGAATAACAATACTACTCGTTGAACAGGACGCAAGCATCGCCCTAAGCCTAGCAAATAGAGCATATGTACTTACGCATGGAAGAATAGCAGCTCAGGGAACAAGAGAAGAATTAATGAAAAATGAAGACATAAGAGAAATGTATATAGGCATATAAAACGTATCATTTGTAAACAATGACACTTTAAAAGCTAAAACAAATTAAGTAAAAATAAAGGTGTCAACACTCATGACAAAATCAAAATCTGACCAAGCCTTGGATGAATACCTCCAAAGACCATGGACAAAATGGTATGGTAACGGCGTACCCCCCGACATCAAAGTCCCAGAAAAAAACATAGTCGAAGTATTAGATGAAAACGTCAAAAAGTGGGGAGATAAAGTCGCCTTATTCTTCTATGGACGGAAATTTAAACATAAAGAGATAAGGGAAGCCTCTTTAAAATTCGCAACAGCTTTGCACAATTTGGGTATACGAAAAGGAGACGTAGTCGCCCTATACCTTCCGAACACCCCCCAATTTGTCATTGCATACCATGGCATTTTGAGACTTGGAGCAACAGTCACAACCGTTAGCCCACTCTACACGCCAAGAGAGATTGCTTACCAACTTCGAGACAGCAAAGCCAAGGCAATCGTTTGTCTTGATTTACATTATGAAAAAGTAGAAAAAGCCTTAGAAGAAGCCAAAGTAGACCACGTAATAATAACGAGCATATCTGACTATTTACCGAGTAGTGGAGGTCTTATGGCTAGACTTCGAGGACAGCCACTTAAAGAAGAAATCCAGAAGGGACAAAGTTTGCTGTATTTCCAAGATCTGCTTGAAAAACATCCACCAAACCCACCTAGCGTACAAATATCCCCAGATGACATAGCTGCCCTTCCTTACACTGGAGGAACGACTGGCGACCCGAAGGGAGCCGTATTAACCCACAGGAATATTGTAGCAATTCAAGAACAAATGAGGCAAATGTTCACAAAAATAGAAGATGGAAAAGAATGCGCTATAGCTGCGTTACCCTTCTACCACATATACGGGCAGTCAGTAATTCTGCTAACAGGAGCATTCCGTGGTGGAACTGGAGTGTTGTTCGCTAAACCTGAGTTAAGCGAAATGCTAGATGCCGTCCAAGACTACAATGTAACACTCTTCTATGGGGTACCAACGCTTTACAAATATCTCGTTGATGAACCCAAAACTAAGAGAACAAACTGGAAAAAAATCAAATATCTCTTCTGCGGAGCCGATACCCTCCATGAAGCCACACGCAAGAATTGGGTAAGAATAACAGGTCGACAAATAAACGAAGGATATGGCCTTACAGAAACATCAGCAGTATCTCACACGAACCCTCCAGAGCGAAACAAACCTGGATCGTTTGGGGTTCCATTACCAAGCACGTACGCTGCTGTGGCTCACGAAGACAAAGACGAGTTCCTGCCGCCTGGTGAAACAGGCGAATTAGTTCTAAGCGGTCCTCAAATAATGAGAGAATACCTGAATAAACCTGAAGAAAATGCAAAATGTTTCTTTGAAGCCAGAGGCATGCGATGGTTCAGGACTGGTGACATAGTAAGGATGGATGAGGAAGGATACTTCTTCTTCGTTGAACGGAAAAAAGACTTGATAAAATACAAAGGTTTGTCAGTTTATTCGCACGAAATAGAGGAAGTGCTATACAAATATCCAAAGGTTAAGGAAGCCGCTGTAATAGGAGTGCCTGACCCAGAGGTTGGTGAACGAATAAAGGCCATAATTGTTCCTGAAACAGATTATAGAGGAAAAATAACCGAAGAGGAAATTACGAAGTGGTGTGAAGAAAGACTTGCCCATTACAAGGTTCCGAAAATGATAGAGTTTAGAGGCGAAGTCCCAAAGACAGATGTTGGAAAAGTAGATCATAAAAGGCTTAGAGAAGAAATCTTCAGACTTGCAAAATGAGAAACATTAGCTTAACTTAGCTCTTTTTTTTGTGAATTTAAAAAGGAGACAGATCTTCTCAACTGCATTAGTTTAGGCTTAAAAAGAAAAATAGAAAGGGTAATTTTATACTACGAGTATTCTAGGTTGCTTTAGCTACAGCTGTTCCTATACGTCCAAATTTCATTGCGTCACCCATGGAACCTTCTATCGTGTATTGTTTAGCGAAGTAGGCTCTTGTCTGGTCTAGTTCTCGTGTCAGCATTTTATAGAAAACTTCTTCTGGTCCTTTCAAGGTTACATCAGGTTTTTCATGTTTTCCCTCATTGAATGTAGCTGCGCCGTTTTCGAATTTGAGGTAAAAGTCTCCTTCCCCCTCAACTATGAATTGCACGACTTTGTTCCATCCTGCCATGAGACCTTTTGCTTCAGCAACTGCATTAGCTCTGTTGGCTAGTTCTTTGTAACCATCTTTTACTCTTCCCATTTTCAAATACCTCTTCAGTAGAGTAAGTGGTAAAAAATTTAAGTCTTTTCTCTAATTCAGAAGATATTTTAGATAGAAGAACAGCAAAATAGAGCTGTCAAATGATTTCCTTTTGGAATAATATCCTATATTCGAACATTGGATGGAAAGTTTAAAATATTTCCCTATTGTCCATTCTATACTTCTAGCGTTATCAGAGGAAGAATCATGAAAAAAGTAGTAATAGTCGATTATCTGAGGTCTCCTTTTTCCAGATCCAGACCACAAGAACCTGAAAAGGACAAATTCAATCCATTACGAATGGACCATGTAGCCGCTATGCTCATTAGAGAAATCGTCGAGAGAACACGGGTTAATCCTTCTGAAATCAACGAAGTTATTGCAGCAAGTGCTTTGGGAGTTTGGGAACAGTGGACCTATGGAGGTCGATCAATAGTTATGTTATCTAAACTTCCAGTAGAGGTTCCAGCGACCTTTGTTGATAGACAATGCGGTTCTTCGATGACTGCGACGCATTTTGGTGCCATGGAAATCATGACTGGATACTCGGATCTCGTAATTGCATGTGGAATGGAACACATGACTCATGTCCCAATGGGTGATAACCCTCACCTCGACCCGCCAATGACACTTGTCGAAAAAGAAGAATACAAAATGTATGAGATGGAAACAGGCTTCTTTATGGGATTAACAGCAGAAAAACTGTTCCAAGAAGGAGTTGCGAAACACGGTCTTACCAAGGAAGATCTAGATAAATGGTCTTTGAGAAGTCATCAGTTAGCAGCAAAGGCTCAACAGGAAGGGTTCTTTAAAGGCGAAATAATGCCCATAACAGTAACTAACCATGATGGAACCACGGAAACGATTGATAGGGACCTAAGCGTACGATCTGACACGACCCTAGAAAAAATTCAAAGTCTCCCATCAGCCTTTAAGCCAGGAGGAGCAATAACCGCTGGAAATTCTTCTCCATTGAATGCAGGTGCTTCTTGTGTAATGCTCGCCTCTGAAGAGAAGGCAAAATCGCTTGGATTAACTTCACTCGGAACCATAAAGTCAATGGGGTGGGCTGCAGTTCCTCCAGCAGTGATGGGTAAAGGGCCCGTTCCCGCAAGCAAAATGGCGCTTAAACATGCCGGATTAGACGTTAAAGACATTGATGTTTGGGAGATTAATGAAGCATTTGCGGTTGTGACTCTCTGGTGCATAAAAGAACTTGGAATAGATCCTGAGAAAGTTAACAGGAAGGGTGGAGCCATAGCCATTGGCCATCCGCTCGGTGCTACAGGTGCAAGGCTTCTCGGAACGTTGGCAAGAATATTAGAGGTTGAAGGTGGACGATACGGATTAGCAACAGCATGTATTGGTGGAGGACAGGGAGTAGCGACCGTCATCGAAAAGGAAACATAGGATTCACGCGTTTAGATTATATTTTAACACTACTCCTTTTTTGTCTAAAAATATGAATAATCTAGATACGCTATTTTTAGTGAAAATTCATAAACCTAAAGATTAAGAAAACCACATTGAATTTTGTGTTTCACTATGGACGAATGTAGGGTTCCTACAGGCATTAACGGTTTAGACTACTTAATCGAAGGTGGCTTTCCAAAGGGAAGTCTAGTCCTCTTAGCCGGAAATCCCGGAACAGGTAAGACCGTTTTCAGTATGCAATTCTTGTATAAGGGAGCAGAAAATTATGGCGAAAACGGAATATATGTATCCTTTGCAGAAAGCGAAGATACTATTATTTATAACATGTCCAGGCTTTTCGGATGTGATCTAAGAAAGAGTGAGGTCCATGGAAAAGTCAAAATTTTAGATTTTACAACCGTAACTGAAAAGGGTCTAGCGACAATTCTAGAAATGATTCTTGAAGAAGTAGTAGCGTTAAAAGCTAAAAGGCTGGTAATTGATTCCTTTAGTGCCATGGCTCAAGCCTTCAAGGAGCCGATAGAAGCAAGGAGCATTCTTCACAACATTTTGGGAAAACTTGTCAGACAATTAGGGTGCACCACAATTCTCATTGTGGAAGTTCCAACTGGAATCGAAAAGATAGGCATAAGCATTGAAGAGTTTGTTGCCGATGGTGTTATTGTCCTAAAAAAAGACGACCACAATGGCAGGCTGATTAGAGAAGTTGAGATAAAGAAACTTCGGGGTACTAGGCTTGAACGTCAAAGATTTCTTTTCACGTTGAGCAAGGGCTTTCAAGTTTTTCCTCCTTTCTCCAACAAAAAAGTAGAGAACCCCAAGGAATTTGAGCCTACTAGCGGCACTAAGACCCATTTTCCAAGTGGAATTCCGGAACTTGACGAAATTTTGGGCGGAGAAGGATACCCTAGAGGCTGCTCAGTCTTGTTCGAGTTGGGAGAAAACGTTCCAGTTGATGCCTTGGACGCTGTTATCAATCCTACAATAGCGAACTTCATAATGAGGAACAGAGGGTTTATCACCATCCCAATAATCGGGTATGGACCTGAGGACATAAGAAAAATGGTTTCATCCTTCACAGGAGAAGAACAATTCGACAAATTTGCCCGAATAGCGACTTATTCTAATCCCATGAGCGACATGAACAAACCCTACATCGTAGCTTGGCAGGATCCAACAGTGGAAGACATGGATGCCATAGAAAATTTCAATCGCTACGTCGAAACAGCTGTAGAACTGGCAAGTAGACTCGGTAAAAACATAATTCATTTATTAAGTGGCGATAACCTAGCATTCATAGTGGAGAGATTCACTCCAGCTGTGATTGGAAGATCAGTGATTGCAAACAGATTGGGAAAGGACTTAATGATCTACATATCTAAACCTAGCATTCCCGAAATGACAAAGGTCTTTGCCGATACTTTGAGTATTCATTTCAAGATAGAAGAAAAAAATGGAAGCATGATCCTCGTCGGGAAGAAGCCGAAAACCATCATTTACGTTATAGAACCAGACGCCTCGAGAGGGTGCCGAGTGAAGCTTACACCAATAATATAGCGCTAGAAGAATACCCTAACTATGCAGATACGATGTTAAGGTAAAATCTTGAAATAGCCTTTTTTTCTTTAGTGAAATCGTAACATTTTTCTTCTCTTTAGAAGTTTTATATCTGCGTGTGTTGTATGCTCAAATGGAAGCAGATTGCTGAAAACTTCGTATCAATAGATGTTGGCAAAGAATACGACGAGAAACCCTATTACTGGACAACTTTCTATTACTATAAAGGACTCATCGTAGACACTGGCTGCCCTCATACTGCTGAAAAATCTGTAAATTTCTTGGAAAACATGAAGCTAAACGTCAATGCTGTTCTTCTAACTCACTATCACGAAGACCACAGTGGTGGAGCGTATCTCTTCAAAGAAAGATTCAATGTTAACGTTTTTGCGCCCAGAAAATCTCTCGAAATTCTTGCAAATCCCCCAGAAATTCCAACGTATAGACAGCTTGTCTGGGGTCAACCGAAACCATTCAATGCTATTCCGCTTGAAAGGACAATGGGATTCGACAATTTGACTCTCTCCACCATTGAAACTCCAGGTCACAGCTTTGACCACGTATCCTTTTTAGTTGAAGATATCATGTTTATAGGCGACTTAGTGGCAAATCCAACGCCAATTATAATAATGAAAGAGGAAAATTCCATAAGCCTAATAGATTCACTTAGGATAATTGCAGACTTAGATTTTAAAACAGCGTATGGCGGTCATGGGGTGTGGAATAAAAACGACATAAAGACAACGCTAGATAACATGTTAAAGTTGAAGGAGAAGATTGATGAGCTTTGGGGCATGGGATTAAGCACCGAGCAAATAGTGGAAAAGATTTTTCCAAATACGCCAAAGAAAGTCCTTCTAATGGAAGAAATGAGCGAGCATGAATGGTCAAGAAAAAACCTTGTTGAGTCCATTCTTGGAATGAGACATAAGCCTCCTAGCTCGTCGGAAACAGTAAAATTGTTTCATGCGCAACGTAAACTCTAAATTGAAAGGATGACAAGTTAGGTCTTATGATATTATGGTTAATATAGATCAGATGAATTTTGGGTGGATCATAATTAACGGAAGAAACATCGGCATGACGTTGTTATTTTTCCAGACGGCACTGTTAAGAGGCGAAGAGGCGGTTTTCTAATGTTTGGTAGTCACTTGTTTAAGCTGAAAGAGTTTGAAGAGCTGTGTAGGCATGAAATGGATGCGTTGGTTGTTGGCAAAGGCAAGCGAATAACCCTAATTGAATGTCCCTCTGAAGAGGCAATTCAAAAATTCAATGAACTCATAAAAGATGGAAAAACAGTCGGAGCCATAATTCATGTTACATGTTAAAATAAACGAAAGTTATTCGAGATGATACTATGCCTAAAATAAATGTTAACGGCGTGAATCTTTATTACGAAATCAGCGGACAAGGACCAGCATTAGTTTTGCTTCATGGATGGACAGAAAACCACAAGTTCTGGAAGTTCCAAACTCCCACGTTCTCAAGGGAATACAATGTTATAGCCATAGACTTAAGAGGCCATGGTGAATCTGACAAGCCGAAAACCGGATATTCCATACAAACGTTTGCAGACGATTTACATCACCTCCTAAACACGTTTGAAACTAATAGGGCGATCATAGTCGGACACTCGATGGGAGGAATGACCGCACTGGTTTTTTGCCTTAAGTACCCCGAAAAAGTCAAAGCCTTAATTCTCGTCAACACAACAAGCGTTGGCGTACACGAAGCAGGGCTCATATCTCCCAAAGAGACCTTGCAAATGATTAGAACATCTGGTTTTGAAAACATTGTTGAACATTTCTTTGCCCAAACGTTTTTCGCCCCTGGAACAAGTGAAGATCTGATAAGTTGGGCGAAGTCAGAAGTCTTGAAGACTCCGCAATACGTTGTAGAAGAAGCCTTAAAGGCAATCATGGAACATGATGTTACCGCAAGACTTTCTGAAATAACAGTTCCCACATTGATAATACATGGCACTCAAGACTTTGCAATAAGCGTCAAAATGGCAGAGATGATGAATGAAAAAATTCTGAATTCCAATCTTCAAATAATTGAAGGCGTAGGACACCACACAATGTTGGAAAAACCAGATGAATTTGGAAATGCGGTTTTAGATTTTCTGAGAAAATCACAGAAAGCGTAACACTACAGCGTTTTTGCAATTTTAATGCATGTCTATTATGTGATGCAAAATGCCTACAGTGCACCTTCTTTGAAAAGTTGAAAACCATTATTTGGTGATTTTCAGTTTTTTAAAGAAAAAGGGGACTGAAAGGAAAGCTGCCAGTATGTGCGTTGTTGGACTATTTTCCCTTGAATACTGGTTTTCTCTTTTCCACAAAGGCGCTGCTGGCTTCTTTCTGATCCTCAGTAGTGAAGCAAGTTGCAAACAACATGCTTTCCCATGCTAGGCCCTCGTTTAAAGGTAATTCTAGACCTCTGTAGACGGCTGCCTTGGCGAAGCGGAGGAAAACTGGACTTTTGCCTGAGAGCTTTTGGGCTAGTTCATTTACTGTTTCCTCAAGTTTTTCTCTAGGAACTAATTTGTTCACTATTCCGAGTTTGTCCGCTTCTTTTGCGTCTATTATGTCTCCAGTCATGATGAGTTCCAATGCTTTTCTGGCTCCGATAAGTCTCGGTAATCGTTGAGTTCCGCCCATGCCGGGTAGACCTACTACGTTAATTTCTGGCTGTCCAAATCTGGCGTCCTCTGAAGCAATTATTATGTCGCATTGTTGGGCGATTTCGAAGCCGCCTCCTAGGCAATATCCATGAACCATGGCTATGACGGGTTTCGTGTAGGTTTCATTGAGGCGAAACTCTCTTTCTCGTCTCTCAGCTTGGTACTGCATGTCTGCAGGTGTTGGAAAGGATAAAAATTCTTTGATGTCTGCACCTGCACAGAAGGCTCTTCCAGCACCAGTAATTACAACAATTTTAACGTTTGAATCGTCTTCTGCATTTTTCAAAGCTGCATTCAATTCGGCTGTCATTTGGGGGTTAATGGCATTTAACACGTCAGGACGGTTCAAAGTAATCTTTGCAATTCCATCTTTCACTTCATACAGAATGGTTTTGTAGTTCAATTCTATCCCTCTTTCGTTTGAAGAAAAATTCCAATGGATACTTAAGCATTATCTTGCAAAGTTTTAAAAGGACCCAATTTCAGACAGCTTATTGAGAGGAGCTAACATTGAGAATCTCGGAAGATATTTTTGACAAGTATTTCAAGCTTGACCCTACTGAAGGCGAAAGCAAGATTATGCAGTTAAATGATGCAGTTCAAAAGTTTATCAGACCAAGAATGCATGTGTATTCGGCTTATCTCCCGTTTGCCTTAACATATGAGATAGTTCGTCAATTTCGCGGTCAAAACGCTGATTTTACGATCAGTTGCCTAGGCGGTATTGAAAACATCAACATCTTGATTGCAACCGGACTGGTTAAGCGCCTAATAGCTAGTTATGCTGGCACCATTCTTCCTAGTCCAGTAATGTCCGGGGTACTGCAGCAAGCAACAAGCCAAGGAATGGAAATAGAAAATTGGTCACTGCTTACGATGATTCAGCGTTTAATGGCGGCAGCCCTCAACCTTTCTTTTATACCTACTCGTTCGCTAGAAGGTTCTTCTATAGCTAAGGAAAATGAGGATAGAAGACATTACAAGAAAATAGTTGATCCATTTAACGGGGAAGAAGTTGGCGTAATTAAGCCATTGAAACCTGACATTACAATAATGCATGCCTACTGTGCCGATCCAGCGGGCAATGCTATTCCAGTGCTTCCCACCACCGAAGAAGCTTATGGAGCATTTGCCAGCAGAGAAGGTGTAATACTTACTGTTGAAAAAATTGTGAGCACAGAATATTTGCGCAAGTATTCCCTTAATGTGAAAGTGCCTGCGAGCATTGTAAAATGCGTCGCTGAAGCGCCTTTTGGAATGCACCCATATGGCTGTCGTGTATACGACAGTGAGGGATACGGAGAAGATGTCGAGTTTGCAAAAACATTACAAGTGGCTCTTAAAGAAAAGGAAAAAGTAGGCGATTGGATAAAAGAGTGGATACTTGACGTACAATCGCATGAAGGCTTCCTTCGCAAGTTAAGCCCAGAAAGGCTTCGTATGCTTCGCAGCCGCGTTTCTTACACTAGTTGGCAAACTGATGCGTCGAAATTCGCTGAAAAGCTATCAGACGCTCCTGCGAACAAGGCTGAAAGAGCTGTAGTTTTTGCGGCGCACGAAGTTATGGACTCAATCCTAACCAATGGATATGACACTGTTCTTGCAGGAATTGGGATTTCTCATCTTGCCTCTTGGATTGCTGTGCATCTGCTTCGTTCCAGGAGGGTAAGTGTTCAGCTTTTGGTGGAGTTGGGACTTTTTGGTTTTCTGCCTCCGCCTGGGCAACCTTTCTTGGTGTCTGTTAGAGGGTTGGAGTCTTGTCCAATGTTGACTGATACGCTTGGCATTCTTGGCTTTGTTGCAAATAACACTCGGATGCTTGCTTGCATGTCTGCTGGTCAGATTGATAGGCGTGGTAATATTAACTCGACTAAAGTTGGTGATTTGTTTCTCTTTGGCAGCGGAGGCGCTAACGATGTCTCAACAACGGCTAAAGAGGTCATAGTGACGTTGCTTCATGATAAAAGACGGCTTGTGGAAGCGGTGCCATACATTACTTGTACTAATCAAAGGGTTAAGAAGATTGTTACAGATTGTGCAGTGTTTGAGAAAGTTGAGAATGAATTTGTGTTGAAGAAAATTTACGTTAAAGAGGGAGAGAGCATTGCTGAGGCAATATCTGCTGTTGTGCAAAATATGGGTTGGGACCCTAAAATCTCTGAGAAACCAGTGCAGTTAGAAGAGCCGTTGCGAGAAGAGTTAATGCTATTGCGTTGCTTTGATCCAGACAGATATTATTTGGGAAGACTGTGATGAAATGCTGAGGGCTTTTGGCGTTTTAATCTTTTGATGGATGTAGGCTATTTATTGTTGTGAATTGTCGAGTTTTCCTCGAAACGTATTAAAACCCAAAGTTTTGCTAAGTAGTGTTTAAGTGATAGAAATGGATGCAGAAAAGCGTGATGAACTGAAATGTTTCTTTGAACCCAAAAGTGTGGCAGTGATTGGAGCCTCACGGAATCCTCTCAAGTTTGGTTATTCGTTGCTGCAGAACTTGCTCGAATTGAAGTATGAGGGCAGAGTTTACCCAGTGAATCCTAATGCGGATGATGTCTTGGGTTTGCGAGCTTATCCGCGGGTTGATTTGATAGATGATGATGTTGAGTTGGCAATAATAATAGTGCCAGCGGATAAGGTTCCAGAAATTATGAAAGATTGCGCAAGGAAGCGTGTTAAGGGCGTGATTATTTGTTCTTCTGGTTTTCGTGAAACTGGTGAAGTTGGTCGAAAGCTTGAGGCGGATGTTGTGGCGACTGCAAAAGCGGCTGGGATTCGTGTAATTGGACCAAATACGACCGGCATTTTGAATACTGCAAACAATTTTACGTCGTCTTTTGTTGCGCTTCCTACGTTAAGGAGGGGCAATGTGGCTTTCATCGCCCAAACGGGTTTATTCGCGGCGGCTGCTTTTTGGTGGATAGTGTCTAAGCAGCCTTTTGGGATAAGTAAGATAGTGGGGCTTGGAAACAAATGTGATGTGGATGATGCTGAGATTTTGGAGTATCTGGCTGAGGATGAGGATACGCGGGTGATTGCGATTTACATGGAAGGAGTAAGGGACGGTAGAAGGCTTTTTGAAGCGTTTAAGAAGGTTGCAAGGGAAAAGCCCATAATTGTGCTTAAGTCTGGTAGGAGTGCTCTTGGTATGAAGGCTTCGCTGTCGCATACGGGTTCTCTTGCTGTGAGGGATGAGGTTTTTGATGCTGTGTGTAAACAGACTGGTGTCATACGCGTAAGCGGCGATCTAGAGGAGCTTTTGGACATAACTAAGGCTTTTGCTTTACAGCCATTGCCAAAGGGGAAGAGGGTTGCGATAATTACTGTGAGCGGTGCAGGTGGTGTGTTGGCTGCTGACGAGTGTGCTAGGCAGAGTTTGGAGCTTGCACCCTTATCCAACGAGACTCTGAGTCGGATAAGGAGTGGTATGCCTTCGTGGGCGGTTGTGCATAACCCGGTGGATATTGAGCCTTTGTTTGAAAGGATTGGACCTGAAGAAAGCATAAAAATTGCGTTGGAAGCAGCTTTTGAAGATGATAATGCTGATAGCATTGTAGTTTTGTTTGTGGCTGTGCCTAGGCTTATTTCTTTTTTTAATGTGAAAAATGTGGTGAATCACATAATAAAGAATCATATGGGACAAAAGCCTATACTAACGCATCTTATAGGGTTTAAGGATACTGTGGATTCGTGGACTGTTCAGCTTGAGGAAGAGAATATTCCTGTGTATTCTTCGATTGAAAGGTGTGTTGAGGCTTTGGGACATTTATGGAGATGCAAGCAAAATCAAACAAAAAGTGCATGATGTTAGGCGAAGAGACTTGTTGCGAGCAATTGGCGAAGAAAGCGCTAAGAACACACTTAACATAAAGGACAACATCAAGCAACTATGACTTCGTTCTTGACCAAACTTTCAACCATAAATTTAATCTATATATAAGGGGGTATAGTCATCACAGAGCACACGCACACACAATTTAGTCCTTCTCGATTCCTGCAAGAACCTTTGCAAGCTTCTTCTTCGCTTCTATGTCAGTTAATCGCGACATCATTATCCTCTGCGTCTGAGGCGATCCAGCCCCATGTAAATCTTCAACTAATTCCGTACCCAAAGCCATGTTTTCTATAAGCCTAAGAATGCGCATCCTATCCTCAGTCCGCACATCAGCCTTACCCTTCAAGTACTTGTCAATGTACTTTCCAATCTCTGGATGTTTAAAGTCCTTTTCAGACGGCAAAGTGCCCACAATCCCTCCAGCTATATCCATAGCTAACCTAGCCATTTCGAAAGGAAATCTAGTCACGTTATGCTTGACAATGTTTGCTAGCAAAGGCTTCACAAAGAAAGTTCCTGAAGCAAGCCTATAACCTTCATAGGAACATGCAATGCTACATGAATACATGGTTTCGTTCAAGTGAATCATTTCCGTTATCTTATCACGAATGTGAGAGGCTGTTTCCACACCATTATACTCAGCAACCGTTGCTGCAGCCCCAATCAATACATCGCCGACACCCGTCTTACATCCTCCATAATTTTGTCTATGATACGCTGCAAATCGTTCAACAAGTATGCCACTAAAATCGTATTCTCCACAAATGAAAACCCTCTCCCAAGGCACAAAAACATCATTAAAAACAATCAGCGCCTCATGACCAGCAGCGCTGTACCGAGCATTGCCAACGTCAATCTCGTCGCCTTCCATTTTTCTCGTATCATTCACTTGCCTACCAACAATGTAAATGATCCCCTTCGCATCACTTGAAATAGCAAATGAAACCGCATAATCTTTATCATCTTCACGCATTGCAACCGTGGGCATCACAATTAGCTCATGAGATGAAACAGCGCCAGACTGATGAGCCTTTGCACCTCTCACCACGATTCCATCTTCCCTTCTTTCAACGACATGCAAATAAAGATCACTGTCTGCTTGCTGGGAGGGTCTTAGCCCTCTATTTCCCTTAACATCCGTCATTGACCCTGCACAAACCAAGTCGTTTTTCTGAACATATTTCAAAAATTCCGTGAACCGCCTATAATAATCAGTTTTGTATTTTTGATCAATTTCGTATGTAACACTTGACAATGCAATGAGAGCATCCATTCCAACACAGCGTTGAAAGCATGATCCAGTCTTTTGTCCCAAGAGACGTAGCATCTTCACTTTTTTAATTAGATCATCCGTGTTTTGAGGTATATGCGTGAAACGGTTAATCTTTTCACCTGTCAAGTGCGACGTTGCAGTCATCAAATCAGCGTATTCTGGATCGTGGGCAAGCTCGTAAGTTAGCGCTATTGAGTTCAGGGTTGGTTTTAAGAATGGGTGTTCAGTGGGGTCTTTGATTCTTTCACCGAACATGTAAACTTCCTTATTGGATCTTCGGATACTTTCAACATACTCGCTTGCAGTTTTCAATTTTAATCTCCTCATAATAATAAGGGTATTCAATATTTAATAGAACTTGGGAATTATAAAAATGTAGCACGCAACTGCTATACCATGAGCCACTTTCTTCTTCCTCAACTACGCAGTCTGCAGTTTTCGAAATATTCTAAAGCCCATCCAGTTCTTTAATGAACTTTTCCAATTTTTCGTTAAACTCTTCAGGCTTTTCGAGCATCACCATGTGACCAGCATCGGCTATTACTTCAAGTTTAGAGTTTGGAATATTATTCTTCAAATATTCTGAGTACTTGACAGGCGTTAGCTGATCCTCAAAACCGCATATAACAAGCGTGGGAACTTTTATTTCCTTCAGCCTATCCAAAACATTGAATTTGTCACATGCCTCAAAATCACCGTAGATCACATTTGGGCTTATGCTCCTCATTTCTTCCATCACTTTCTCTCTGATTTCATTTGCTGTCTTATTAGAGAAAACGAACTCTGCAATCAATTCCACAGCTTGAGCATGATTCTCTTTTATCGCTTCGAAGATTATTGGGGTTACCCTCAGCTTCGCCCCTGTGCAAACCAAAACTATTGCTTTCAAATATTCCGGATAATCAAGGGCGAATTTCTGAACTATAGCACCACCCATAGAGTTACCAATCATCACAATATTTTTCAAGCCCTTTTCATCGCAGAATTTTTTCACTTCCGCAACATACTCGTCAATGATTTTCTTTCCCTCTCCAACCCCATGACCTGGAAGATCAATGGCAAGAGCATTGATGAAAAACTTTGTTTGATTTTCCCAGATTTTGTGATTTCCTCCTGCTCCATGAATGAAGAGTAAAATTGATTTCGCCAAAAATATTCCCGTCCTATTCTTTAAAGTAATTCACAAGCTGGTCAATGCATGAGTAGGAGCTCTTCACTTTAGTGACATCACCGAGAAATGTGAAATTCCAGAAAGCAACTGTCTGAACTCCAGCCTTTCTATATTTATCCAGCTTTTCAATCACGTCCTCGACGTTTCCCCATAAAAAGCTTTCTTGCACAACATCCTGCGGAACATTTTCCATTGCCCTCATAACTTCTTCTTTTCTGTACTCTGCTGGAATGTAGTCTGTGAGAGGATAGAAATTCTCTCCCAGCGGATGCTTATAGCCAAGTTTTTCATAGACACTAGCTGGGGCTAGTAAGGCTCCAGCTTTTATGAGCGGGGTCTCCATTATTCTTAGGCATTCTTCTCTGCTTTCGTCGATGATTAGGTCTAAGTACATTCCTTTCTCTATTTCATCAAATTTTCTGCCGATTTTGGCGCATTCCTCTTTTATGATGTGTAGTCTCTCTTTACACTCCTCAACATTCACGGTGAACGGCAGCCAGCCATCAGCATATCTCGCTGTAATCTTGCACATTCTCTCTCCTGCTCCTCCTATCCATATTGGCGGTCTTCTTCCTAACGGAGGAAGCTCAAAAACAGCGTTCTTCAATTTGAAGTATTTTCCATCGTAATTTATCAGCTCATCTCTCTTAGCGTTCCACAATAGCCTTATCACTTGAAGCGCCTCTTCCAATCTGCTGACAGCTTTGTCATATTTCAAGCCATACGGCTCTACGTTTTCAAGCTCTCCAGTACCAATGCCAAAAATTACTCTACCATTAGTTACGTGTTCTAGTGTTGCGTAGCTCTGGGCGAGCATAGCTGGATGATGCCTCACGGCTTCGGTTACAGCGCTTCCAATTCTCAATTTCTTAGTAGATGAGGCTGCAACAGCAATCGAAAGTGTTGTTTCAAAAAACGTGTGTGGACTGTACGTTGCAAGGGAACCGACAATTTCAGGCGTCCAAATAGTTTGTGGAAACCAACCCATCAAGTGGTCGGGGAACCACATGGAATCATACCCCTTTTCCTCGATACTCCTTGCCACCCTCGCTATACCCTCAATGGGAGGAAAAGTCGGTCCTACAACACCAATCTTCAACATGAACGACTGGTTATTTAACCTTCCCTATTAAGCATTTTGAACGATTAAAGCGTTTTTCAAAGTTTAAAGGCAAAACTAGGAAATAGACAAGAAGCATTATTATATTGTACGGGTTCACTTAACAGAAGTCAAAAACTAAATGAGTGATTATTGAAATGAGCGCTGAAGAGAGTTATTTCGAGGACTTTAAGGTAGGTGAGAAAGCTGTTTCGCAGGGGAGGACAATTACGGAAGCAGACATAGTTATGTTCGCTGGAATTTCTGGAGATTGGAGCGAACTCCACACAAACGAAGAGTACATGAAGAATAGCTCCTTCGGTCAGAGAATAGCCCATGGAATGTTAACTTTAAGTATAGCTTCTGGGATGTCACTGCGAACAAGAGGGCATCCGCCTGTTAAAGTATTGGCTTTTCTGGGAATGGACAATGTTAGGTTCACGGCTCCAGTTTTCATCGGCGACACCATCAGAGTCGAATCAGAGGTTATTGAGGCTAGACTTAGTAAAAGTAGACCAGAAGCAGGAATACTAAAGTTTAAAAATACTGTCAAGAACCAGAGAGACGAAGCTGTAGCAACATGGGAAACAGCCTTAATGGTGGCCACGCGATTACAGGAACGTTAACTATGACCATGTGCGGATTTTGTTTACTTATAATAGTATTTGCTAAGCAGGGAGGTTCATAATCTGGAGAAAAGAAAGTTTGAGGCATTTTTCTATCCCAAATCAGTAGCTGTTATAGGTGTGTCAACAGATGCTACCAAGTTTGGAACACTTTCCCTACACACCTTAATCCAGTTTGGATTTGAAGGAAAAACTTACCCTGTTAACCCACATGCAAAAGGCATATTGGGTTTAAAAACTTACGCCAACTTAAAGGAGATTCCCGATTTTATTGATCTTGCCTTGATCGCAGTTCCTGCACCTGCAGTGCCTAGCGTCCTAGAAGATTGTGCGGAAAAAAAGATTAGAGCAGCAGTGATATATACCTCGGGCTTCAGTGAAACTGGAAAAGAAGAAGGTCTAAAACTAGAAAGAGAGATTACGAAAATCTCTAAAGAAAAAAGCATAAGGATTATTGGCCCAAATTGTTTCGGCGTCTATTGCCCGGCAAGCGGCTTAACATTGCCTCCTGGCATCTACTATTCTAAGGAAAGTGGAAACGTGGCTTTCCTTTCCCAGAGTGGTGGATGCGCTGATAGGTTCTGTTTAGAAGCGAAGGGTTGGGGGATCAGGTTTAGTAAGGTTGTAAGTTATGGAAATGCATGTGACCTTAATGAAACGGATTTTTTGGAGTATTTTGCTGAAGATCCGGAAACTAAAATCATCGCATTGTACCTTGAAGGTGTGAAAGATGGGCAGCGTTTCCTTCAAACAGTTAGGAAGGTTAATCAGAAAAAACCTGTGATTATCTGGAAAGGAGGACTCGACGAAGGCGGAAGAAGAGCCATAGCAAGCCACACAGGCGCCTTAGGTGGTAGAAAGGAAATTTGGGATGCCTTTTTTAGGCAAACAGGCACCATTCACGTTAACAGTTTGGAGGAGCTTATAGGCACTGTACTAATGTTTCAGCACATTTCTGCTCCATGCAGTCGAAGAATTGCGATTGTAGGAACTGGCGGCGGTTCTGGGGTTGCTTCTGCTGATGCATGTGAACGTGCTGGATTGTCTGTTCCTGCCTTTGACACAAGAACTGTGGAGCAACTGCAGGCGCTTCTTCCATCAGTTGGTGCTTCTGCTCAGAATCCAATCGATTTGGGAAATCCTTGGACTTCTCCGTCCGCATATAAACAGATCATGGAAATCGCATCTTTAGATCCTCAGATTGACACATTAATTCTCGTCATGTGGCAGTTGTCCTTCTTCTATGTTCATCGGGAATTGTTGTGGGAGTTTTTTCAAAAAGTAATCGAAGCGCCTCTAGCAATTAATAGGAAACTGCAGAAACCTCTCGTCATGGTTTTATGCGCCACACCCACCGAAGTTGAAATGCTAGAAGCGGAGGGCGAGTGGAGAAAAATCAAGGATCGCTACATATCCACCGGAGTACCCGTATATCCGACTATTGAAAGAGCAGCAAGAGCGTTAGCTAACTTCATCGCATATCACGAGTACCAGAAACACACGCGGGCGTCTAAAGCAAACAGCTAAGAACTTGGTATTTCACTCTTTAAGTGAAAATTATTTTATACATGCGGCGATGAATCAAGAATAGGTGAGATTGTTATGGTGCTTGAATGCACGTTGTATCAAAAGAAAGACTCCATAGCGTGGATAACACTAAACCGTCCACAAGTGCTTAACTCACTGAATAGAATGCTATGGCGAGAAATATACGAAAACTTGGACCAAGCCGAAAAAGATGAAGAGATACGTGCAATTATAATCACAGGGGCAGGCAGAGCTTTCTGTGCAGGCGATGACATAAAAGATGTCGCAAGCTTAGAAACCCCTGACGACGTAAAAACCTTTTTCTTAAATTTTGCATCGCCAACAATAACAAAAATTGTTCAATTGCCGAAGCCTATTATTGCGGCAGTGAATGGACTCGCCTATGGAGGAGGATGCGAAATTGCAATGCTATGTGACCTTGTGATCGCTTCTAAGGACGCAACTTTCGCTGTACCTGAAGCATTGATTGGCGCTATTCCACCAGTTGCTGTGGTAATAGGCGCATATATCATCGGAAAGCTTAACGTCAGCATGATGATGCTAACAGGCAAACCCATAACGGCTGAAGAAGCCAAGCAAATAGGCCTTGCGAACAAGGTGGTTCCCTCCGAAGAATTAATGGAAGCTGCTGAAAAGCTAGCGAAAGACACGATGCGTGTAGCGCCATCATCGATAGGCATTATGAAAAAATTACTGAATCAACGGTTTAAACCTGAAGAGTTAATGCAGTCTGTGGAAGCACTGATACATATCGTGCAAGCTGATGAAGGAAAAGAGGGACATAAAGCCTTTGTAGAAAAAAGATTGCCTAAGTGGGTTAAGCTCTAACGATGTCTTAGGGCATAACCCCCGTGAATTTTTTAGGTTTCATTTTTCTCTTCTCTAGAAAATCGCTGCAGCGTTCTCTAAATTCTTTGGATGTCCATACCATGGATGTTATGTCTCTTGCCATCATCATGTTTAACATCGCCAGTTCCGTCCAGAATTTTAGACCCGACTTCATAACTCTGAATGCTTGTGAACTTGCATTGTCTATTATTTGTATGGCTAATTTCTTTGCTTCTTCCACAACTTTTTCATCATCAACAACTTTATTTACAAGCCCTATTTGATGTGCTTCTTCTGCTGACAGAAGTCTTCCTGTGAAAAGTATTTCTCGCGCTCTTTTTTCGCCGACCATTAGAGGTAGAAGCTGAACGCCAAGGCCCATAGCTGTTGAGCCGACAATGACTTCTGGTTGGCCAAGCTTCGCTGATTTTCCAGCAACCACTAGGTCGCAAGCCATTGCGATTTCGTGTCCTCCGGCCACGCAGGCTCCGTTAACAGCGGCTATCACGGGTTTGCCTGTTTCTCTCATTATTTCAATAACGTTCCAGTATGCTTTCAGCCATCTGAGGCCACTTTCAAAGTCGCCTTCCATTAATTCCTTCACGTCAGCACCAGCTGAGAATGCCTTGCCAACACCTGTAATCAATATTGCTTGAACCGCATTGTCTTTGTCAGCTTTAACTAGTGCTTCGTGAAATTCGTTTAGCATTTTCAAGTGGAGCGCATTAAATTTTTCCGGGTGGTTCAGTTTTATCCATAAGAGTCTATCGTCTTCAGCATCCTTTTCTACGATTATCTTCTTATACGTCATGGTTCGGCCACCTTGACGTAGTCCAACCATCCTCCCTTGCTTCCCGGTTTGAACCTTGCATCTCCAATATACCCGCTGAGCACAAGTTTCCTCAGTGCCAGTGGAGGCTTATACTGTGGTTCTTGTGTTATTCTGTACATGTATTCACCTATGTGGAGCAGTGTGTCTAATCCTATCAGGTCCATGAGTTCAAACGGACCCATGGGATGTCTAAAAGCTAACTTTGTCATTTCATCCATGTCTTTTATGTCTGCTATTCCTGCCTCGAAAATCCTTATGGCTTCAAATAGGTAGGCCGCGATAAACCGTGTAGTGTAGAAGCCTGGACCATCATTGGCTTTTATTGGAATTTTTCCTAATTTTTTAGAAAGTTCAACAATGAGATCAAGAGTTTTATCGGATGTTAGAGATCCTCTAATAACTTCTATCAGAGGCATCACTGGAGCAGGATTGAACCAGTGCATTCCGACAAACCTGTCCTTACGCTCCACGGCCGTGGCAAGTTCGGTTATCATTATACCTGAAGTGTTGGATGCAAAAACAGTTTTTTCTGGACATTTACCGTCTAAAAGCTTGAAGATTTTTTTCTTTAATTCTGGATCCTCTGGAACCGCCTCGATGACAACATCGACATTCTTGCAGAACTCATCATAGTCGGTTGTCGCTTTGATTCTTCCCACAATATCGTCAATCAGATTCGAGTCAAGTTTTCCCTTCTCTACAAGTTTCATAAGTCCAAAAGGACCTTCTCTGATCATTTTCAGCGCTTTTTCTAGAAGTTTCTTGTCTATATCCACGAGATAGACTGTGTAACCTGCAAGGAGGCAGGATTGAGCAATTCCGTGACCCATGGTTCCTGCGCCGATTACTCCAATTTTCTTGACATTTTCAATTTTCAAGAGATATCCTCCCTACATAGAGGTGAATTTGCTCTATGTTAGTTAGTGATATAAGAAATTTTACATTCATGAACTCAATAAATATTCAGGCTAATCTAGAATTGTGTCACTTTTCATTCAGTAAAGCTTATACTATGCGATGACTAAAAATCTAAAGATACCTTCAAAAACTGAAAGGAGTGAAGGTGTGATTTAATTGGTCAAGTTTGCAATAATAGAAAAAATTCTGATATTAATCTTCTTTATACTGGTGATTTCCGCGATTTGTTTAGCAACGTTATTAGCCATGCCGAGCACAGCGATGATTTTGTTACTAGTAGACTTCATTGTAGCTGGTTTAGTAGCCGTCTTCAGTAGCTTACGTATACGTGATGAAGAAGAAGAAAAATTATTTAAGTGAATCCTTTTTTCTCCACAGTAACTTTCCATTATTTTTGTCGTTTTCTCGTGGTAAAATTTTGCGAATGCTTGATAAACAAGCTGTTTTAAAATTAGCTTAGTCAAGGGTTGTTTAGAGATGGAAAGTTGGGATTTGGTAATAATTGGCGCAGGTGCTGCAGGCCTAGCCGCAGGCATCTACGGAGTTAGAAGTGGACTAAAAACATTGATTTTGGACGAAAAAATGGCAGGAGGCACCACTGCTGACGCTCCGCAGGTTGAGAATTATCCAGGTTTCCAGAGCATAAGCGGAATTGAACTAGCACAGAAAATGGTGTCTCATTGCAGAGAAACAGGCGTAGCAATTCACGAGTTCGAAAGCGTAATTAACTTAGACGTTAAAAGAGAGAAAAAAATTGTAAAAACCAACAAAACCATCTATGAAGCTAAAGCAATCATCATTGCCTCTGGCTCGCATTACCGTGAGCTTGGCGTTTCAGGCGAAAAGGAATTTCGTGGAAGAGGCGTAAGCTACTGTGGAATTTGTGATGGCCCGCTATTTAAGGGGAAACACGTGCTTGTTGTCGGCGGCGGCAACTCAGCAGTAATAACAGCCCTATACATAGCAGAACTAGCATCAGAACTTAAAATTGCCCACCGTAGAGACACATTCCGCGCAGAGGAAGCCCTAGTGAACGCTCTAAAAGAAAAAAAGAATGTGCAGATTTTGTGGAATACTGAATTGAAGGAGATCAAAGGCGAAAAACTGGTTAACAAAGTACTATTGTTTAGTAACAAAACTGGCGAGACTAGAGAGTTGCCTGTTGACGGTGTTTTTGTCCAAGTTGGGGAGGCACCGAACAGTCAGATTGCCAAAGAAGCAGGCATTGAAACAGACGAAGGCGGTTACATTAAAATTGATGTGCTGCAGCGAACGAATGTTCCAGGGGTATATGCAGCGGGCGACGTCACAAATCATCCTGTCAAGCAGGTAGGAACCGCGATTGGTCAAGGCATAACAGCCGCGTTAGAGGCTTATGGTTACATTAGAAGACCTTATTATCACAAGGATTTCCCTTAGCCAATGATAAGTTTTCGGAGTAAATGAAACAAGTTTTATATCTTGGAGGTGCGCTTCAAATTCTTTCCGTACTTGCAGTATGAGAAGGGTTTCAAAAAATGTATAAAATTGTTGGGAAAAAGGAATTAGCTCCTGGTATTAAGTTAGTTGAAATTCCTGCTCCGGATATAGCTGAAAAAGCTCAAGCTGGCCAATTCGTTATTTTAAGGGTAGATGAAAAGGGAGAAAGGTTTCCTTTGACCCTTGTGGATTGGAACAAAAAGAAGGGAACAATAACGCTAATTTTCCTTGAAATCGGCCTTTCCACCAAAAAGCTTGGCGCCCTCAAGCGTCAAGATGTAATATTAGATCTTGCTGGCCCGCTGGGAAATCCGAGCGAAATAAGAAATTATGGCACGGTAAACGTCATAGGCGGAGGAGTAGGCACGGCATCTGCCTATCCAATAGCGCGAGCCCTTAAGGAAGCTGGCAATAAAGTAATTTCAATTGTTGGAGCCAAAACTGCTGGGTTGCTAATTCTCGAGGATGAAGTGGGAAAAGTCTCTGACGAGCTTTACATTTCTACAGATGACGGGACAAAAGGACAAAAAGGCTTTGTTAGTGACGTATTGAAAATGTTGATTCAAAAGGAATACAATTTTGATCTCGTGTATGCGATTGGTCCATCTGTGATGATGCGGGCAGTAGCAGAAGTTACGAGGCCATATAACATCAAAACGATTGCCAGTTTAAACTCCATAATGGTTGACGGAATGGGCATGTGCGGTGCTTGCAGGGTTACTGTGGGAGGCGAAACACGATTTGCTTGCGTGGATGGACCGGAGTTTGATGCCCACGAGGTGGATTTTGGAGAGTTGATTAAAAGGCAGATGATGTATCTCTCAGAAGAAAAGCTGGCTTTAGAACGTTGGGAAAACAGGAGACATGTCTGCAATGAGTGAACCTAAACCCAAACCGAAGGTCCAAAAAGAAGCTGTGCCGATGCATAAGCAGAAGCCAGAGGTTCGTAAACGAAACTTCAATGAAGTTGCGCTTGGTTACACTGAAGAGCAAGCCTTAGCAGAAGCCAACCGTTGCCTGCAATGCCCAAAACCGCAATGTGTGCAAGGTTGCCCTGTTGAAATTGACATTCCAGCTTTCATCAAATTTATCAAGGAGAGAAAATTTGACGAAGCAATAAAGGAGATTAAGGAGAAAAACAGCCTTCCAGCCATTTGTGGACGAGTGTGTCCTCAAGAGGATCAATGCCAAAAATTCTGTGTAATTGGAAAAGTAGGCGACCCTGTTAGTATAGGTCGGCTGGAGAGATTTGTAGCTGATTGGGAAAGGAAAAGAGGGTTTAATGTTTCTGAGAGGACGCCGTCAACTGGCAAAAAAGTGGCAATAATAGGTGCTGGACCAGCTGGGCTTACCGCTGCGGCTGATTTGGCGAAGCTTGGCCATGAGGTTGTTGTCTTTGAAGCGCTTCATCTTCCCGGCGGAGTGCTCATGTATGGCATTCCAGAGTTTCGTTTACCCAAAAGTATAGTTCAGGCGGAAGTTGATTGTATAAAGAATTTTGGAGTGGAAATAAGAACAGATTTTCTTATTGGAAGAACATACACCATTCCCGAGCTTCTCAAAAAGGGATTCGATGCTGTTTTTATTGGGACAGGCGCGGGTTTGCCTCAGTTTCTTAGGGTACCCGGAGAAAACTTTGGGGGAATATACTCTGCAAACGAGTTTTTGATTAGGGTCAATTTGATGAAGGCTTATGCTTTTCCAGAGTATGACACGCCTATAAGAGTTGGTAAAAAAGTTGCGGTCATAGGCGGCGGCAACGTTGCCATGGACTCTGCTCGTTCTGCTTTGCGCTTGGGGGCCGAAGAGGTCTGCATAGTTTACCGCCGTTCAAGGGAGGAAATGCCAGCGAGACTTGAAGAAATTGAGAATGCGGAAGAAGAGGGAGTTATTTGTAAGTTCTTAGCAAATCCCACCAAGTTTATCGGCGACGAAAAGGGCTTGGTTAAAGCCATGGAATGCATTTGCATGGAGCTTGGTCCTCCTGATGAGTCAGGAAGAAGAAGACCAGTGCCTGTTAAAGGGTCGGAATTTTTAATGGATGTTGACACGGTTATTGTTGCGATTGGCAGAACGCCTAACCCGATTGTTCAGCGGACGACTGAAGGCTTAGAGGTTACGAAGTGGGGCACAATCGTGGCAGATGAGAATGGCAAGACAAGTCTTGAAGGTGTTTATGCTGGTGGGGACATTGTGACTGGTGAGGCAACTGTCATCAGCGCTATGGGTGCTGGCAAAAAAGCGGCAAGAGCCATACATGAATATTTGATGAATGGATAGGCACCGTTTTAGAATAAGTTTGTTCTGTCGTGGTCTGTGGAGTAGACCCTCCCTTATTAATAGATTGAATTTGAGAGTGAAAAATAAGGGGGTTGTTATGTTTTTCTTCGTTTTCTTTTGTAGACTATAGTTGATAGTAGCGATGTTGCCATGAATAGAAGCGTGATCAGTGCGGGCGTGAATTCTGGGATAACGTGGTATTTCAGTGTGAATCCCGCATCTTGGCTTGTTATGGTGTTGTTGGCGTTGTCTTCGGCTATGATTATGTAGGTTATGTTTGTGCAGTATGGGAAGGCTGGTATTGTGCCGTTCCAAATGTCTCTTTGGTAGGGCTCCATTGTCTGGGTGAACCATGTTCCGTTGCCTGTGGTGTAGTTTAGGGTTACTTGTTTTACTCCGCTCAGGTCGTCTGTTACGTTTGCGAAGATTTTGACGCTGTCGCTTGGAGTAACGCTGTCGTTAGCGGGTTGCTGGTAAACATCGTTTATTGAGGGTGGGGTTAAGTCTGTTCCTGTTTTGAATAGGTATAGACTGTCGGGTTCTGGTCCTGCCATGGCTATGGTGCTGCCGTCATCTGACATTGAAACCATGTTGCTGAATGATGGCAACGTGTAATTCGCTATCATTGCGCCGTCGGATAAATAGAAGTAAGCTGAGTACTTGCTGCCTTGTGCCACAGTCGGGGCGGCTATGATGTTTCCGTCTTTGCTTATTGCTACGTCATGCACGCTTACTAGTTGAAGCTTAACCCAGTCTTCGGTTTGTGTTCCTTGGCGTGTTCTTGCGTCTCCCCAGAAGTGCAGGCTGGAAGGTATTACCTCATATCCTCCAGCCACCACTTTGTCACCGTTACCGCTCATGTCAATTGAGCTGAAGGATCCTGGGTTTGTCCATGTTGCGTTGGGATCGCCTGTTAGGTTTGTTGCGTTTGCCCAATAATATAGGGTGAGTGGAGTAAATTCCATGTCTATTGCTGTCACTGCGTAACCGTCATCTGAGAGTGCCAGATCCATTATGGTATTAGTTAGTTGGCTTTGTGAGGTCCATGTTGAGAAGACGTATCCTGTGAGTGTGTCTGCGTCTTTGTAGAAGACTACGAATCCGCTTCCTCCTCCGTAGTTTCCTCCACCTGCTACGTATTTGCCGTTTGGTGAAATATGAACGGTGTAAAATTCGTTGCCTACATAGCTTATCCACGTGGCTGTATTATCTGCGCCTGTTCTTTTCGTGCAGTCTGCGTAGTACCATATATTTTGGCCTGTTCCGCCTACTACTGTGTAGTTTCCGTTTGCTGACATGTCTAACGTGCCTCTTTCTATTGCTGAGCCCATGTCTTGGCTTGTCCAGGTTGGTGCTGTTTGGCTGTCTGTTCTTGTTCTTGATTGATTGAAGTAGTGTAAGAATCCATTGTTGTCGCCTGCCACCACGTAATCGCCGTCAGCAGAGATTGCTATGGACATGAGGATTATGGTTGGCGGCTGATACCACCATAGTGGGTTTTTGCTGTCAACATCAAAATAGTACAGTCCAGTGTCGTTTACCGCAGCCAAATAATTGCCGTCGGCTGAAACAGCTACGTCGTAAACTCCCATATGGTTTGTCCATTTTAATTGTACGATGATTTGCGCAGCTTTTGCCATGTTGGGTGTGTGAAGAAAAGCGATTAGCAGTGCTGTCATGGTTAGTGTTAAAATGATTTTTCTTTTCATGACGCATCAACTTCATAGTTGTTGTTGCGTTTTGCTATTATAATTTATGCAAGGAATAGATGAGAGAGTCTGTTGCTCTCTGCGGAGACTAGACCCCCCTTATATATAGGTTGAATTTTGAATTCATTTAATTAGCAATCATAATCTAGAGAAGAAAACAATAATAGACTAGTTTACTCAGCAAAGTTGGAAAAGGTGGTTATGGGTCTATTTTTCCGAATTCTCTAGCTGTTAACCAGATGTCTTGCATGTCAATTTTGAGGTTACCATCTATGTCGAAGTTTGGCTTGAATCTTATGTCTGGATAGTCAATGCCAAAGTTTCTAGCCTCCTCCCACAGGTCTAGCATGTCAACTTTGCCATCAGGATAACCGACTGAACCAGTTATGTCACCAACCATAGCAACTATAACCCAACCATCAGTAGCGTTGTTGTCCTCCGTGTCTATTTCACCTAGAACTGGATCAACTACAGCCTTTATTGTGTAGTTGCCTTTAGCATAGCCTGTAGTGTTCCATGTGAAGGTTATTGTTTGAGAGTTTTTGCTGGTCAGGATTACAGTTTGTGATGCGATGGACGTTGTGTTAGCATAGAGGGTAACATTGAAGGTTTCCGCGATGTCTCCTTGATTCTGAACAGTCACGTTCACCTCTAAAACAAATCCTTGACCCACCACAGTCTTCCAAGGTAGAACGTTGGTAACGGCTACGTCATAAATGAACATCGGCGATGTTGGGCTACCAGAACGCGAAGCGATGGCAACACAACCACCTGGAGCGTCGGCACCTAGTAATCCACTTGGATCTATTAGTCCTCCGTTAATCCATGTTCCCAAGACTGGAATCCAGACACGATAAATGATGTCGTCGTCAAACGGACCAGGACCGGTCCAAACTGTGACTGCTACACTGTTGTTGTATAGGTGGGCTATTCTTGGTTCCCAGCCTAGGAATGTCCAGCCGGACGGGGTAACTTGATTTGTGGGTTGCCATGTGTCTCCGACCTCGCGGTTAGACCAAATGTTATTGTACGACAGTGCTGTTCCATGCACGGCGGTGGCATTATTTATTGGATCAAATGCTATAGCTATACCTAGTCCTTGGCTGATACCTATGCCGCCGCCTGGGAATATCGGGGCTGCTGGAGAAAAGGTAGCTCCGTTCCATATTGAGTATTGATTGTCCCATCCACCAAGAATCTCTGCGTTCCAAACGACTTTGGCATTCCCAAGCCTGTCAGATGATATTCCTTTTCTCGAACTAACCGCTGCACCCAAGGGTTGGCCAGGTATGACCGAAGGGAAGGCCCATGTTGCATTGCCCGAGAATAGGACGGAGTAGCAAACCAGCAATGGATCTGTGTCTGTCCAAACAACTACCGCGTTGTGGTTTGCATCGTAGGCTATTTCCGGCTGCTTTTGCACTTTATTCAAAACAGATGGCCATGGTGACACAATTGAAGCTGGAGGTGACCAGCTGACTCCGTTCCATTGTGAATACCATATTTCCCCTAGTGCGGCAGGAGGAGTGGCATTGTAGTGTATCCAAACAGCTGTTCCTGTTCCATCCCACCATAGGGCTATAGCTGGATCAGCATCGTCGTAAGGAATTTGAGCAATAGGGGCTGGAACTGTCCATCCAACGGCTGGTCCAAGCCATATCGAATAGTAAATATCCCAACCAAGTAGAGGGTTCGTCGTGTCGTGTTCCCATACAACGATGGCTCTGCCATAACGGTCAAAAGAAATCGCTGGTGCATCGTCTTGACCGACAAGATTAGCTATAGGTGCAGTAACAGCTGGGGTTAGGGACCACCAAGCATTCGCTGAGAGGTCATAGACCGAGTAGTAAATATCAAAACCTAATGGACCTCCTGTGTAGTGGGGCCAAACTGCAATGGCATCTACATTGGGTTGAGGCTGCGCTACGCCAAATCTAACGATAGCAAATGAACTAAGAAGCATAGAGACAATCATTATAGCAGCGATAGAGAAAACTATTCTCTTCAAAATTTCTTCTCTCCTAATACTAAATTGTTTAATAGGTAAATATAATTTACGGACAAATCTTCTATTACTTCATTCTATAAGCACCAAACTTATAACAGAGAACTATACCCCTTGCATTCCCTCGAGTGCAAACGCAAGATGAATAACAAAAGAAATGTCACGTTATATCTGACAGAGAATTAATTGAAAAGGCGAAGAAATTAGGGTTTAATCTTTCTAAAACATTCGAAAGCCACTTAAAGCAACTAATAACTCAATTTTCAAACGTTAATTCAGTGGACAACTGTGGAATTGTTAATGTTTGGTGCGGTCGCCGAGATTTGAACCCCACCCATATGGATGTGTGGGATGCGAAGTCCATTAGCATGAGAGACGTTTTACTTATTTACGACTTGAATAACATCCCATAAGAAAAACAAACGAGAGTAAAAGAACGCTCATTTTTCTTATACTAAAATCAACATCAACACTTAACTTGCAACTTAACTATATATAGGTTCAACTTGCCTTTATGTTATGTGAGTGTTCTGTCGTGTAGGCTCTAGCCCCTTCCTTTGTAAATAGATTGAAGTTTAGTTGTAAGACATAAACTTTTAATTTCTGTTACCAAATCAACACCATAGAATAGAGAAGGTTGTGTTGTCTTGGTTACCGTATATCTTGATAAGATTTTTAATCCTCGAAGCGTCGCCATAATCGGCGCAAGCGACGAAGAAGGCACTGTTGGCTATGCGTTAATGAAAAATTTTACAGAACGTGGTTTTGCTGGTAAAGTTTATCCAGTCAACATTCGCAAAACCGAAATTTTGGGCTTAAAGGCTTATCAAACCGTAGACCAAATTCCAGAACCCGTCGACCTCGCAGTAATCGCCACTCCCGCCAAAACCGTTCCAGACGTAGTAGAACAATGCGGAAAAGTAGGAATAAAAGGCATAATCATAGTTTCAGCTGGCTTCAAAGAAATTGGTGCAGAAGGCAAAGCCCTGGAAGAAAAAATCACTGAAGAAAAGAAGCGACATGACATACGCATTATTGGGCCAAACTGTTTAGGCATCATTCGCCCAAGCATAAACCTAAACGCAACATTCATGAAGCAAATGCCAAAACCAGGCAACATAGCATTCATCAGCCAAAGCGGCGCGCTAGGCTCAGCCATTCTAGACTGGGCAATAAACCAAAACATAGGCTTCAGCAACTTCGTATCAGTAGGCTCAATGATAGACGTAGACTTCGGCGACTTAATCGATTATTTTGGCACAGACCCAAAGACTCGTAGTATTCTAATGTATATTGAAGGCTTAACAGACGCACGCAAGTTCCTCAGCGCCGCCCGCCACTTCGCAAGAACAAAACCCATAATCGTCGTCAAAGCAGGCAAATTCACAGAAAGCGCAAAAGCCGCAGCCTCGCATACTGGCTCCTTAACAGGCGAAGATAACATATACGACGCAGCATTCAAACGCGCAGGCATAGTCCGAGTAGAAGAAATCGCAGACCTATTTAACAGTGCTGAAGTTTTAGGCATGCAGCCCCTCCCACGTGGTCCAAACCTCGCCATAATCACTAACGCAGGTGGACCCGGCGTAATGGCAACAGACGCCCTAATCGCAAAAGGCGGAAAACTAGCCAAACTAAACCAAAAAACCATGGAAACCCTCAACTCTATTTTGCCGCCTTACTGGAGCAGAGGCAACCCAATCGACATCCTAGGAGACGCAAAAGCAGACCGCTATAAGGCTGTTGTTGAAGCATGCTTGAATGACGAGAACGTAGACGGCATACTAATCATTTACACTTCCCAAGCTGTGGCAGAACCCACTGAAATTGCAAAAAGCATCACCGAATTAACAAAAAACAGAGCCTACCAAACCAAAACAATCCTAACGTCTTTCATGGGATACGAAACCGTAGAAAAAGCAAACCGCATCTTCAACGAAAACACCATCCCAACATACACAACTCCAGAACAGGCAATCCAAGCATACCTTTACATGTACCAATACAAACGCAACCTCGAACTCATATACGAGACACCCGAAGAGCTGCCAGTCGACATCGTCCCTCCAAAACGTCCAATCACAGTGATAATGCGAACCGCAGCCCTAGAAAACCGAGAACTACTAAACGAAGCAGAAGCCAAAAAACTCCTAGAATATTATAACTTTCCAGTCGTAAAAACATGTGTAGCCAAAACAGCAGATGAAGCTGTAGCCCTCGCCTCGCAGATAGGCTATCCTGTAGTCCTCAAGATATTGTCACCGCAAATTATCCACAAAACCGACGCAGGCGGCGTCATATTAGACATAAACAGCGAAACCGAAGTCAGAGAAGCCTTCGAAAGCATCATACAAAAAGCCAAAGAATACAATCCAAATGCAGAAATCCATGGCGTCACAGTTCAGCATATGATAAAGAAAAGAGGCTACGAAGTCATACTAGGCGCCAAAACCGACCCACTCTTCGGTCCAGTAATCTTATTCGGCATGGGAGGCGTCGGCGTAGAACTCTTCAAAGACTTCTCCTTGGGACTTCCACCATTAAACCAAACTTTAGTCAGAAGAATGATGGAAGAGACAAAAGTTTACCAGCTCTTAAAGGGCTACAGAAACGTGGCTCCAGCCAACATAAAACTTCTAGAAGAAATAATAGTGCAGTTTTCACAAATGCTCGTTGACTTTCCGCAAATAAAGGAAATCGACATTAATCCGCTGTTCATAAATGAGAAAGAGGCTTTAGCCTTTGACGCCCGAATAGCAATTGATAGAAAACGCGCATTCGAAAAATTTGAGCCCCATCAGCATCTAGTGATAAGCCCCTACCCCAAAAAATACGAAATTCTATGGAAACTCCGCGACGGAAGAACAGTGCTACTGAGACCAATAAAACCCGAAGACGAGCCACTATGGCTGGAAATGTTCCAAAACTTCTCCGAGGAAAGCATACGCTTCAGATTCTTCCAAATAATCAAAGACACACCACACGAAGTTCGCGTACGCTACTGCAACATCGACTATGATAGAGAAATCGCCATCGTAGCAGAACTAAACGAGAATGGACGCAGAAAAATATTGGGCGTTGTCAGAGTCAGCCTAGAACCAGACAAAAGAAAAGGCGAAATAGCCTTCATCATAGCAGACCCATGGCAAGGCCTAGGCTTAGGAACGAAAATGGTGGACCACGTCATCGAAATATGCAAAGACATGGGCGTTGAAACTCTCTACGGCATAATGCTTCCCGACAATCAGAGAGCCATAAGCCTCATGAAGAAAATGGGATTCACAATGGAATACCTGGAAGACAACACAGTAAAAGGAACA
>CAZLCE010000010.1:0-2473 GCA_964558305.1 uncultured Candidatus Bathyarchaeia archaeon
AAAAATGAATAATAGATTATCTAAAGGATTCGTTGCTTCACTGATTGCAATGCTTCTAATAGGCGCATTTGCTGTTTTTCCAGTGCGCGCTGCACCAGGACCAGTAATTTACCTTGAGGATCCATACGGCATTGGAGGGCAATACAAATGGAATACGGGCACCGTTCCAACGCAATTTAACGTTACAATTTGGGTAACCAATGCAGTAGCTTGGAAGCTTATGATGTTCCAAATTTACATAACCTTCAATCCTAACTATCTCAACATAACTGACTTCGTCGGTTCAGTTACCGGCAGAACAGACGCCATCATGGCATGGCCAAACAACGACCTGAATGGAACTGGTGATGCTGACAGGAAATGGGATCCCCAATATGTCTTCTACGGCGGCTCTGGAGGTTCGATAGGTAACCCAACCTTCTACCCCGCAGGAGCCGTGAAGTGGGGTGATACGCTTGGTGGCGCTAAAAACCTCGCTGCAGGCGTAGCCTACAAGCTAGGAATGATTCAATTCAATGTTACAAAAATGCCCAACAAATTCGAAGTGCTGAACTGCACTTTAGGCATTAATAACGTAGACACGTTCATGAACGACGCTGTAGGTCCAATCCCAGACATAACCAAGACCGATGGATACTACGAACTAACTTGGGCGTTGCCTCCAAAGCCTCACTGCAAAGTTATGCCGACATCCACCGTATTTGAGAAATGGTGGGAACAGGTCGGAGAAACGTTTGACATCAGCCTGTACATCATGGGCCTAAGTGGGGCCTGGGGTCTGACAAACGCAACATGCACGATAGCCTTCAACACAACCCTCATCGACGTTCTTGGTGGAACAGCTAACATAACCCTAAACACTGTAATTTGGGACCCTGTTACAAGCGTCATAACAGTGACTCACGCTGATCCGGATACAATACAGTTCGTTCTATATCCAAAGACGGAAGGTCCATCAGGTGATGTGCTGGTAGCCACAATACACTTCACTGTGATGCATCAGAATACCTATCCAGATCCTGACGAATCAACCGACATATGGTACACAGAATGCATACTATTTAACCACGTACAGGAAATACCAACTGACCCATCAGTTAAGGGCACAGTTAAAATCGAAGCATTCCTGCCATTGACGCTACCATGGTTTGAAGTCTCACCAACATTGGTGGAACTCGGACCAGCACCAGCAATAGGCAACACATTCACAGTCGACGTAAAGGTAGTTGGGCTCCAGAAAGAATGGTTCATGGTAGGTGTCCAGTTTGGACTCAAATACGATGACACACTGTTAGAAGTCGTGGATGTCGTAGAAGGTCCATTCCTGAAGAACCCAATATGGAACCTACATGGCACATACTTCGTATCATTCCCACATGAAGAGGATCCACACGTACTAGTTGGAAACATGCTTCTGCCCAACGGAACAGGACAATACGATCAAACGACGTTCCCCAACGGAGCAGGAGTCATCGCAACAATAACCTTCAAGGCCATAAAGCAAGACAAAGAGCCATGCTACTACACTGGCGGTTTCCTTACCTGCAATTTAACGTTACAGAGCGTATTTGGCCAATGGCTAATTGACAAAAACGGCTTCTACATACTTGTTGCTGAAGACAAAAACGTGAATGGCGTGTACAAGATATATAACACGCCATCGACAGGCAGGTTCATCGACCTGTACGGAGGAGCCAAAAACGCCGGTTACTGGACAGGATATCCAGATCCGTTCCCAGTACCATACGGCGGACAAGGACTAGGCACGCCAATGGACTTGGTTATCCCACAGTCAGAAGTAACATTCTACGCAATTGTAGAATACAACTGCTGGCCAGTACAATCCAAAGATGTGGGCTTCGAAATTGAAGGTCCATACATAAAAGTCATAACAATAGACCCAGAAACCGAAGAAGAAATTATCACTTATGAACCGAAACTACCAGGTTACAAGATATGGGCAAAATTGACAGCCAGAACAGACGTGGACGGCATCGCAAAAATAACGTTCAGAATGCCGTGGCCATGCGAAGACCCTGAAAACGTGACAGGCATATGGTTGGTAACAGCAACCGTCAACGTGGCAGACGAAGTAGTCGTGGACTCGTTGATGTTCTATTATGAATATTTGGTCTACATAACCAAAGTGACAACAGACAAATACTACTACTACCATGACGACTACGTACATGTCTGCGTCGAATACACTACACACGCACTGCAGAAGTTCTATCCAGCTCTGTTCGCCGTTGTCATACAAGACGAGCTGGGCGTTCCATTCGGATTTAAAACTTACGAGACAGATATCCCAGCGGCAGAGCGCCCAATTGAAGAGTGGTGCACAGTGGAAGAAGGCAGATTCTGTGTTGAAATCTACATTCCGAAGTGGGCATTCACAGGCTTCGCATACGTCCATGTCAGCGTCTATGACAAAGACCCAACTGAAGGCGGCTTCGCTTGGGGTCCAGAATTC
>CAZLCE010000010.1:2573-50288 GCA_964558305.1 uncultured Candidatus Bathyarchaeia archaeon
TAAAATAGCAAAAAGTCCTCATCTACCCCTTTTTTTGTTTTTGTCAACCAAACCCCAGATCAAAAGCTTCAATTATCCACGTAGAATTATTTTCCAGAAACTTTATTAGCCGTCTTCTGCTACAAGCTAAATGGAGAAGGGAATAATGTTCCAAGATAGCCCATGTCATCTATTAGCACGTTACCTTCGTATAATAAATAAACAGAACAACAAGCAACGATCTATCATTTCAGGTGATTGAGTGATGAGAAACTTGAAATTTGAAAAAAAGTTTCGAATCCTCTTGCCTATAGCCTTGACGCTAATGCTAACACTCATGATCCCGCACATAAGAGCAACCGAACCCACAATTGTCTACGTAAACCCGAAAGAAAGCTCTATTCCCTATGGGGGAAGATTCAACATAACGGTAAACGTTCAAAATGTTACAAACCTAAATTTTTGGCAAATAAACATCACTTATAATCCAAAGATGTTGAATTTCACAAAATTTGAAATTCCTTCAGACAACATTTTCACCCTCCAAGGGTATTTTGATGTTTATGTTGGTGGACCCAACATCAATTACGCTACAGGTAGTATACTAGCGGCAGGCTGGATAGACGCGGTAGTAGGAGTCAATGGTTCTGGCATTTTATGCAAAATAGAATTTCAAACCTATTTTCCAGGAATCACAAGTGTAAAACTAAATGAAGGCACTTTTCTCCTTGGCCCAGCCCCAGATTTCCAACTAATACCTTCCACAACCATGGACGGAACCATCAAAATAACTGGTCTAGGCTTCTCAGAAAACAATTTCAACGTAATTCAAAATGGAACGGAATACGCCATAACCGTATTCAGCAATTCAACAATATCCAACTTCAACTACAGCTACGCACTGCAACAAATAACTTACGACTCAACAGGGTTCTCGCAAACAACGGGTTCAAGCGTTGTAATCTCCAAAGAACTATTGCGTTGCCCACTTGCAGTCCTAATAAGCAACAATGCCACTGAATACATAAAGTCTGAAAACTCGACTCACATGTTTGTGCACTTCATATACTCGCAAACAACTGCAAGCATTAAAATCTGGACAACAATAGATGGCGACATCAATGGCGACAGAAAAGTTGACATGCTAGACCTGTGGCTTGCAGCGAAAGCGTTTGGTTCTACGCCTCAGAGTCCAAACTGGAACCCTTTGGCAGATGTAAACTTCGACGGGAAAGTTGACATGATAGACGCTTGGCAAATAGCTAGAAACTTTGGAAAAATATGGAAATACCCGTGAGTTATGCGGACATGTAAGTAGAAATATATTCCAGAAAGCTTATATCAATCATAAGAGAACTTTTTATTGGAGAAAAGGGATGACTTCCAATTTGCGGAAACCAATGATGATTTTTTTCTTTCTGCTGTTCGTTTTACTCATTTCCTTACACCCAAAAATAGCAGTAGCTGATCCAGGTCTAGAATTAAACATTCAAACGGACAAGGCTTCCTATGATATACAAGACAGAGTAACTCTCTTCGGTAACCTAACAAAAGACGGTTTACTAGTCCAAGACAGCTTCGTCGCAATACAAATAAGAGACCCCCTTTGGAAAACTAGGCTCTTGCGAACACCTGTAATTGGCTCTGGCCCAACAGACCCTTTTCAAGTAGAATTGCTTGATGTTTTTCCATGCGATGAGATTGGCAATCCAAAATATAGCTTCACTCGCGGAAGTGACCTAGGGCTTAGCGTAACTGTAAGAAACAACGGTCTCACATTACAGCATGTGCTAGTGATAGCGTACATTCAATTTTCCAATGAGGTCATGTTCATCATGCATACAATGATCAACCAGACAATCGAAAAAGGCCAAAACGTAACCACTTGGGGATATCCTATCACGCAAATTCCAGCTAGCGCCCCAGTTGGTGTAACAAAAATTTTCTGGAATACGCTCTCAGATCTGCCCGAAAACGGTGGCTATCCATGGTGCCCAGAAAAAATCAATAGCTTTAATATCGAAGGTTCTGGAGGAGGCTCTTCTACATCAGGCACAACACAGGAAGCGAGTATGGCAGTATCCGGAAGTTTCAACGTATCCATGTCTCTTCAAGGCAACAGACTACTAGGTAACTTTACAGTTTATGCAAAATCAGTATACGGATCTCCAATTCCACAACCTGTAGCTAACCAAACAATCTTCCAAGTCATACTCCTTGCAGACATCAATGACGATGGAAAGGTAGACATGGTAGATTTATGGTTAGTCGCCAAGGCATTCGGTTCTTATCCTGGATATCCTAATTGGAACCCACAAGCAGACATAAATAGCGACGGCAAAGTTGACATGATTGACGTATGGATTGTTGCGAAAAGCTTTGGTTTGCCATAAGCAAATTTTCACTCTTTTTAGAACAAGAAAAAGCTTCTGCCCACTGCACCCTAGATTCGAATAGAAGAAAATACCAAAACGCTTAAGAATTTTGAACGTAATATTGAAGTCAAGGATTTGGAGAAAGGGGATTAAAATGAAGAAAACATTGTACACGCTAATTTTATTTGCTGCACTTTTAATGGCCAGTGCGATGCTTCAATTTCCAACATACGCTTCTCCTTCACCAACAATATACCTTGACCCTTCAGATTACACCTTCGACGCCGACGCAGTTCCTATAGGCCACCAATTCAATGTAACAATATGCGTAAAAGATTTGTCTGCGCTTATGATGTTTCAGGTTTACGTGACATTTGATGATAGCATAATAAACGTCACTCAATTTACTGGCGAGGTCAGCGGCAGAGAGGACGCCATCCGAGCTTGGCCAAACGACGACCTAGACGGAAGAAACTGGGACTCTCAATACGTCTTCTATAAAAAGGCTGGCGGCATGATAGGTAATCCATCCTACTACCACACTGGTCCAGGATTGGGGGCAGTGAAAATAGGCGACACCCTATTCTCAGCAGCAACACTCAACGCAAGCAAAACATACAAACTGGCATCAATAGAATTCAGGATAACTGCAAAGCCACCAGAAGGTGCAAAACTGTCCTGTACTTTAGGCATCAACAACACAGACACATATCTCTACGACGCCAGCGGGCAAGTTCCCGGCACTGCAAAAACGGATGGACGTTATGAGATATCTTCAAAGATTCCATCGCACAATCTGACGATTCAAGTCAACAATCCAAGCTGGGGCTCCACAACTCCGAGTGGAACAATATCCATGCTGGAAGGAGAATCACGGGATATTCTAGCGAATCCAAATAGCGGCTATGTCTTAGATCACTGGGAACTGGATGGCGTAAACAAAGGAAGTGCTAACCCATATAGTGTAACAATGGGCACGGAGGACATGACGTTGCTGGCAGTGTTTGCTGTTTATGTTCCGCCAGTGGGAGCAAGACTCTCCATAGATCCACCAGAACTCATTGACCCAACAATGGTACCATGCTCGACTTTCTCAATTAACGTAACAATAGCAGCTGTTGATAAACTACTCATTTGCAGGTTTAACCTTTCATATAACACTGAAGTCTTGGACACGGTTAGTGTTAAATTTCACAAAGTTCTCGACCAAACCCCAAAGACAAAGATAATCTCAGACGATGATGCTGGTTATATTTGGATTCAACTCAACTACACATCTCCAATTACAACGTCACCACCTCTCGCAATAGTAACAATAGAATTCCACGTAACAGCATTAGGAATATCTCCTCTAGACCTGCACGACACTGAACTTTTAGATGACATAGGACAACCTATCACACATGTAGCCGAAGATGGTTTATTCGTCACACTCATACGAGATGTAGCCGTACTTAACGTTATGCCGTCTCGCCAATGGGTTTATCAAGGCACAGAACTTAACATCACAGTTACTGTCAAAAACAAAGGTATGATTAACGAAACCTTCGAAGTAAAAACCTTCTACGACAGCGAGCTTATAGAAACTACCACTATAGAGGACTTACCACCCGACAACGAAGCAACCATAATAGTTACCTGGAACACACAAAATGTGACACCTTGCAACAATTATACTATTAAAGCTGAGGCCATAGCAGTTCCATTCGAGTTTAATATAACTGACAACGCTTACACAGATGGTTTCGTGAAAGTAAGGTTTGTGGGAGACATAAATGGTGATGGAAAGGTTGACATGATGGACATATACATTGTAACACAAGCCTTCGGATCCTATCCAGGCCATCCTAGATGGAACCCGGATGCAGATGTGGACCAAAACAACCTAATAGATATGCGCGACACATGGTTAACCGCAAGCAACTTCGGAAGAGGATGTATTCCTTAACATCCATTCTTTTTTTGTGACTCAGAAACACCAATTCATTGAGGAAAATCCTTCACATTGATAACCAAAAATTTTTAAACACTAACAATGTATTACTTGTCTAAGGTGAAAGACATGAAAAAAGAAAAATTGATTTTAATGTTCTCTATGATCCAAACGATTCTTCTATGTATGGTGTCAGTATTTCCAGTCAATGCTCAAGGTCCTATTGTTCAGTTTGAACAAGCAAACTACACATTCGACATTACTCTGGGCTACAAGTTTAACGTTACAGTAGTAGTAACAGGTGTATCGAAGCTTATGATGTTTCAGGTTTACGTGACATTTGATGATAGCATAATAAACGTCACTCAATTTACTGGCGAGGTCAGCGGCAGAGAGGACGCCATCCGAGCTTGGCCAAACGACGACCTAGACGGAAGAAACTGGGACTCTCAATACGTCTTCTATAAAAAGGCTGGCGGCATGATAGGTAATCCATCCTACTACCACACTGGTCCAGGATTGGGGGCAGTGAAAATAGGCGACACCCTATTCGCAAACGCAACACTCATAGCAAGCAATACATACAAGCTAGCATCAATAGAATTCAATGTGACGGGTACGCCAACTCATTCGTGCACTTTGGGGATCAACAACGTAGACACATTTCTCTACGACTCCAATGGACAAATTGCTGACGTAACCAAAATAGATAGTACGGCAACAATAATACCTGAATTTCCACTATTATTAATGCTATTCGCATTCATTAGCACAAACTTGATTGCCATAGCCCTCGCTAAAAAGACTCTTCGAAAAAAACAAGTTTAATAAAATGAAACAACGCAATTAACTACCATCTTTTTATTTTGTAAACAGCAATCCTTGGCTTCAGTATACTTCAACAATTGTGCGTACTTCAATGATGAATTAATAATTAAAATCTTAGAACAGTAAATTTAAAATATATATCTCCTAGTATATCTAGCCTTAGTGAACAATATGAGAAATAGAACATTACTCTATATTTTAGTTCTACAACTACTCATGCTGACTTTATTCCCTATGCCTCTAGTGTTAGCTGCTGGTACTCCGACTCTCAAAGTAGATCCACAGAATTACGTCGCTCCAGTTTCACGCGCGAACGAGACTTTCAACATTAACGTATCGATAAGTGATGTAGAAGCGGACATGAAATTGGTTAGTGTTCAGTTTAGACTTTCCTACAATTCTACACTGTTGATGGTTTTGGATGTTGCTGAGGGTTCGTTTTTGAAGCAGTTTGGGGAGACTTTCTTCATCTATTTCGTTGAAGACGATGAGATATATGGTCCTAACATTGTCGTTGGCATTATGCTGTTGCCAAATGCTACGGGACAGTGGCCTGGTCCTTTCCCTGAAGGAAACGGCACACTAACAACAATAACATTCAAATCCATTTACCAACCGGCGGAACCTCAACCATCAGTGTCATGCACTCTTGAGCTGTTGGACACTATGCTTCTTGATTCTGATGGAATTGCAATTTCTCACATAGTTCAAGACGGTTATTATGAAGTTCAACCCTTGCCAGTGCCGATATTTGCAATAAGACCGCCCACATACAACGCTACAAAACGAGGAGAGATCTTCGACATTGATGTTGATTTGAACAACTTAGATGTACGTTGGACCATAATAGGTGTCCAATTCCGACTAACATACGAGTCAGAACTGTTGATGGTTTTGGATGTTGCTGAGGGTTCGTTTTTGAAGCAGTTTGGGGAGACTTTCTTCATCTATTTCGTTGAAGACGATGAGATATATGGTCCTAACATTGTCGTTGGCATTATGCTGTTGCCAAATGCTACGGGACAGTGGCCTGGTCCTTTCCCTGAAGGAAACGGCACACTAACAACAATAACATTTGAAGCCATAGATCAGACAACTGTAGAACCAGAACCACCTGCAAACTTCACTTTTCAAATTCTCGATGCCATGCTCGTAAACGACCTTGGCGAGACGCTTCTGTTTGATTTGACCTCTGGATACTACCAAATCCTGCCCTTAACGTATCCAATTGCAGAATTTACTTATGAGCCACTCTCGCCAAGCCTTGGTGAGATGATATTATTCAACGCGTCGGAAAGCTATGATCCCGATTATGAAATAAGCCTGTACACATGGGACTTCGGAGATGGAGAAGTTGTCAATACAACAACACCATTCATTGGTCACGTATACAACCAACAAGGCAAATTTAACGTAACATTAACTGTCACAGACATTGACGGCTTAACAGCAAACACAACTAAATCAATATCAATTAGCTATTATAAGGAGCTGACAGTAATTATTGATGTAGGTTCCTTGCATTTCAAAGGCGAAATCGCTGAATTCAATGTATTAATAACGAATTTTGGAAGACCAGTAAATGCCACAAGTTTAGAAGCAAAACTTTACTTCAGCGGGGCACTACTTCAAGATTTGAGTAGCAGTGTTGAAAGTGTAGACATAGGACTGTACAGAATACCATACACCATACCTGCAGGGGCTGAAGCAGGTGAGTATACCCTTCTAGTGAAGGCTGAATACTACGGAATTAAAGGCGCAAGCATAAAGATTTTCCAAATAAGTCTGACGTTAACAAACTGGGGTCTATCAATAGCACAGATAACAGAAATCAATGATGGAATAGCAACAATCACAACAAACCTAGACACGATAAAGGTGAATCTGACAAGCATAAACGCAAGATTAGTCAGCATTGAAGGGATGTTGGCAACTATAGAATCTGACATAGGAACACTTCAAACGAATCTTGGAAGCATAAACGCATCGCTAACTGGTTTAATCACAACAAGCAAAGGCGAAATTCTAGCTCAGATAAATACAGCTGTCGGTACCATCACAACAAGGTTAGACGCGATAAATGCCACAATAACACAAGTTAATGGGAACACAGTAACAATCTCGACAACCCTAGGCGAAGTCGAAACAAAGCTTGATGGAATTCAGTCAACCGCGACAACAACATTATACGCCGCTTCAATACTTTCGGCAATTGCTGTGATTCTGGCTGCTCTAATCCTCATGATTTTGAGGAAAAAATAAACACGCCCCCACTCTTTTTTTGGAATAAACTTAAATTATTGACTTTTAAGATTACGTTAACCAACGTAGGCAATTATGATGAAAAAAACTGCCAATCTAAATTTAATCTGCGCTTTCCTGGGATTCCTCGGAGCAGCAAACTCGTTAGCGATAGGTTTCTATCTCATTTCAGCAATGTTAGGCTTGTCAAAAATAGCCAACCAACCACTCGACGGTTGGGTTGCGAGCATATCAATTATCATAATGATGATGGTGCTAATTTATGGAAGTTTTCTCATCTTAAGGGGGAAAAATATGAGGGGAGGGAAAATAAATACAGCAGGCGGCCTAATCTTGACTTCCATATACATTTACTACTCGATATTCTCTGAACCGAAGCTTTTGAGTTGGCTAAATCCCATTGGCATAATGTTGGTGATACCTCCTATACTAAGTGGAATCATAAGCCTACTTAACGAAGCCAACAGCTAGAACAAGGATTGAAGGCGCGCTTGATGATTGTATCTGTCTTGTAGTTCATTCTGTAAACAACCGTGCCAACTTGTGCGTGTGTGCAAAGAAACTGTGGTTTCACTATAGAAGATAATTCCAAAAGTCTTAAATTTGTTAAGATGCTAATCTAAGGTGCTGAAGGGAGAAGGATGCGTATCATATTTAACCAGTTAGTAGTGGCTATGTTAATTGCTTTTCTAATTTTTTCTCCTCTGCTCATTCTTCCCATCCAGGGCTCTTACACTTCGCGCTTGTACCCAACAAATGATTCTTGGGTTGAAGCAGAATTTCCCAACGATAATCATGGCTCTGAGACAAGCTTAAGAGTTAGGTCTGACTCTAGAACAAGGCGAAGTTATCTAAAGTTTGATTTGAGTTCTATTCAAGACGGCAAGACTATAACCTCTGTTAAGCTTTATTTGTACTGCACATATGTGGATGCCAACCCTAATATTGAAATTTATGTGCATGAAACGTCTGACAGTTGGTTTGAGTCAACTATTACTTGGAACAACGCGCCTGCAGTAGGTTCGCTTATTACAAGTATTTCTGTTGGCGGAACTGGGCAGTACTATTGTTGGGACATTACGCCTTATGGTCAAACTCAATATTTAGGAGACAAAATTCTAAGCGTTGTCGCAAAGCTTCTTTTGGATGATCCAACTCAAGACAATCCGAACTTTGCACGATACTTTGCAAGCAAAGAATATGCTAACACAGCACAAGACCCGTATTTGGAAGTGATTTACGAAAATACAGTACCCACAGCATCATTCACTTATTCGCCAGCCTATCCAGTTGCAAACGACACGGTCGTGTTCAATGCTACATCAAGCTATGATCCAGACGGCTATCTGACAACCTATTCTTGGGACTTCGGAGACGGTAACGTAACTACAGTTTCGACTCCAATTATTGAACATGTATACTTGACGTATGCTAATTACACAGTAACGCTTACTGTGACTGATAATGATGGGCTGACTGATTCCGACATGCAACTTGTAGAAGTTGTTGACCCTGCAATTTTACGCGTTTCTTTACCAGAAGGCACATATGTAAAGAAGATCCCACCAACGGGTGACCCATGGACAGACGAAGGCTGGCTTCTAAACCAAACTGGAAACTCGTGGAGTTTTACCTTAAAAATATCTGACACTAGCAAATGTCTCAAATCCGAAGATACGCATTTGATAGTAGCCCTTAACAACGCTTCCTACAACAATCTTCAAAGCCTAGTAATAAACGGCACATCGATTCCAAAAAGCGCTTTTAAATATGGCAAGCCTAAACCATACGGCACAAAATATTGGCCGAATGGTTGTGTTTATCCTGCGTACTTTAATGATACATACATAAATGTTGGAACAATCTTGCCTAAAGGCTATACAATTCTAACTGTTTCTGTAACATTTTCTGACGCAACAGGAGCTATGATGCATTTTGATGCGTATGGTCATTGTTGTGTCCCAATTTCATGGGCTGACGTGACATGGTCTCCTCATTCTGAAGATTCCACTGTTATGTATCAAGCGGCGCCTTCGCCGCTTTTGGTTTCTATAAGTCCAACTTCCGCTGTTATAGATTTAGGTCAATATGTAACGTTTACTTCTTCTGTTTCGGGCGGCACTCTACCTTACCGTTATCAGTGGTATCTAAATGGAACCGCTGTTGTAGGTGCTAACGCGAGTAGCTGGACTTTCACGCCGACTTTGACGGGTTACTATCTAGTCCACCTTAATGTAACAGACAACGCTGGTAAAGAGGCGAAATCAAACATTGCTCAAGTTACAGTTAATCCTGCCTTATCAGTTTCAATCCAACCAGTTTCAAGTGTCATCACGATAGGAGAATCAGTATACTTTACATCAACAGTTTCGGGCGGCACTCCTCCATATGCCTATCAGTGGTATGTTAACGATACAGAAGGTTCTGGAGCCAACGCATCATCTTGGACTTTTACACCCACTGCAATAGGTTATTACGAAGTGATTTTGAAAGTGACAGATGCTGCCTCCTCAGCCAAATTATCAAACGAAGCCAATGTAACAGTCAATCCTAAAACCTACACTCTCACAATCATAACAACTAGCGGCGGAACAACAAATCCCACTCCTAATATTTACATCTACAATGAAGGAACAAACGTCACTGTTACGGCAATTCCAGACATGAACTACAAATTTGCTTACTGGGAACTTAACAGTTCAAATGTTGGCTCGGATAACCCGATAACACTTACAATGAACGCAAGTTACACGTTGAAAGCCTATTTCGCATTAATAATATACAAGCTGACAATAACCGCAACTGCAGGAGGAACCACAGACCCTGAGCCAGGAACCTACAACTATCCATCTGGTTCATATGCTGATGTTACAGCTCTCCCCTCAGCAAACTACTTCTTTGACCATTGGGTTTTAGACGGTTCCCCTGCTGGCTCAGCCAATCCCATCAGCGTTTTAATGAATAAAAACCGCACACTCCACGCTGTTTTCTCTTTAATTAACTACACTCTCACGGTAACCGCATCTACGGGTGGCACTACTAGTCCCGTGCCAGGAACATATGTTTATGCTTCTGGTTCTTATGCTTCAGTCACCGCAATTCCAGATGCCAACTACAAATTTGTTAAGTGGCTATTGGATAGCAATGATGTTGGCTCGACAAATCCATACTCGGTTTATATGGATGGCAACCACACGTTACACGCCGTCTTCCAGCAGCTAACTTACAAATTAACAATTTTAAGCTCCCCTGGAGGCATAACCAACCCCACAAACGGAACGTACACCCATGTCAATGGAACAAGCGTTTCTGTGACAGCAATTCCAGACACTTACTATGTATTGAATTACTGGTTGCTTGATGGCAATAATGAGGGTTCAGCTAATCCGATAAACGTCCTCATGACGGACGATCACACTTTGCAGCCGATATTCGCTAGGGTTAACTACACTTTAACAATATCTGTCACGACCGGCGGCAATACTAATCCTGCGCCAGAAGCCTACACGTACTCAGGTGGGACGACCGTTGGCGTCACTGCTATGCCCAATTCTGGTTATCGATTTGATTATTGGATTTTGAATGGCTCAAATGCTGGTTCAGCCAACCCCTTCAGTATTCTGATGGACAACAACTATAATCTGCAAGCAGTTTTCGCCGAGACTCACACGTTAACAATAACGGTATCGGCGGGTGGCACAACCAATCCTTCGCCACAAACATACACCTATCAAGTTCCGACAAACGTTACGGTCACCGCTATTCCGTATAATAATTATCGCTTTGACCACTGGGAATATGACAGCGTCAATAAGGGTTCATCTAACCCGATTACAGTTTATGTGGGAAGTACTCATCATCTCCACGCTGTTTTCACTTTGATAAATTACACTTTAAAAATCGAGACAACCACGGGCGGTACCACAAATCCTGTGCCTGGAACGTACAATTACGCGAATGGGTCAACAGTCCAAGTTACAGCAATTCCAGACGCCAGCTACACCTTTAATCACTGGGAATTAGACGGCGTAAACGTAAGCTCAACAAGCCCATACTCAGTCTTAATGACTCAAAATCACACATTGAAAGCCTTTTTCGCATTCGCTCCAGCTCAACTTACAGTATCCATAAATCCTCTTTCAGCCACAATTTGCTTGGGCCAATCAGTAACCTTCACTTCGACAGTTAATGGAGGAACCGGACCCTACAATTATCAATGGTATCTAGATGGTAACCCTGTTGCTGGTGCAAAGTCAGCCAGTTGGACATTTACGCCAGCAGCAATCGGCGTATACTATGTATATTTGAATGTCACAGACGCCCATGGTACCACTGCGCAGTCAAGCACTGCACGCATAGTTGTGGCAACAGCCCCAGTTGGCGGTTATTCAATTTCACTGACCAAACAGACCCCAACACAAAGCATAGCAGCCTATTTCATGCTAATTGCCCTATGTGGTGCAGCAATAAGCCTAACCAAGCGCAAAAGAAAATAGACAATAAGCTCTTCTTTCTATACTGTTCAGTAGCTCTACGGAGTTTAATTGATGAAGCGAAAGAAAGAGCAACTTTCCAAAGAAAAGAAACTGTTTCTCAATAAAAAATCGGCAATAGCATCGGTTGTTCTAATAGCGATTATCGTTTTGGGATTTTTGCTCGTTCAAATTTTTCTGCAAAATCCAGAGGCCAAGTTTTCATTCAATGCAACGATAGTTGACCAGTTAGAAGTAGAGTGGCCAAATTCCGATTTCAACGAAACAGGAATTGTATCCGACATTTTAACTGGTGCCGGATTCAATGTATCATATAATGAAGGCGATAGTGTGGACGTGGCTTTTTACAAGGGACTTGCCCGATACAATTATGGCATAATCGTTTTAAGGGCTCACTTTGCAACAAGAGAAGGAGAAACAATAGTGGACCTTTTTTCTTCTGAAGAATTCAGCATGTCCAGATACGTTTCTGAACGAGAGAACGGCTTGTTGACAAAGGGCTATTATTCTTGGAAGCCTGAGAAGTCTTACTTTGCTGTCACACCGAAATTCATAGAAAATTTGGAGGGTAGCTTCCCTAAAAGTATAGTTATTGCTATGGGTTGCAACAGCCTAAATGAAACGTGTAAAGAAATGGCAGAGGCTTTCATAAAAAAAGGCGCCAAAGCTTACATAGGATGGACTGGATTAGTTGAACTATCGCACACCGACAACGAAACCATCAAACTGCTTAACAGATTCTTTGTCGAGAATAAAACGTTAAGTGAATCTGTTAACGCTTCAAAGCCCGACCCGCTTTGGGGAAGTCAAATGAAATATTATCCGTTGGAAGCGGGTAACTTAACAATGTCTGACCTAATTAAAGAAGCAAAGGGTTCTATAGTTTCTCAAATTGTACTTAGCAGTTTCGAAAAGAACCAAGTTTATATTATGAACATGGCAGTTTTTGCAGTTAAAAGAGAGTTCAAATTTGACTTTTTAGTGAGCTGACCATCAAATTATAATAGTGTTTTGAAACCGTTGTGTATAATTGATTGCGAAGTGCGTCGCCTGCTAAATTGATTCTCTGTAATTTTCTAATCTCATCTGCCAATTCCCTGTACTCTAGAACTTCGGCTAACCACTTTTCAAAATCGCCTCTGTAAAGGTGAAACTCTAGAGATTTCACGTTCACTTCATTTATTTTTTCCATAAACTCTTTCAGGGATGCTGCGCTTTCGCCTGTGTAATTTCCGATGGAGGTGAAGAAGTAGAATGCTTTCTCTCTGGGCACGCTTCTTAGAATTCTTAAACTCGTTTCCTCTTTCACGGCTTGTTTTCTCCTATCTTATTATGTGTTTCTTTTATAAATGTTAACTTTTTTGGGTCATTACCGATTAAAAATTGGGTTTCCTTGAACTTTTTCGTAACTATAGATGTGCGGATTCTTAAAACTCCAGATAAGGGCGCAACCAAATTAGCAATAAACTCGTGTAAGCTTTCTTGGTTTTCAGCAATGACTTTTGCTATTATTTGGAGTTCTTCTGAAAGGGATGTGTAAACTTCTACCACTTCAGGTGCCATGCATAATTTCTCTGCAACTTTCTCACTTTCTTTTGGGTCTGTGTAGACAGTCATTATGGCCGTGATGCTTTTGGCTCCAGCCTTCTCAGCGTCTATTACCGTTGTGTACTTCTTAATTACTCCCAGATGCTCCATTCTCTTTATTCTGTCATAAACTGTTGAGTGGGCTATTCCTAACCGTTTGCCTATGGCTGTGTAAGTTTGCTTAGCGTCTTCCTGCAACGCCTCTAAAATTTTCAAGTCTGTAATATCTAAGGCTAAGCTGTTGTTTTTGAACTTCAATGTCGCCTCTGCCCCTTTCATCTATTAGATATTTGTGTTTAAATTTATTGTTTGCCGTCGGAAAAATGTAGAAAATCTTCGGTCTTTCCGTCAAAATTTTACTCTGATTATTGTTCGGATTTCTCCGTAAATTTGTCGACAAAAAAATAAATTATCTACAAACTTTCAATTTAGAAGCTTTTTGTTCTACAGTTTTGCGGTTAAATCGACAAATAAGTTTAAATTTATGGTTGACAAATAGAATATTGTTCTAGAAGATTCTAACATAAAGGTTTGTGGCGAAGATATGAAGATGCCTAGAGTTTGGGAAATCTTGAAAAAGTTTAAGGATTGCTGCAAGTTTCGCGGCTGGAAAACTTCTGAAAGTGAAGATTGGATTGAAACGAATGATGAATACCACAATTTTCTCTGGGCTAGAGATGTTCACCCCGCCTCCTTCAAAAGTATACTTTCAAATAGACGATGTATAGTTCGAGAAGGCTTATCTTACCATGTTGTTGAAGCGTCTTACACTGCATGGTTGTTCTCGGAAACTCCATCGGAGACTTTGGTTAAAACAGTTTTTGATGATCCAAACTTTTCGAAGAAAGTAGCCCTTTATGACCTAAGCCCACTATTGGAAGGAAAAAACTTGTGTGTTAAATTAAACCATACAGACAGTCCTGTTTTCCAAGAGTTTGAGAACTTCCTCAAAACCGAACTGAAAGTTAAGCTTAAGCCAATTCATAATTTAGAATTTAACACTGACAATTATGCTGTCGCAGAGTTATCTTAAATTCTATACTTGGAATTTCAAAGGTTTGATAAAGCGAAGACGCTCTTATAATTGTATTGTGAACGGCGATGTCTCAAGATGCTGAAAAAATAAAGAAGCTTGTTGCTTTTAAGAAGAAGCTTGAAAAAAAAGTTGAGGAACTGAGTTCTGAACTTGAAGAATTGCAGACTATGCTTGAAACAGTAAATTCGGTGCTTTTGGAAAAAGGGTTCAAGCGCGCAGAAATCACGAAAGAACCCGTTGTAGGAGAAATTTTGCCGCCGAAAGAAGAGGTCAAAGCTGAACTTGAACCACCTTCAGCCGAACCTCCAATAGAACGCGAAAACATAATCTCTCTAAAAACTTTTGATGATGAACTTCTTGCAAACATTTATGTAAGCGAAAACGCATTGCGTGTGGTGCCGGCTGAAGATAAAAGCTTTGATGTTAACACGCCGCCATTCAACCATTTTCTTGTGGGAAAGATTTTTGTGAAAATGCAGGAAAAAGACAACGAGCTGGCTCGAACTGGACAACTTGCGCCTGACAAAATTTTTTCTTATAACATTGTTAGAGAAGGCGATTTAATCCGTGAGATATCGATCAAAAATTTTGATGCGGACCGTTTGAGGGAACTTAAATCGAGCATTCGTTGGACTTTGGAGAAGATGTATGAGAAAATGAAAAGCTAATGCTTAAGGCAGTCTGGGACGGTCGAAGTAGATACTTTTGCCTTTTGCTGAAACAGGGATTCCCATAATAACTGTTGCTTCTGGTAGCAGTTTCAGCTTCAATGCAGCTGTGCCAATGCGGTACATTATGCGGTTATCAACATTTAACAGGCTTGCAGTTTTTGCCGCTGAGCCTAATGCTATTCCAAGGTCTAAGGCCTTGAAAAGGCATGTTGGACCAATGAAGTCTTCTCCAAGTTTTTTCTTGGTTTTTTCGAATTTTTTGCAGTTTTTGAAGCCGCATGCTCCGCAGTTTAGGCCTCCGGTCAAGTTTCCTCTGACTCCGATGAGGATGACTGCTTCTGAATCTCTGACGTTTTTTGCGTCTCTTTTGAAGCCTTCGATTTTTCGTTCTTCAGCTATTTGTTCCATCTTTTTTGCGATTTTGTCTTTTTCTTTGCCGTAGACGATTAAGGTTAGAATGTCATCTATGCCGCCTGTTTTTGGGGCGGTTCTTGCTGCTACGAGCATAAGTTTCGCAGCGTCAAAGATTGCCTCTTTTTCGCTGTCCTTGCTTTCAATTATTGGCGGACTCATTTTTAGCACTTACCTTTTAGTAAATTTGATTATGGGCAGAATTTATTTTTAAGAGTTTCAACCTGTGACGGTCTTGAAGACTGTTCTTAGCATCTCTACTATGGTGTTTAATTGACTTGTGTATATGCCTGCGGCTAGGAAGGAAACACCTAAAAGAAGTAGCAGTGCGCCTATTACTCTTCGTTCGGGAATGTCCATAGACTTCCTATCCTAAATGCTTTTTTAATAAGGCATTAATATGTTTTTTTGGGACGAGTCCGACGATTCTGTCAACTTCGCATCCATTCTTCATAATGATCAGAGTTGGGATGCTGAAAACTTGGAAACATTCTGCAGTGCTGGGGTTTTCGTCAACGTTAAGCTTGCCAATGACAATTTTTCCAGCATATTCCTCGGCCAACTCCTCAATTGTCGGAGCCAAAGCCACGCAGGGGCCGCACCAAGGCGCCCAAAAATCAACTAGGACCAGCGGATGTTTCTTAACTATTTCGTCAAAGTTTGAATCTGTTACATGAACGGGTTCGTTGCCCATTTCTCCCTTTTTCTCCTTGTCCCTTAGGAGTTTCTTCAATTTTTCTTCTTTAATATGTTTCAGTTCTTCATCTTCCTCTGATATAAACCGTTCGTGTTCACGGCTCATTCGCTTTCATCTGCAGTGCTTTAAAGAGGTTTGCAAAGCCTTAAGCCTTCTGTAGGCGTCGGTTGGATCTGAAATTTTTTCGGCTAATTTTTCAAAGGGGCACACTCCAGTTTTGCTGGCGTCGAGTATGTTTTCAACTAAGTCGTTCCATTCGTGATAAACCGCATTTTCTTCGAACACTGCCTTAGCCTTTTTGCTCAGTGTTGTAGCATGGACTGCCTTGACCTTTGAGTAAACGCTTAAAAGTGCAATGGCTTTTCCAACAATTCTATCAGCAACCGAAGCTCCTTCAAGCTGTTTTCCAAGTCTTTCGATGGCTTCTAAGAAGCCAGAAACCCCGTGGGAGGCTGTTTCGAAGATTGTTTTGCCATTTTTGGCGATGGCTAATGTTAGATCTTTTTCGTGTAAGTGTTTTTTGGCAGTTTCTAAATCTTCCATATCATCTCAGTAGGCAATGTTGAAGCTGCTAAAATATTTATTGCTTCTCTACCGTGAACAGTTGGCTTTCTGGCAAGTGAGCAATTTGTTTTGCTAGTTCTTTATCGGAGGCGCCTTTTGAAAGCTTTCTTACTAGTTCTTCAACTGTTTTTGGGTTAACTGTGATTGTTGTTGCTTTATCTGAATTTTGAAGTTCAAAACGTGCGGTTATTTCTTTTTGTGAGTTTTCTATTTTGAGTTTTTGATTTCCAATTGTGCATTTAGTTGTTGCTTGAATTCCGTCAAGAACGCAGGAGAATGGAGTTGAAAGTGGAATTTTCACAGTTGCCCGTAATTTATTTTCTGTTGTGTTTGCGTTTAGATTTTTTATAGCGATGTTTCCCATTCTGACTCCGATAACTAGAAAAGGACCCAGATGCCCATGCAGTTTTTCAGCGTTTCTTATTGCTAACGCAAGTTCCTTTTTCTTATCAAGCACTTCTAATCTTCCTAACGTTTGCTTTTTCCAAAACGCCTATTATTGGTAATGTTATTGCTATGCCTATTATTCCACCTATTAAGTGCCATCCACCCCAAAAAGTCAATGCCCACCCTAACGTTGCCCAATCTGAGGGTTTGTTCGAAAAGAAAAAGCCAATAATTATCCCGGCAAAATAGGCAGATGATGCTGTTGCTAAGACTGCTATTGTCATGTTCCAGGCTTTTGCGTCTATTTTATGATGGTTTACCGACATTAGTATGTCAAAAAGTATTGCTGACGAGGCAAAACCAATAATATGCGGGGAAGCCCTTATCGAGAGAATTATTATTGAACCTATGATGCCAACCAAGGAGGCTGCTCCAAACTTACTTGTTGCCCATGTAACTAGTAAAATTGTAAAGAAGACCGCAAAATCACAAAATATTGGAAGCCCAAACCATGCGAAACCTAAAGGTCCCAATGTCAAATTCAGAATTGCCCATAAGGCGCAGAAAACGCTTATCGAGGCGATGTCTACGGCTGTGAAATATGTTTTTGTGCTCATTTGTTTCGCCTGTTTGGCTTGCTTATTGCTGTCCCAAGCATGAATGCGAAGCCTAAAACCAGAAAGATTCCGAAAGTGCCTGCGAGAAGTGTTGAAGCGTATGGATTGTCAATTATTGGCAAAGTGTAATCAGGCATTAAGCCCTTCCATAATGGTTCATGCTCTTCTATTCCAAAAGTTTCTGCTACTTTTTCTAATCCGTCTGGAGCGTTGGAAGCAAAGGGCACCAAAACTGCAAGGCAGATTAGTATGAGGATAAGCGCTTTAAAGTATCTTTTCATCTTGTCTCCCTCTAAGGATCGCTAAACCGTTAAGAACCGTGGGCTGCAACCTATGTAGCTGCGTTATGAGCGTTGTTGTTATTGTGGCTTCTCCCAGCCCAATGAAAGCGTGCCAAAAGAGCATCGCAGGAACAGTGACTGCTATTCCTCCTGCTTCTGAAAATATTGGAGAGAAGCCTATCTGCAAGCCGCATGTCAAGGCTCCTAAAACTACGGAAAGCCAAGACGTAATAAAGACGCTTAGGACAAGCCGCCCGTTTCCTTTAGAATTTTTTGTGAGAAGTTTCACTAGAAAAAAGCTTAATCCGCCTACAACCGCCATGTTGAAGACGTTTGCTCCAAACGTGAATATGCCGCCGTCTGCAAAAAACAATGCTTGCATCATCAAAACAATTGTCATGCTCAAAATTGTCGCATAAGGTCCCAGAACTATGGAAAGAAAAGTACCGCCAACGAGGTGTCCACTTGTTCCATAAGCGATTGGAAAATTTATCATTTGCGCCGCGAAAACGAAGGCGCTTGAAACCGCCAATAGAGGAGTAAGAGACTTGGAATATGTGGCTTTTGCTTTTTTCCAAGACCATACAAGAAATCCCATAGATATCGCATACATCAGCGCGCAGATTATTGGACTTAGGAAACTGTCGGGAATGTGCACTGAAATTCCTCAGTAACACTTTTTTATAAAATAGTAATACTGCATGCGTATAAAAACTTTGTTCTTTCCGTGACTGGAAAATGGGTTCAATCTATTTATAAGGGAGGGATCTAGTCTCCGCAGAGAGACAAGAGAGAATAAAAGCTTATTATGATTTCCTCCTCATTTACAACATGGGAAAGTTCATGACAAAAATAACCCGTGTAGGAGTCACATTCCCACCAGACTTATTGAAGGATTTTGACGAAATAATCGCTAAAATGGGCTATGAAAACCGTTCGAAAGCCATTCAAGACGCTGTTAGGCTTTTTGTTTCCGAGAGAAAGTGGCTTCAAGAAGAAAAAGGCGCCCAAGCAGGAATTCTGTTAATGCTTTATGACCACGAAGTGAGAGGACTCGAAAATGCAATCACCGATGCACAGCATCACCACACCCACATAGTATGCTCAACAATGCACATCCACCTAAACGAAAGAGACTGCCTAGAAGCAATAGCCGTGAAAGGCGACGCCGCCGAAGTTCGAAAACTAAGCGATGAACTAGCCGCAAAAAGAGGAGTAAAAATCCTCAAAACAATGTTCGTTCCCGTCTAATTTGTCAACTCAAACATCCTTTCCAAAGCCTTTCTAGCCTTCTTTGCCACGGGTTCCGGAACAGTAACTAAATGTTTCTCCTCTTTCAAAGCCAAGTAAAGCCTCTCAAGCGTATTCAACTTCATGTTCGGACAAACAGCTTCATCATAAGCCAAAACAAACTGTTTTCCAGAATTGTCTTTTCTCAAACGATGCAACAGTCCCTCTTCAGTAGCCACAATAAAAGTTTTAGCATTGCTTTCCTTTGCGTATCTGCACATTTGCGAAGTGCTTCCGACGAAATCAGCTACATTGCGCATTTCGCCAGTGCATTCTGGATGAACCATGACCACAGCCTCAGGATACTGCATCTTAAGCACTTGCACGTCTTCAGGCTGAAAAAGCAAATGAGTTGGACAAAACCCCCATTCAGGAATCGGAATAACCGTCTTTCCAGTTTTACCTTGAACGTACTCAGCCAAGTTGCGATCAGGTCCAAAAAGCACCGTTTCAGCATTCAAGGATTCTATGACTTCTACCGCATTTGCTGAAGTGCAGCATACATCACAATAAGCCTTAGCTGAAGCTAAAGTGTTCACATACAAAACCAATGGCAAATGCGGATAAACTGCCTTCCACCTTTTAATTTCATCAACAGTAAGCATCTGCGCCATAGGACAACGAGCACCAAGCGAAGGCAACAAAACCCTCTTGCTAGGATTTAGAATCGCTGCTGATTCTGCCATAAAATCCACAGCAGAAAAAACAATTATTTCCGCCTCTTTTTCATTCATGGCTTTTCTACTTAGCTCTATGCTATCGCCAACATAATCCGCTATGTCTTGGATCTCTGGTCTTTGATAGTTGTGAGCCAGAATCACAGCCTTTTTCTCTTTCTTGAGTTTGATGATTTCCTCAGCCAGATTCACAAGCACGCGCCTTTCATTATTGTTATAGAAATCTGCTAACCAAAACGCAACATATATTGTTTTGCATAATCAGCCACTTGCTTTGATTTTGCGTTTCAAAAGCAAAATACCAATTATTGTGGCTAAGCCTACAAGCGACATGCCTCTTGCTGATGGATTAAATTCCTGCAGAAAAGCCAAGAAAATGAGAAATGAAAGACCACCAGCCACAACAGCAAGACGGTTTGCTGGATTTTTCCAATCAAAGCAAGCCAGATACCTTGCAGCGCCAAGAACTAGGATTGCACCAATTAACATGACGATAACCGGACTGTTGATAACGTGTGAGCCAGCGAACAGCAACAAGAAGAATGCAGTCGAACCTGCACAACCAGCAACGAAGAGATTTCTTGTCCTTGCTGTTCTTGCTGTCTGCTCGCTTGCTTTTCTGGGTGGAAGTTTGTAGGCTGCATAGATGAACAGGCCCATCGCGATTATAGCCGATGTATATTGCGGCATTGGAGGATAGTAAGTGTATGGTGTTAAGCCGAAATAGAATCCAGTGAAAGTCACTAATGCTAGCAAAGTTATCAAACATGCAAATAGCTTCTTGCCTACCCAACTTTCACTCTTTCTTGCGGGATTGGCAAGTTCAACAAGCATAATTGGAATTGTTATGCTGAAAACCGCGTGGTAAACTGTTAACATTTCAGCCCAAACCCAGTTTACATCCAACCATCTGCCGAAAGAGCCAAGTATTCCCAAATCCATCCAGTTCGGATCAAAAAAGCTCTTCACCATTAACCCTTCCTCAAGTATTCCGTAAGCGGCACCAAGCAAAAGCAAAGCCCTAAAATCCTTCTTCCAGCGAATCTTTAATTCTCGCATCACGATTGCTCCACTGCCATACAAAGAAGCCAAAAGCAAAAAAACTATGGGATTGAAAAATTCTAAAGGAGGCGAAGAACCCGAGAGAAGCTCACCTATTGCTGGCGCCAAAACAAAAAGCGCTAAGGCTGGCGGAATTTTGGGCTTTTTCAACGTTTATCCTTTAAAAGGGTTTTTTGGAAGACTTGCTCCGCAGTGGTAACATTTTCCCTTTAGTCCATACACAGGCAAAGGCTTTCCGCATGCTGGACATCTGTATTTCTCTTTGCTTTCATGCGACCATTCTTTTGTTTCGCCCTTTCTGATCCTTTCAAGATTTGCCCTCAAATCTTCTCCAGTTTCTAAATAGCCTTGGGCTAGTTTCTCAAATTTTTCGCAAGAGCGGTTTTCATATTGGCTGCATTGATAGCAGAATTCCAAGCTTTTACTTCTTAGGCACTGGACGATTTTGCAGTCGTTTCCCCAGCAGTCGGGCGTCAATGCACCGCACCCTTCGCATCTGACTTTTTCCGGTGGACATTTGAAGTTTTCTGCGAGTTTTTTCAAGAATTCTCCGTTGTCTTTGTAGGCTCTGTAGATTCCGCAAGCACCACAATATAATCCGCATTTGCCAACGAGGTTTTCATCAGTCAAGCATTTAGAGCTCCTTATTTGATGCATAGCTATTACTGAGTGTGACTTAAAAATTTGAAGTTTTAATTCTTCGCTGATTTAGCTTCAAGATCGGCTGTTTCCTATCATATGCCTAAACGGGTCTTCTATGAGTTAAAATTTCACATATAATGAAATCATAATCCTCAACAAATGTTACAAATTCTAGGGCGTCATTATTTCTATTTGATTTTGTGTCAAATTTTTTTATCATATTCTCATCCATTTTTTGAAGTTTCAGCTTATTATATCTCAAGTATTAATAAACATTTCTCTGATGATGTCCAACTAAACTACAACAAATGACCAAAGCTGGTTGTATCGGATTTTGATATTTTACGGATTTGAAGGCTCGTTTATTAGATTTCTTTGGAAAAGATCATGTTGAAAGGAGAAGGAGAGCCCATAGAAAAAGAATCTTTCCTCTGCATGCTCATTGCAGTTGCAGTCATCGAAAGTGCCTTTATAGCCTATGCTATTGACTTAAAGAGATACGGCAATCTCGGGGATCCGACATATCAGGAAGCCTTGCAATTTATATCTTCAGACCAGACTGACAAGAATCAATACAATCAAAGTTACACGTGTGTGAACTTTGCGACTGATTTTGTGAACAATGCCATCAGAGAGGGGTACAGGTGCGGATATGTCATAATAGAATATTCGGAAACAAGCCATACGAGCCATGCGATGGTCTGTTTTAACACTTCGGACAATGGGTTAATCTTCGTTGAGCCGCAAAACGACAAGTTGGTAACGTTGGCAGCTGGACAGCCATATTTGGATGGAAATGTTATTAGCTTCTCGATAACGTGGCCTGTTTTTTCTGAGTCTCTGTTCACGCTTGTTCTGTCATTAATATTTTTGCCATTTTTTATGATGACATTAACAGTTGCAGATGCAATCTACAAAAGATAATGGTTTTTGGGGTAGTTTTGTTCGGAAGTTTCTAGACCCCCTTATAAATAGATTGAACTGGAAATTAGGTTTTGGATTTAGGTGTTTGATAAAATTTTTTGTCAGAAAACCTAAAATCACGTAGTTCTCTCTTCTAGTTATTATGGGCTCAGGGATTGCTTCGCTCCACAAGGTTTTGAGAGATGAAACCCGACGCAAGATCATACTCCTGTTGCAAGAGAAGGGAAGCCTAAGCTACGTAGATTTGATGAAGACGTTAGGAATTACCAACACTGGAAAGATGAATTACCATTTGAAAATACTTGGCGATCTTTTATCAAAAAAGGAGGACGGTCAATATGCGCTCACAGAAAAGGGCACACTTGCCTCACGGCTACTGCTGGAATTTCCTGAAGTGACTGCAAGGCAAATGGGGTTATCCCCTAAGGGTCCCCAGGTTTTGTGGTGGGGTATCATAATCTGCGGCTTTGCAGTAATTGGTTTGTTCATTTTACTCCGGTACTTGTTCGGAGCATTTATGCTTGGTTACACGTATGGATTGGAGTATGCCATTCCGTTCATTTTTGTATGCGCAGTGTTCTTGTTTATCGGAGCATACATGATAATCTCCGATTTAAAGAAAAACGCAAAAACCAGTCACAAGCTAACCATATTTACGAAATGGAAAGCAGTTGTTTTAGTATTCTTTATTATGCTGGGAATGGGGCTAATTGGGTTAGCAACCATTTCTAAAGAGTCTGACACACGCCTCATTCAAATTGGATATGAAAACAACATGGGTGGTATGAAAAGTTATACGATTTTTTTGCAGCAAGGACTGGTTTGCCGAGTCGACTTAACTGTTAGTGCGACAGAGATTGGTCAAACATATGAAATATCAGTCAAGCAGGTTGAAGAAAATTACACTTTGTTTGAGGCTGGAGGGCCGATCAACGGACAAGTCATTTCGCAGATGTTTCTCGCGGACAGCACAGGTCATTATGAGGTTGACTGGCATGAACTGAACGTTACTCAGCTTACTGTATACAGAGTTGATGAGGTGACTCCTTTGATTCCAAAACACTTCTTTTCAGCTTCAGGCGTTTTTGCGTTCATTGCGGTGACACTTTGTTTTCTTGGATTTGAACGTAATGAATTGTTCTATGGCAGGAAGACAGGGTTTTTCTGGTTGGGCTTAATAATTTTCGGTCTTGTCCTATCGTGGCTATTTGGGCTTCTTTGGTTGTGGTTTTTTATCGAACATGGCTTTAATGGCATTCTCTTCCCCTTCTTCGGTTCTTCGAGTGGCATTTTAGAGGTTTTTGTTATCCTTGTTTTCTTGTATGTCGGATTTTGGATGATGAGGAAAGAAGCGAAAAAGGAGAGCGAAGCCTATGGATTAACAAGTGAAATGAAAATATTTAAGCTGAAGTTTGATTTAAGTGAGAGAAATTATAGAGCATTAGTCTACTTGTTAGCAAGTATGATAATTAATGTTTGGTTAGTTGCAATTAGCGGCAGCATTTACTATGAATTTCTATTCTACATCAACATAGTTGGGTTTGTGCTTGTTTTCCTTTTCTTTGGTCGCCCAACTATGTATGGGGGTTGGTTTAACACTACGTCCATTCTGGCGTTTGCTTTGTTAGTGTTTGGTCTCTTTGTGGAAATTTTTGTGGTCTGCGAGTTTGTTATCAGCATCACAAAGCTGAGAAAAAAATCATAACAAAACTTTCTTATTTCTCTCTGCTGATTAGACCCTCCCTTATATATAGGTTGAACTTTTGGTTTCTGCATTGTTTCAAAACTGATAGTTTGGAATCGAGCTTTGGAGTTTTTTGAATAAACTGTAATCTATCAAAAAAGCTTAATTAATGAAAGGTTTTTCTATTTATTTCGGCGCCGTGGCCTTTGACAGCCCTGGTAGTATAGTCCGGTCTAGTATAAGCGGCTGTCGCCCGCTGGACATCATAGAGAACTTGCTCTGTGACAAGAGCCGGGTTCAAATCCCGGCCAGGGCGCCTTTTCCATTCGAGTTTACGAGAGATAAAAGATAACTACTTAAAAAGCCTCATTTTTGGAAATGGACTTCAATTGCGATATTGAAGGAGATAAGATGGACAAGAGAGAAATTAAAACGCTTCTCGATAACTGGGATATTGGAGAATTAGTCAGTAGTAGACAGGCAAGAAAAGGCGTAGTTAATATCAATTGGATTGTTAAGACCTCTCGCGGGAAATATGTTTTGAGGAAAGTCACTCAGTTCACAAGAATAAGTGATTTGAAGTTCGAGTTGAACTATTTGACTTATCTGAAGGAGCATGAATTTCCTTATAAAATCCCTGCTCCGATTAGAACAAAAAATGGAGAGCTTCTCCTGAAATTCAGAGGCTGCTGTTTTTGGATTTACGAATACATCGAAGGCAGAGACATTAAACGATTTGGTTATTCGGAACTTAGAGAGTGCGCCAGAATGATGGCAATCTACCACGGAATAGTCGAGAGTTCTTGTCTAGACAACAAGAAAGGCAGTGGCGAAGTATTTAACAGAAAATCTGTTTTGGAGGAACTGGAAAAGTTTAGGACTCAAATTCTGGAAAAGGATAGGCTGGATAGAAAAGACAGGATTTTTGTTAAAGAATCATCAATACTGATTCCTTTAATGAGGAGTTTGGATGGTCGGGAATATTCGAAATTTCCAAAATATCCATTACACAGAGACATTAATCCAGAAAATACTTTGTGGAAAAACAAGAAGCTAGTGGGTTTAATTGATTTTGAAAATGTAAGCACAATGAATGATACAGTGATAAAAGACATCTCCGTAATGCTGCAGTATTCGTGCAGGGACAGAAAACAAAAATATAAGTTAGATTTGAAACTGGCCAAATTCTTTTTAGGCGAATACAAAAGATATCGCCAATTATCCGATAAAGAGATAGAGTTTCTGCCAGATATAATAACAGCAGGTTCGATTGAAGACTTCAGCTACGCCTATTGGATGCTGGTCCATGACCCAAAGAGAGCCAGATTATACAGACTAAAATTGTATTCTCAAACTGCTCAGTGGTATCAAAAGAATAAGCGAGAAATCGTAAAGAAATTGATAGACTAAAAAAGAACCAATTTGAATACGGGCCAGAGCGCCACTTCTTTTAAGTCATTAACTCCACAAAACATATGAGAAGGCGCCTAATATCAGTTTGAATGATAAATGTTGAGTTTTTCTCGTAGACAAGCAGATAAAGGTTCTCCGAATGTTTGGTTACTTGACATTCTAAAAGAATCAGGCGTAGCCTCTGATGTAAGTTATGATGAAAGAAACATCGTCGCAAAGGCTTCGAAAAGCGGTTTATGCGTAGCATGTAAAGGTTCGCGTTTTCTTTGCGGCAAAACTCGCTGTCCAATAATTGTTAAGGCAAACTATTATCTGAAAAGCATCCCACTAATGCAAAGCGAAAACATTGACGGAGCTTCACCTCCAAGCGTCTTCGTCGGAAGAATTGGCTACCCATACGTTTACGCTGGACCATTAGTGCCGCCAGTTCACGAAGACACAAGCCTATATGACATGCCAGAATTCTGGTTTGGAAAAACAATAGACGAAATCGTGGGCTTCCGCTCAATGCTAATCCGAGGCAAACACCGCGTGCACGTGCAGAAATTTGAACAAGCAGGAAAAATAATTGAGAAAACCCGAGAACTAGCCTTAGCAGTAAACTCGGTGGATGTCGAATTGCTCTTGAAAAAGAAGCCCAGAGGCTTCATACTCCTAGACGATGAAGTTCAGCCATTCGGACCATCAGCGCCCATCCGCGATTTGCGCGTGGGCAACGCCCGCTGGGATCATCAAATAGAAAAGGCCTACGAAGACACTGATTTGAAAGCGGCAGAAGCGGTTCAAGAGCTTTACACTAAAGGCGTACTAGTCACAAAGATTCAAAGGGCCTTCAGCGTGGGCGCATTCGGCTTAAAACCGAACAGGCGGCTTGTGCCAACCCGCTGGAGCATAACAGCCGTAGACAGCATAATCTCAAAAGAACAAATCGAAAAAGTGAAAACTTTCCCAGAAATAAACGAATATCGCATTTACGAGTCCCGCTATCTGGACAACATTTTCGAGGTTTTAATGATTCCAAACGCATGGAGCTACGAAGCTATAGAAGCCTGGTACCCTGGCACTGTATGGAATCCCAGCGGCAGAAACATCGTCATGTTTTCAGATTGGGAAGGCAACGATGGAAGAACCACATACGCAGAAATAGGCGGCTGCTACTACGCAGCAAGGCTTGCAGTGTGTGAACAACTGTTAAAGGAAAAGCGACAAGCCACAGCGATTGTTCTAAGAGAGGCGCATCCGGGATACATCATGCCCGTAGGCGTCTGGCAAGTAAGAGAAAACGTGAGGAATGCCATGCGACAAAAGCCCTTCAACTTCAGCACATTGGATGACGCTTTAAAATGGGTTGCAAGCCGATTCCAAATTCCACTACAACAATGGATAATGAAAAGCGAACTCCTAAAGAACGCGCTATTTCAAAAGAAAATAACAGACTTTCTAGGAAAGGCACAACAGCCTAGCCGAAAGAATGGATAAATGCTGAAGCAAAAGAATTAAATGGTAAAATAATTATTTATTTTGTGACGATGGGCCACGACAATGTCCAAAATGAAAAGGCTTTTTGAGGCAATTCATAACGTGTTGGCTAGTTTATACAATGCTCTTTTTGGTTTTGTGTTGCACTCTTTCAAAAGTATAAATCAAAAGGTTAGGTCAAAAATTCCAGTTTGGCGTATGGAAGAAGAAACACTGGAGCACATTCGCTCATTAATTAAAGTATTCAAGTGGATAGTTTTGCCCGCAAGTCTTCTTTACGTGTTTGCAGATTTTTATTTCCTCCGAGAAAATGCGTTGGACTCCATGTTATGGGGCCTGCTGATTTTCTTCTACAGCAATTTCCTTCCGGATTTGCCTTCAATTTATAGACGGAAGAATAACGATGGAGGAGCCGAAGATTTGCCATGGTATAAAAAGTATGCTTTATTGTTGCTTGCTCCACTTTTAATTTGGATTTTATTCTCTGGAATACGATTGACTTGGAGAACAACCGATACATTCCACAACTTCAAATCATTAACAATATACGGAACGTTTCTTTTCCTATTGGGCTTTTTTGCGTTTGTAAAATTTCCGATAACGATTGGAAACATAACCGAGATTATATTCTTTTCATTTTACGGTGTGATCGGATATTTGACCCATTTGAAAGTTGACAAAATCTGGTAAAAAAGTTCTATCCTCTTAAAGAAACTAACTTGCGAAGATTTAATTAGGAACAGAATTTCTTTAAGCTAAACAATAAATTAAGGGTAAAAAAAGGGTTTAAAATTGGTGGATCCAGTTACACTTGCACTGATATTAGGCGGCTCAATAATCGTGATAGGCTTTTTAGGCAATTTTCTGTTTGAACGTACTGGTTTTCCAGACATGCTTTTGCTCATAATTTTGGGAATGCTTCTTGGGCCAGTGACCGGCTTAGTGGATTCTTCTTCGATAATGAGCTTAGCCCCATATCTAGCTGCTTTAGCCCTAGTTTTCATTTTGTTTGATGGTGGAATGGCTATGAACATTTACCGCGTTTTTTCTGAAAGTCCACGAGCTATGGTTCTTGCTGTAGTGGGTTTTGCAATTAATGCTATTGTAACAACTCTGTTTATGATGTACATTGTTATTCCAGACATGCCGCTGTTATACTCTGTGTTATTCGGAACAATTCTGGGAGGAAGCAGTAGCATAGTGGTAATTTCTTTGGCTTCTAGGATAAAAGTAAGCGAAAAATGTTCAACGATATTAAGCTTAGAATCTGCAATCACAGACATTTTATGCATAGTTTTCTCGTTGATCGTAATCGAAATAATTTTGAAAGGGGTCTCTGTTGACTTAGTAATAATTGGTCAATCCATAGCAAGTAGATTTTCAATAGGAGCGGTGCTCGGAGTAATTTTCGGCTTCATCTGGTTAAGTGTATTAAAAAGAATTGCAAAGGCATCTTACGCCTACATGCTAACCCTAGCTGTTGTGCTTTTAGCCTATTCCTTTTCAGAATTCTTAGGCGGAAGCGGTTCGCTTTGTTCTCTTCTTTTTGGCATAATGTTAGGCAACGAAAAAGAAATTTACCGAATGCTCAGAATGGAAAGGCCGCCAAACACCGTGGTTGACATTGGATTAAAAAAGTTTGAATCTGAAGTCGCATTCCTTTTAAGAACATTCTTCTTCGTCTATATAGGCTTGATAGTTACAATCAGTAACATCACAATCCTGATAGCTGGCGCAATCCTTTCGCTGATGTTGCTTCTGGTTAGATTTGGAGCCGTAAGATTCGCAACTATCCGTTCCAATGAATTAATGAAGGAGAGACCAATCATGAGCGTTGTGTTGACAAGAGGTTTAGCAGCCGCTGTATTAGCCACATTACCTCTGCAATATGCTGATCCAGCAAAATATCCCGAAGCAGGACCCATTTTTCAGACGTTGTCACCTCTTTACATCAACCTGGCAGTCATAATAATTTTAGCTACAGCAATAATAGCCACCATAGGCATTCCACTGCTCAAAAGAAGGCCAGAAAAATAGCCAAACAGCACTTAAAAGGCGTAGAACTCTTTTTTGCCGTTATTTCATTTTCGTACGTTAAAACGTCACTCAACGGCGTCTTTATTTCAAAAACTGCTTACAACCAGTTAGTAACCATATTTGAGAAAATGTTTGAAAAATAATAGGCTAAATTTCCAATATTTTTTCTTCTTTTCATTAGGTTATGAATCGAGTTTTTAAACTCTAACGAAGGTTTCTGCGAGTTTCTAGGAAAATAAAGAAGAGTTCTAGAGTTTTGCCAAATGTTTAGTCTTCGCCTAGTAGAAGTAGCAAGCCACATAGAATGTTTAAGCCGCCTATGAAGCCTAACGCACCAGTGAATATGATGTCAAGTCTAGCTGAAAGGACAGGATCCGGAGGTACAATCAACAAGTAAATGCCAAAAACAAAAACTAGGAAACCACAAGTAATCATTAACCCACTTAATTTTGAACCCAGTCTTCGCACAGCATCGCGAACCTGAAACCGTTCTTCAAGTATCGTATTTTTTAAAAGCCGTTCTTCTTCATTTTCTGACACAATCATTCACCTTTTCTTGTGATATTTAAAAGTCCTGCAAACAGACATGTTACGCTGACAAAAACAGCAATGCCAAAAAGTAGCACTGCCATATCTTGAGACAATAACACTGGCAGAGAATTTAATATTATAAGGTAGGCGACAAGCATTGAAAACGCGCTTATTCCAAGGTTCATTCCACCCATAGCAAGGCAAATGCGGTTGTATCCCACCATTCTTATGTAGTAGGCTATGAGACCAAAAATAAACAGCTCTATGCCTATGAGCAATGTGCTAGGTTCTAAGAAGAGGATGAGCAGAAGCGAAGTAGCTATTCCTAATATAGGCGTTAAAGGGTAAAATGGAACTTTGAATGGTCTATTCAAATTTGGTTTGTCTCTGCGTAGTTTGATCAAGGAAAGATTGACAAAAACGAAGCCTATTATAAAGCCAAAGTCCGTGGCATAAGCAACAAAGTTTATGACCCCACTTGCTGCAACTGCAGCAACTAAAATAGACCCTGCCAAAATCGCTATGTACGGCGTGCAAAAACGTTTGTGAATGTTGAAGAAGCCTTTTGGAAAATAGCCATCTCTTGCTAATGCGTAGGCAACTCTTGACTGAGCCATAATCGAGGTATTAACAGATGACAATGCGGCAATACTCCCAGCAACCGTAATTACGCCGATGCCGAGAGGTCCCATAAACTGCTCCGCTACATAGGCAAGAGGTGATTCTTTATCAGCTAAAACTTCTGGCGGAACTATCTTAAAAACAACATATGCAATAGTGGTATAAATGGCAATCAAAGCTAAACATGACAGTATTATTGCACGTGGAATAGTTTTACCTGGGTCCTTTATTTCTGCTTGTGCAACCGCTATTGCCTCTCCTCCCAAATAAACCACAAATATAAAGGCTGTTGCCCTAATTATCCCAAAGAAGCCTCCGGGCGCCGAAAATTCTAATGTGTCTTTACCTTGACCAAAAAGTAAACCCAAAATAGCAAATATCCCCAAAAGAGCGAGCAAAATCAGTACCAACACGGTTTGTGTTCTGCCCGTTTCCTTCACACCTTTAACATTTATTATAGCAAATACTACCACAGCTATGACCGCTATTAAAGGTATGTTAATAGCTATGGGCTGGTTAACTGTTTGAATGGCATACGCTATCAAATATGCAAAGCCCACAGAGGAAAATGCTGCGTAGAACATGTTGCTTGTCCATTCAAACCAGCCAGTTGCGAAAGAAATGAAACCGCCAAAAGACGCTTTGGCAAATGTGTACTCGCCGCCAGCGCTTGGGATAGTTGCGCCAAGTTCAGCGTAACTGAGCATTGTGAACAGGTTTATTATTCCACACAGAATCATGGCTATTATGAGAGCTGTGCCCGCAAGAGTTGCAGCGTACCCTAACGTTACAAAAACGCCTGCACATATGGCGCCGCCTATTCCCATCATTGTAGCTTGAAGAAGTCCAAGTTCCCTTTTGAGACGCTTTCCTTCCATCCTCAATCACCATTATTCCTTTTCACTCAGAAGAAGTAGCCCACTTAAGATTGAGAGCATGCTAAAAACCAAAAAGAGAAACATATACAAGTATACTTCTTCCGGAGTCACTGCCAAGGAGTCCCGTATCAATGGGCTTGCATAAACTAGAAAGGCGAAGACTGAGACTAATCCACCCAATCCACATTGAATTCCTCCAACAAGCCTTGAAACTGCTCTTCTAGCTTTTGTCATCATTCTCACCAACGGGCAATAATGATTGCTAAGAGCGTGTCAAATAACCCAACAGTAACCATTACAAGTGCAAACACTAACAGGTATTTATTTTCAAGCAGTGTACCAGTTTTGAAATATCCAAAGAGTGCTAGAGCGGAGACACCCAATAGGATTATCCCTATCATGATCAGAAAGCCGCCGATAATAGCTACCAACTTTGGCAAATCTTGCCATTTACTGCGCAAGAGTTTTTCACTCAGAACACTTCACTAAAACATATGCTATATAAGATTTAGCTATTGCAACGCCTCAAACATCGCACTTTTGTTTCCATGATAATTAGTTTGAGCGACAGCAATTATCTGACTGTGAGCATTTCATTGCCTAAACAAAAATCAAAAATGGCCGAACAACGGTTGATGAACGCCAGATTCCTCTTTTTCAGACCGTAATTTTATATTTATGCACTATGATAGCCTTCAATGTCTTCTTTTTTCTCAAAAAAGTGCTAAAAGTTGATTACTAACCATATTTGAGCAAATTTTTGAAAAATAGGTCAACATTAGAAGCTGATAGAAAATTTTTTATATAAAATGCGTAGAATTGTAGGTTTGAGGTCACAATCGTGGCTGGATCCAAAACAAAGAAGAAAAAGGGGAAAGCAAAGAAAACGAAGTGAATGAGCAATCGCAATGACTAAAAACCCCCTATTTTTATAATATTTTTGCTATTGATTTGATGTGGCAATGTTGCTGCATAAAATTGGTAATATTCATAAAACATTTAAGCTGAACATTGATATTTGGAAATGGTGAAAATTTGTCTAAGGAAATCATGAGGTTGATTCTTCCATTTTCTGTTTTGTCTGAAGATCGCAAAGAACCATTCACAAAAGAGATGGAAAAAGTTGCCATTTTCTGTTTCGCCGAATTGGAGAGAGCGAAGGGACGCGGTTTAATCTTAAAACAACCAATGGAAAAATTTGTCTTTATAGCTGAGTGTTATTATCCGTTCTGGCTTATTCCTTGGAGTAAATTAAATATTCTTTTCGACGGACTACATGCAACAGCCCACACTTTAACCTATAAAACCATTCCTGATGTAAAAGCCTTCATGGAAAATGTGGAAAGAAGTTCAAAGGCGCAAGAAACCTTCATGGCGTTTCTATCTAACAATGTCAGTTACTTTCAGACACCCACAACTGAAAAACAAATGGTGCTAAACTGTCTTATAACGGATCCAAACTTTCTCAATGAATTTGCCTCGTACCTTTCTGAAGCCCCGCAAAATGAAACCATGCCACCTCATGTGGTAATGTTAGTGCCAACAATAGATGAATCAACCATCGCATCCTTAACACAGGAACTTGAAAACCTGAAATCCGAGTTTAAAGAAGATGTTAACATCCTTTACAGAAGCATGAAACTTCTTAGCAAGACAACAAACAACTTCGTTAAAACAATTCGCAACAAGATAAAATTGGTCAGAGAAGAATTTGATGAGGAATTTAAGAACCAAGAGATCACTGTAACGCCCAAGGTTAACCGTATAAACGCCGAATACGACGAAAAAACAACTGCGCTAACAAGAGACTTTGAAAGACAGCTTCTTCCTTTACAAAAAGAAAAAGTTAAACTTGAAAGAACTAGGGAGCAAACACTCGGCAAAATTGAACGCTACAAAATAGAAGCGAAAACATGTGCAGTCAGTAAGGATGTTGTTGGCGAAAGAAAATGGAAAGAAAAGGTCAATGAAGGTAAAAAAGAGTTCTCTGAAATTGAAGTTAAGATAGAAGAAATTGAAGAGAAAATAAAGGAAATGGAAGAGAGTAAATCACTTGAAACCTTTAGATTGAGGTCAGAATGGGAAGCCAAAGTCAAAGACGCTAGGAAGGATTTACTGGAACTCGAGGCTTCCCGCGATGCGAAAATTCAAATTCACAACCAAGAAATAGAGAAATTGCAAAGCTTAACCTCAGCCATAATTCAACAGATCGACAATATAGCAAAATTAAGAGAGGCTGATCTTGCAAATTTTGAAATGTTGGGCATCCAGCAAAGGCATAAGAACCCGACTCTGATTTACATGCCATTCTATCTTGCTTGCTACAAAGCTGAGCTGAAAAAGCGATACGTTGTATTTTCGCCGTCTGTTGTGAACAGTATAGGTTTTACAACAAAGATCAAAGGCGCGTTGGGCAAGGCGAAAGTTAAGCATCTTCTCGTCCCCCGTTTCAAAAGCATAGCTTCACTCTTAAACAAGTTTCCAGCCTTAATCGAACGAAACGTGGCTTTCGGGAGAGAAGTATACGAGGCTGGCGACAAAGTAGACATGTTGAAAGCCAGTTCCATGCAAGAGCAAATCAAGAGCGGACTGGAAAAACTGAAAGAGGAAGGTTGGCTTTCACAAAAAGAATATGAGGCTTTCGCAGAGGTACACTCCAAAATTCATGCTTAACATAGAATCTACAATGGTTCGTTTGCTTGTTTCGCTGTCACCGATAAGGGGCTTTCATCTTTTTTGATTTTGCTTTTTTCTAGCAACTCTACAACTTCATCTACAAATCTGAAATATTTGGGGTTCCTCAAATGTTCTTCACGGGGTCTTGGTATGTCAATTTTCACTTCTCCAATAACTTTTCCCGGTCGGGGCGACATTACTATAACTCTGTCTGCCATGAACACTGCTTCTTCGACATTGTGGCTCACCATTATGAAGGTATTCGTCGGCAAAGCAGGATTGCGCCAAATGTCAAGTACCAATTCACGGAGAGTCTTGGCTGTAAGTTCATCTAGCGAAGAGAAAGGCTCATCCATGAGTAAAACTTCTGGTTTCAAGGCTAGTGCTCTTGCAATTCCAACACGTTGCTTCATTCCGCCGGAAAGGTCATGAGGGTAAGTGTTTCCGAAGCCTTCAAGTCCAACCATTTTCAAGTACTCTTCAGCGATGTGTTTTCGCTTTTCCTTTTCCATGCCAAGCACTTCCAATGGCACTTCAACATTTTCGGATGCGGTTTTCCATGGTAACAGACCGAAAAGTTGGAAGACCATGGCAATTTTTGGAGTGGGTTTAGTAATAGGTTGTCCGCGAAATAGTATTTTGCCTGAATCAGCTTTTTCTAAACTTGCAATTATTCTGAGCATGGTGGATTTTCCACAGCCGGAAGGTCCAACTAGGCAGACGAATTCGTCATTTCCAACCGAAAAACTCACATTGTCTAAAACTACAACTTTGGAGTTTTCCATTATGAAAGTTTTCGTCACATTTTCTACTTCAACTACCGACAAGGCTTACACCTCTACATGATATTTTTCAAATTTTCTAAGAAGACGCCGCCAAACAAATGCTTCCATTGAAAGCACTATTGCTGCGACTATGCCGAGGAGAAAAATGAGCAATACAGTATTTCCACACTCGTATCCTGCTTTATCCAGTAACGAACCTAAACCCGGAACTGAAAGTGGCTGACTCGTGGGCTCTGTTGAAGGCATGTATTCCGCAAATATTATCGTGTTCCAGCCTGTTCCCCATGAAAGTATGCTTCCCGTCACTATGGACGGCAATATGGATGGAATAACTATATGCGTTACTCTCTTTAAGCCTTTGAACCCAAAAAGTTGACCAACTTCGTGTATTTCGGTGGGGATGTTTTTCACAGCGCTTATGATGTTTAGGAACATATACCAAATCATATCAAGAACTAGCATTAGGATGCACGTAAGTTCAAGGGCAACTCCCGGAATTCCAATTAGCTCGCTTAATCCTAGAAAAATGACTGGAAATAGTGCGAGAATTGGCACTCCTTGTCCAATATCGAAAAGTGGGTAAAACACTGCTGCGAATCTCTTGTGCTCTGCAGCCAAAACGCCCATGCCAATAGCTACTACAAGGGAAATTCCATATGCTATTGTAAGCCTTCCCATAGTTAGGGCAATCAAAATTGGCAGACGAGCAAGTTCTTCTGCAGGCGGTTCGCTGAATCCTCCGCTAATGTTTGCTAATGTTGGAAATTGGCCAAACACCATGTACAAAACAAAGAAAATCGCTGAAAAAGCCAAAACTGCAGCAATAATCTTTTCGGCATGACTGTACTTTCGCAAGCGTTGAGAAGCGATGGAAAACGCCTTCGGCCAGTGGAGTCTTCCAAAATGAAGCCATCTAGTGGCCCTCGCAACTCCAAGTTTTCCAACGCCTGAAAGGTCCATTCTAAAAACTGGCTTAAAGGTGCCCGTGCTCGCTCTCTCCATGAGCTTGTGCCAAGTTAGAGTGTTAAAGTATACCACGATGAAAGTTATGAATATTAGAAGAATTATAGCGAGATTCATGTCTTGATATTTGTAAGCGGCATCCGCAAGGAGTGAACCCAACCCGCCGGAAGGCGGTGTCACGACCTTTCCTTTATATTGGATGTATTCTGCTGCAATCATGAAAAACCAGCCGTCGCACCATGCAAGGTTTGCTCCCGAAATCACTGCAGGAGTGATTGCAGGCAATACTACATGCCTAATATATCGCCATCCTGTTAAACCAAAGCTTTGCGCCGATTCGACGACGTTTGTTGGGATGCCTCGAACGGCTCCTAAAACTCCGAAGAAGATGGCCCACGCCATAGATGTGAAAAGCAAGATTATAACGGACATTTCAATGCCCAACGGGCCTAATGCAAAAAGAAAACCTATGACCATTGGGAAGTATCCAAGTATTGGAATCGACTGCAAAAGGTCTATGAAAGGCGTAAGAATAAGCGATGCCCATTTGTTTGTGGCGGCTAAAATGCCGAAGGAAACTCCCCAAGCAACCGAAATCAAAAGAGTAATCACAATTCTAGAAACCGTACTAAAAGTGTATAATGGAAGGTTTTTGATTTCCGGATTATCCACGAAGGTTACAATTAGCAAAGTCATCAAGCAGAGTATGACTAATCCACCGACGAAGCTGATTATGTATCTTCGCATGTTCCATGCGTCCGGCCTAACCTTACTAAAATAGCGAGAACGGTTGAAGGGCGATTTAAGAATATCGCATGTTAATGAATGGTTGACAACAAGTTTTTAACGGCATCTTTGGCATATTGAAGAAATAGTTATTTTACGTCAAGTTCCTTAAATCGGTTAATGGCGTAATTCACAATTTTCATGGCTTCTTCAGCGTTTTTCCATTCTTTGAACCTCACCCACTTATGCGGTTCTAATCGCTTGTAGGTTTCAAAAAATTCTTGAATCTCTATCAGTTGATGTTTGTGAACATCACCTATATCCTTATAGCCCTCAAATCTTGCGTCATTGACAAGCACAGACAATATTTTAGGATCTTCGCCTTTCTCATCTTCAATGATTAATGCCCCTATAACCCTGACCTTGACTATGCATCCAACTTCAAGCGGTTCGTAACTTAACACCATTATGTCAAGCGGGTCTTCGTCATCAAACCATGTTTGCGGAACAAAGCCATAATCAACTGGAAAAACCACGGATGAGGGTATAATGCGGTCAAGAACGAACGATTCCCATTCAAGATTGTATTCATATTTATCCCTTGAACCGCTAATGACTTCAATTACCATGTTAAGAAGTTCTGGGGGCTTGTCACCTGCAGGAACATCCTTCCAAGCGTTCATCGCTATCCTCCTTTCAAGCCCAAATGTTAAGCCGTCAATTTAACATTTTCTTAGAAAATCGAGCCAGTTCACTCTCTCAATATTCGCTTTTTACCTTTAAATTCCTCTTCATCATATTTTAAATACAATTCTTTCCTTAAAGCCTCAAGCATCTCAATTTTTCTGCCACAATACTCGGCTGCAGTGACAACTTTTACCTTCCGCTTTTCTGCAGCCTCATATACTGGTTTTACTCTTATCTTGTAATTTAAGTCACGCAAAAAATGATGGTCTAAAACGAGTGTGTTAAGGCTTGTTTCCTTTACGGCTTTTACTAGATTATTGTTGGAAATTTCGAGGCTTTTGAATGAATAGCGATAGCCAAGCATGTATGTCATAGGACCGTCGACAAAGAGTACATTGGGCTTCTCTTTTAGGATGAAGTCGATTTGATCTTGAAGAGATGGTCCTTCAACATCAGAAGTATGCAAAAATTTTTCCTTGTCGCTTTTTATGCTAACTTCCGTCACGTACCCTAGACGCGGGTTGGTTCCATGGCAAACGGCTTTTGAAAAAACTATCAGTGTCTTGCCCATTTGAAAGGCTCTTCCATCAGCAAATTCGAGTTTTTTTGGCATGTTTTTTATTGCTGTTAAATAGAAGGCGGCTCTTTCTTTTTGGCTTCTGTTTATGTTTTCTGTTGGATGCTTAATGAAAACGGTCTTGCCCCTATACAGTTCTGGATAGTCTAGGTCATGATGGTCGTAGTGATAGTGCGTCACTATCAGAACATCCGCTTCTTCCGCGTACCGTTTTATCTCTTCCCAAGATTCATCAAGCCTTTGCCATTCTAAGGGATGCGGTTCCAAGCCATAACGAATAGGCGCCAAGGCAACTCCGGGATCTATTAGAATTCTTAAATCGTCTGTTTCTACGAATGTTGACATGGAACGAACGCCAAAACTGTCAAAGGCTAAGGGAACGATTCGCTGAATTATTAGCTTTTTTCCTCCTTGAAGAATGTTTCCAGCTTTCTTGTCTCCGCTTTTTTCAAAACTTCAGCGCATTTTCTAGGGTCTAAGCTTTTGAATTCCAATTTTAGTGTTGCCAATAATCTTTGAACGTCCTTTGCAATGTTTGGTGCAGCCAGAATTCCTCGCACTTCACGGTCTGCTTTACTTTTGATTGCTTCGATGTATTTGGCAAGTTGAAATGCTGCTTTCTTTCCTGCAGTTTTGCGCTTGATTTCCACAACAACAAGTTTTCCATGTTTGTCCACGCCGTAAACATCAACAAAGCCAGGCTCAACCTTCTTCTCGTAACTTATGGGTTTGAACCCATCTTCTAATAGTGAAGGTTTCAAGAGAATTGCCTTATACATGTCCTCTTCGCTTGCGTATAGAGAAAATTCTCCAGAATCCACGAGGCTTAAAGCGGAAACCACGTGGATTTTGTCAAAAAACACCTTAACGGACTCTGGCGGCTTCTGCCTTACAGCACGAATTTCTAAAACGTCTTCCTTAGCTTGAACGTGGAAGATGCAACCCTGAGGCTGCCAGTTGACTGGTTCATAACCAACTGAACGGTGGACAAGAAGGGAACCATCCTCCTTGATTATTAAAATGCGTTCGCCAGGTTCAAGCTTTGACCTAGCTCTGCCAAGATAATGAACCCAACAATTCCCAATAACCACCACTGTTTTATTCTGAGAAATCGCCTCTTTCACGGTCTTTTCTGCTTCTGAGACGTTTGGGCTCACCAAAACTGTTAAAGGATTGAAACTTGACACTTTGTTTTCGCCAATAATTTTAGAAGGCTTTGCGTACATAAGATTTCTGAAGGATTGAAATGAGCGAATGGGACAAAAAACTGGAAGTTATGCAACTTTACGATTCCACAGCACACTTGTATGATATGCGTTACGCTGAGGAGCAGAAAGCAAAATTCGAGGCAGCTTTAAAAAATTTGGGCAAAGACCGCTATGGCTTAGTTTTAGATGCGGGTTGCGGAACAGGGCTCCTCTTCCATCACGTTGCATTAAACTCAGAAACAATCATAGGGTTGGAAATTTCTGGGAAAATCCTGCTAAAAGCAAAGGAACGCGCCAAAAACTTCAAAAAAGTGCACTTGATTCTTGCAGATGCCGATCACATGCCCTTTGAAGAAAATAGCTTTGACACTGTTTTTGTCTTCACCCTCATTCAAAACATGCCAGACCCTTCTAAGACATTGAAGGAAGTTAAACGAGTTGCAAAGGACAACGCCGTTTTCATAATTACTGGTTTAAAAAAAGCCTTTTCTCTGGAAAATCTTGAAAAGCTACTATGCAATTCAGGATTGAAAATCATTTCCATAAAAAATAACGATTTAAAATGTTATGTGTCTATTTGTACCAAACTTTTCCCCTAACTCCTATCTGTAGGCAAATCGCTTTTTTGCGTTTGAACAAATGCTACACTATCTCGACGTAGAACTTTTAAAGTGAAAGAGAGCAATTAAAATAGTGGGGCTCATATGAAAGAAAATGTAAAAAAAGTAAAACTTTTGAAACCATTCGATATAGACAAGATTAACATAAATATGGATCATTATTTTCATAGCGCTTACATAATTGACCTGCCTCTAGATTCTACTCCAGATCATGTTTGGCAAGACATTTTTGAACAAAAGTGGAAATCTAGCAGGCACTTATGGGATAGAAAACTATTCGTAAGTGGTGAAAAACTTAAGCTTGTAACTTCAGTGGATGAATTCGGAGAAAAACTCGATTGGATTGAGCAAGTCATAAATGAAACCAACAAAGCCGTTGAAGAGTACAATCGTGCAGCGGAGCTTGAGGAAAAAGCTGCAGAGAAAGCAGAAAAACGAAAAACGTGGGAAGAAAGGGCAAGCATCGAAATGATTAGAGAAGCTCTGAGAAGAAGGTTTGCACCAGTCTGAAACTTCTTAATATTCAACAAAAGGAAAGCTCAGACATCCGTTAAACTGAAATGAAAGAATGCAAGCGAAGCACAAGCAAAACTTATATCATAAGCATGTATTTCAAAATATTCCCTTAGACATGTCTAATGGGGATGGATAACAAAATGGTTTACTTTCCCATACGACTGATTACTTTAGATCACATTTCAATCATGTTTGACACATTGCCGAATTCCAGCAGGATGGGTTAACAGGATGCCGTTACGAACAATAAAAACCGACACAGCAGTGGCGTTAACATTAGAATGGATTTTGCATGTAAAAAACTACAAGCTGATTCTTGACAAAAACCTTTGCGTGGGCTGTCAAATCTGCAATCTGGCATGTCCAAAAGAAGCCATTAAAATTGAAAAACAGCCCAAAATTCAAGGTGAAAAAGCTAAAAAAGCCAAAGTTGATGTTGATCTGGCGAAATGTAATTTTTGTGGAATATGTGACATACTATGCCCCTACGGAGCAATAAAGGTAACATTGAATAATGAGCATGTCCTCTCGGTCGTAGAAAAAGAAAGTTTCCCACAGTTGATTCGCGACATCCAAGTGGACACAAGCAAATGTCCCGTAAACTGCGTAGAATGCGAAGAGGCATGCCCCTTAGACTTAATTAAAATAACAAGGCTGACGGCTGATGGAAAAGTTGTGGAAGACGCGAGTTCACCAGCCAAGAAGAAGAGGAGGAAGAGGAAAGGGCTTCAAGTCAAAATTGACGTTAAAAAAGAAAATTGCCCGTGTTGCAGAATCTGCGAATTCAAATGCCCCGAAGGCGTGATGCGTGTGCGAAAATTCTTTCAAGGAAAAATTGCGATTAACCCAGAGAAATGTCCAGAAGGCTGCACAGACTGCTTGGACGTTTGCCCAATAACTGGTGCACTTTATTTTTCGGATGAAGATAAAAAGGTTCATGTGGATGAGCTGTTTTGCGTTTACTGCGGAGCTTGTAAGGTTGTTTGTCCAATTGAGGAAGCCTTGGAACTTAAAAGAACCAAAGTTAGCCATACACCAGTTCGTTCCGGAGCTTGGAACAAGGCTCTAGAGCGGTTAGCTTCGCCGATTGGGATGACTAAGGAGTTGAAGGCTAAAGGCTCTTTGAAAGGAGTGGAATCTGTAGAGAAAAGACTAGGGTGGATGAGTGCATAAAATGGCTGAGAAGGAAACTAAACAAGCTGAAATCGCAGAACCACGGATAGGCGTATTCATATGCCACTGCGGCTTGAACATAGCTGGCGTATTGGACATAAAAGAACTTGTTGAATATGCGAAAACTTTGCCAAATGTCGCTTATGTCAAAGAGAACCGCTACACATGCGCAGATCCTGGGCAAGAAGAAATTAGAAAGGCAATAAAAGAGCATAAACTTAACCGTGTTGTAGTGGCTGCTTGTTCACCGCGGATGCATGAACCCACGTTTCGAAGAACAGTTTCAGATGTCGGTTTAAATCCTTTCCTTTTTGAAATGGCAAACATCCGCGAATTCTCATCTTGGTGTCATCCGAGCACGCCGAAAGAGGCTACGGAAAAGGCTAAGGATTTAATAAAAATGGCTGTTGCAAAATCAAGGTTGCTTCAGCCGCTTCAGACGATTGAGGTTCCAGTGACAAACAAGGCACTAGTTGTGGGCGGCGGCATAGCTGGAATGAACGCGGCTTTAGATTTGGCTGAAATGGGTTTTAAGGTGTATTTGCTTGAGAAAGGAGAAAGCATAGGCGGTCACATGGCGCAGCTTGACAAAACGTTTCCAACCCTTGACTGCTCCATATGTATTGAAGGTCCGAAAATGGTTGATGTGGGGCGGCATCCCAACATTGAGATTATATCTTTTGCTGACTTGTTAAGTGTCAGCGGTTTCATAGGGAATTTTAAGGTTAAGATTCGAAAGAATCCGCGGTATATTATTGCTGGAAACTGCACTGGTTGTGGTGAATGTAAAGACGCTTGCCCAATTGAGTTTCCTAATGAGTGGGACATGAGCTTAGGCGTTAGAAAAGCTATATCTGTCCCATTTGACCAGGCGGTTCCGCTTGTTTACACGATAAATAAGGATTATTGTATTGAATGTTACAAGTGTGTTGATGCCTGCGGAGCGAGACAAGCCATAAACTTTGAACAGAAGCCCGAAGAAATCGAGTTGGAAGTTGGCGCAATAATTGTTTCAACAGGCTATGACGTTTACTTTCCATATGATAATCCGCTTTACGGATATGGCAAGTACACAAACGTAATTACATCTCTAGAGTTTGAGAGGCTTATACTTGCTGCTGGTCCAACAGGTGGAAAGGTTGTCAGGGCTTCGGATGGACAAAAACCGCACACTGTAGCCTTCATTCAATGTGTCGGTTCGCGTGATGTGAACAAATACCCATATTGCTCGAACTTCTGCTGTATGTACACTTTGAAGCATGTTGTTCAGCTTAAAGAGAAATACAAGGAAGACGTGGAAGTCTACGTTTTTTACATGGATATGCGGAGCAACTTTAAGGGTTATGAAGAATTTTACGAGCGAGCAAGAGCGCTGGGCGTAAACTTCGTTCGTGGAAGGGTAAGCCGCATTCTGGAGGTTTCTGAAACAAAGAATTTGATTTTGCATGCTGAGGACATGACACTTGGCGAGCCTATAGAGATTGAAGCTGAAATGGTTGTTTTGGCAACAGCATCTATACCAAAAAAGGGCACGGAAGAAATGGCTCGAATACTTAACTTAACGCGCGGAGCAGACGGCTTCTTTATGGAAAGTCATCCTAAGCTTAAGCCGATTGATGCGCCTACTGACGGAATTTTTTTGGCTGGGGCATGTCAAGGATTGAAGGATATACCATACAGCGTCTCGCAAGGCAGCGGTGCAGCGTCAAGAGCGGCAACTGTGCTTTCGAAGCCAAAATGGAAGATTGAACCCATAGTCTCTATTATAGACCCGAATAAGTGCAGAAACGTCACGACTAAATGTGGCATTTGTGCTGAACGTTGTCCATACGGATCGATAAAGGTGGAGGAAAAACAGCCTGCAATGGTGATAACTGCAATGTGTCATGGATGCGGAACATGCGTGGCGGAATGTCCAGCAGACGCCATAACACAAATGCACTTTACGGATGCCCAAATATTTGCGCAAATAAGGGCTGCGCTAGAAACGAATCCTGAAGACAAGATTTTGGCTTTTCTCTGTAACTGGTGCAGTTATGCAGGAGCAGACCTTGCGGGTACAAGCAGATTTGAGTATCCGCCTGTGATTCGTCCTATAAGGGTTATGTGTTCGGGGCGGGTTGACCGCGATTTTGTTCTTGAAGCTTTGAGGCTTGGTGCTGGCATGGTTTTGGTTGGTGCTTGTCACTTGCCCTATGATTGTCATTATATTAGTGGGAATTGGAAGATGAAGGCTAGGATGGATGCCTTGGCGCCGATGTTGCAGAAGCTTGGTCTAAGCCCAGAAAGGTTCCGTGTGGAGTATGTTTCTGCTGCTGAAGGAGTAAAATTTGCAGAAGTTGTCAGAGAGATGACTGAACAGATGCATGCTTTGGGTAAGGATAAGATTTTGGCGGAAAATGCGAAGTTGCGTCCAGTGTTGGAGAACATGCTAAAGAGAAAAGAGAAGAAATAGCTTTCTCGCAGAGACTAGACCCCCCTTATAAATAGATTGAATTAGGCTTTGACTGTGAACATGTTTTTAGGAGGTTTTCGGCTGTTAAAATGACTAGCCCCTCTAGTTTTTTGGCTAATAATTGTAAGTTTGTTTGGTTCTGAAAAATTTTTTGTTAAACAACAATTGTGGCGCCGTGCAGTTTTTCTGTGGATTTGTCGAGGCTAAACCCCTTTCTTACATATAGATTCAACTTGTGGTTAGGTGTTTTTTCGCTAAGTAGAAAATGACGCCCACCCCTAGTCCTGCGGCGCCGATAATCCACGCTTCGAGTGGAATAAAAATCATTAGAGCTAGGCATGTGAGTGCGCCTAAAGCTGGAATAATTTGCGGATACATCCTTTTCTGCGCTTTTAATTTTAGGGCGGACACGTTTGCCAGAGTATAATAAAAAAGCAGCGCGAAGGTGCTTATGGCTACGACTTTGCTGAGGTCTACGAACAATGCGAGTAGCGTCATTGAAGCGCCGATTATCCAGATGGAATAATATGGCGTGTTGAATTTTGTGTGCAGTTGGCTCATGGCTTGGGGTAGGTCTTTTCTTTTTGCCATTGCGTATGCCATGCGTGACACGCCCAATATTGACGTGAGTAGTACGCTTGCGGTTGCGATTAGTCCTCCGGCTGAGATGGTGTAAACTGCGGCTGTGTTGCCTGTTATGCCTATAGCGTCTGTTAGTGGCGATTTTGAAGTTGAAAGTGTATTAGCTCCTGCAAGTCCGACGGCTACGATGCCGACGAGAATGTAAACCAGCGTAGATATTGCCAGTGACAGCAGTATGGCTCTTGGAACATTTCGTCTTGCGTCTTTGACTTCTTCTGATATCACGGCTACTCTTGCAAAACCACCATAAGCGAAGAAAATGTAGAATGCCCCGTAAAGCACTCCAACCTCGAAAGGAGCAAATGGAATGAAATTTGCCGAGTTTACATATGTTAAGCCGAAGATGACGAAAAATGTTAAGATGAGCAGCTTTGCGGTGACCAGAATGTTGTTTAGAATGGCTGATTGGCGAATGCCTAAGAAATTTAACACCGTGAAAGCTATGCAGATTATAGCGGCAAACCAGTTGGCTGGTAAAATTGGAAATATGGCTGTTAGGTAATAGGCGAAGCCCAGTGAAACTGCTGCACCTGCAAAAGTGTTGGATATTATCCACATCCATCCGACTAAAAAGCCTGCGAAGGGAGAGATTAACTGATAAGTGTATTCGTAGATGCTTCCTTCTCTAGGTTGCCAAGCAGTTAGTTCAACGAAGCTTAATGCTGTTAACAAAGCGATTACTGCTGCTATAAGCATGGAAACTACTAGGGCTGAACCAGCCAAACCAGCAGCAATGCCAGTTACAACAAATATGCCTGCACCTATTATTGCGCCAACACTTATGGCAGTAGCATCAAACAAACCCAAAGACGGCTTAAGCTTGGATTGCTGAGAATCCTCACTACTCATGTCTACACCAGTCAAGAAAATGTTCTAAAAGGCTTTGGCTATTAAAACTTTAAAGATAGTTCAGCAGATAATTAATGCGTATAGTACCTTTAACGTTAAAGAATGGAAGATAACAACATGGAACGCAAAATCATATAAATTCCAAAGATATGAGCCTAAAGATGTGTTCGAGAGGCTAATTAAATCGATTGAAAAACAGTTGTTAAAATTTCCTTTTCCTTACGATACTTCAAATTGGCAACCAACCATGATAAGTTTCTTTCGGAAAATGGGTGAAGAAGCTGGGTATAAAGTGCTCGGTGAAATGGAATGGTTCAAGGTTGATTGTCCGTGGCTTGTTGACCTTCCTGATATTAGAGTGGTCGAACTCTTGATGGAGCATGAGGATTCGGATTCTTTGGATAAAGTACTAGATGATGTACGAAAACTTGGAGACATCAAATCTTACATGAAAGTGATTATCTACTTTCCAAGCTTCAAGAATATTGATGTTCATCTACAAAAAATTGCTCATAAAATACAAATGTGAATAAAGAAATCAAGCAAGTTCCAAGAGAGAAGTGGCTAATCGTAGCAATAAAAAATGAACCGAAAGGAAAAATAACGTTTAAGGGATATGAATTCACTGAAGAAGGAAAATTTTCACTTATCGGAACCAAAGAGTTCGATGAAGACTTTCTGAGAAAATGACTCAAATTTTGTTTTTAAATTTGTTTCAATTTCTAATCACCGTTACGTAACCAACATTGTCTTCAGAACTTTCTTATCTTATCTTCTTTGTTTTCCCAGTATTCTCTTGTTCGCAGGTATTGTATTTTTGCCTTTAGAAGATCCATGTAAAACTCGTCTTCTTTAGGATGCATCTTTCCAAGAATTCTGAAGGCTGTTTCTGGACCCACGCCTTTAACTTCCAACGCTATTACTGCCTTTTTACCATAACTCAATACCAAGTCTGCTGTGCGCCTTGCGTGGGTCAAATCCTTAAGCTCCTCTTCCGCCAACTCCTTGCCTTCGCGTCTTTTCTTCAAAATTTCCCTTATGCGTTTTGCGTCTTGACTTGGATATAAAAGCGCCAAAAGCTTTGATTCGCATTTTTCGCATGCTGGTTGTTCTGGCAAACTTCTAACTCTCTTCTCTCCAGTCCACTCGCCACATGACATGCACAGAAGCGTTGCTGTTCTGGCTTCTATTGCGCGTTTCATCTTGTCTATATTGCTCAGCAAGACTCTTTCTGGAGCCATAAGCTCTGAAACGTCTGAATATTTTGCGAGAATGTGATAGGCTAATGGCGTAGGCTTTTCAGAACGATATAACGTGCTAACCTTCACTTTTCCATCTCTAACAGCATGCATAATCTCTTTGACTTTTCCAACATCCACCTTTTCCAACATCGCCTCACGCAAAGTCTCATCAAAAATCGGCGTTCCCCTAAACTGGGCTGACAGTTGACTTTGCCTTTCGGGTCCCATAGTTTTTCCACGAGGCAACGCTCCGAATCTTTCTGCCACAAACTTCATTTTGTAAGAGAATGGAAACCTAGCCTCTAAATAATCGTTGAAGGCTCTATCTATCGCTTCATCTGTCAGATTAAAGAGCATTGCTGGCATTTTTTCAACTTCGTTTTGCGTTAAATCTCGCGGTGTCTCTATCAATATGCGGTAGCCGTCGTTCCACCAGCCAATTATGATTTCTCTATCTGAAAGTATGGAGTCGAAGATGCCTCCTAGTGTGCGGTTCACTATTTCGCCAAAACAAGCGTGAACTATCAAATATTTATCAAAAGCCTCAATGAGAATGCGGTCATGAGTTGGCAATGGTGCTCCTTCCTTCAAGTGCTCTTCAACTTCCCTAACAGCATCAACCAAAGCATCCTTGCCTATTGCAAGCTTTTCCGCAAGCCTTTCACCTGTAACTTCAGCTTTTCCAGTTTCCTTTAACGTTTTTCCAATTTCTTCTCGTAGCCTGCCCGTTTCCTGTGCTAAGTCAAATGGAACTGGAAGTATTTCTCCGTCCCACCCGGGAATTGCTGCCAATGGATCTTCTGAAGGAACAACGTAGACAGTTCCAGTTTCCTCTTCTATCTGAATTACGCGCCAGACTCTTCCTCTAACAATAAAATTCAAACCAACACGAACCCTCAAAGCCATGAACTCGTCGCCCAAAGTGCCAATTTTTCTATCAGAAATCACATTTATAATCGGATAGCGTCTCTCGTCTGGAATCATGGATAAATTCTCATAGTAGTAGCGCCTAGTCTTCCGTGTTCTTTTCAAAACTTTTCCTTCTTCCTCAAATCTTAATTCGCCTAAGCTGTCTAAAAAGTATATCACATCCAAAAGCGTGTTTTCCGTAAGGTTACGATAGGGATAGGCTCTCTGCACTAATGCAAGCAACTCCTTAGGCGTTATAGTTCCTCTGTCCATGAGCATGCCTGCAACCTGATGCGCCAAAACATCCAAAGCTCCCTCATGAATCAAAA